>FNSS01000001.1:7899235-8203471 GCA_900104855.1 Rhizobiales bacterium GAS188
GGTGCCGGCCATGATCAGCGCGCCGGCCTGGATCGCCGGCAGATCCCGCGCCTCGATGGCGACGATCAGGGCCCGGCCAATGCCGGGCAAAGCGAAGATCTCTTCCACCACGATGATGCCGCCGAGCACATAGCCGATATCGAGCGCAGCGATGGTGATCACCGGCAGCAAGGCGTTGCGAAGCGCATGGCGAAACAGCACGGCGCTTTTCGAGAGGCCTCGTAGGCGCGCCGCGCGGATATAGTCGGAATGCAGCACATCGATCATCTCGGAGCGCACCATGCGCGACACATGGGCGATGAGGATGAAGGACACGGTGAGAGCCGGCAGCACCAGGTGGCGCAGCCCGTCGGCGAGGTTGTCGGTCAGCGGCACATAGCCGGTGGCCGGCAGCCATTGCAGCCGATCCGCCATCAGCACGAGCAGCAAGGTGCCGGTCACGAATTCGGGCAAGGACACGCCGAGATAGGAAACGAATCCGGCGGCGAGATCGATGGGCCCTCCGCGTCGGAGCGCAGCGAGGACGCCGAGCGGCACCGCGACGACGAGCATCAGCAGGATGGCGCAGGCGGCGAGCAGCAGCGAGCGCGACAAAGCGAGGAACATCGCAGGGCCGACCGGCTGCCCGGTGCGCATCGAGGTGCCGAAATCACCCTGCAGCAGATGTGACAGCCAATGCCAGTATTGCAGCAGGATCGGGTCGCCCAGGCCGAGCTTCTCGCGAACGGCAGCCAGCGCCTCTTGTGTCGCATTCTCGCCGAGCAAGGTGACGGCGGCGTCCGCCGGCAGCGCCTGGGTGATGGCGAAGACGACGATCGACACCATGAGCATGGTGTAGACGACGAGCAGGCAGCGGCGTGCGAGCCAGGATGCCGACATGTCGCCTCAGCCGCCCGCGATCTCGGCCAAGCCTGTCCCAGCCAAGCCTGTCCCAGCCAAGCCTGTCCCAGCCAAGCCTGTCTCAGACATGCCTGTCTCAGCCACGCTTCGGAGCGTCGGCCGCGAGCCAGGCATGGTCGAGACGGAACACCGAGCCGCGCGGATGCAGGGCGTAGCCCTGCACATAGTTGCGCTTCGCCGCCAGGAGATCGAAGAAGACCGGAATCACCGACGGCACCTGGTCGTGCATGAGCTGCTGCGCCTCCCCATAGAGCGCGCGTCGCTTGGCGTCCTCGGTCGTCCGGCGAGCTTCTCCGACCAGCTTGTCGAAATCCGTATTGTTCCAGCGGGTTTCGTTCCAGGCGGCGTTCGAGATGTAGAGCAGCGCGAAGATCGCATCCGCCGAAGCCTGCATGTTGTAGAAGCCCACATAGAAAGGCCCCTTCTTCCACACCTGGTCGAGATAGGTGGCGTGCGGCATGGTCTGGACCTCGATGCGAAAGCCCGCGGGCTTGGCCATCTCGCGCATCGCGACCGCCATCGAGGTGCGGGTCGAGGGCGTGTCCGAGGCGATCAGCTTGAGGTCGAGCCCGTTCGGATAGCCGGCATCGGCGAGGAGCTGCTTCGCCTTGGCGATGTCGGGGGCCTTCTCCGCCACGGCCTTGTAGAAGCGGTAGGCGGCGTTCATCGGCACGTCGTTGCCCGGCGTCCCGTAACCCTGGGCGCAGAAATCCACCATGGCCTTGCGATCGATGGTGAGCGCCAGCGCCTGGCGCACGCGAACATCGCTGAAGGGCTTCTGGTCGCAGCCCATATTCACGTTGAGGAATTGCCCCGACGGAATGCGCAAGGGCGTGACGCCCGAGGCGCCGGCAAAGCGCGGAAACTCTGTCGGAGGCGTATTGGCGATGAGGTCGGTGTCGCCCGAAATGAGGGCCGAGGATTCGGCGGTCGGATCGGGATAGACGACGATTTCGAGGCGATCGATATAGGGCCGCGCCGCGTCGTAATAGGTCTCGTTGCGCTGCACGACGATCAGGCGGTCCGGCTCATAGGAGACCAGCTTGAAGGGACCGGTGCCGATCGCCGTCTTGGCGAGCTTCGTGAGATCCCCCTCGGCGATGGCCGACGGGATGATGCGGGCATTGGTGTAGGCGAGCGCGGTCGGCAGATCGGCATAGGGGGTGCTGAGCTTGAAAAGCGCGGTGCGATCGTCGAGCGCGACGACCTCGGCGATCGGCCCGACATTGGTTCTTGCGGGCGATGCCGTCTTGGGGTCGAGGATCGCCTTGAAGGTCGACGCGACGTCCTTGGCGGTGCAGGGCGAACCATCATGGAAGCGCAGATTGGGCCGCAGGACGAAGGTCCATTGCGAGACATCGGCGTTCGCCGACCAGCTTTCGGCGAGGTCCGGCTCGACCTCCATCTTGGTCGTGAGCCTCGTCAGGTTGCTGTAGAGCAGCTCGCTCAGCATGTATTCGGGATTGACGCGGGTGAGCAGAGGGTTGAGCACGCCGGCCGCCTGGTCGACGGATATGCGCAGCGTGCCTCCGCGCCGCGGCGCGCCCTGCGCCAAGGCGATGCGCGGCAGCATCGTCAATGCGGCTCCGGCCGCGAGGGCGGATCGGCGGGTGATCATGGTCATGACGCGCTCCTGTCGGCTTCGGGTATGATGTCCTTGCGGAAGTCGGCGGCGAGATAAGCCAGAATGCTCTTTGCCAGCGCCACGATGTCCGTGACGGTGGTGTGTTCCTCGGCCGCATGCACGTTGCGGTCGGGACGGCCGAGCCCGCCGAGCAGGAATTCCCGCATGCCGGTCTTCTGCACCCAGCCGAAATCAGACGCCGTGCTCGATCCCCAGGCGCGGAACTCCTCGGCAGTGTAGCCGAAACCGAGCGACAGCGCCGCCTGCCAGCGCGGCCAGTGCGGTCCCGTCGGATCGGTGACCGGCGCGAGATGCCCGACGATATGCATTTCTGGGCGCAGCCCTGCAGATTGGGCCGCGTTCCGCACCACCTCCTCGATCTCGGCCAGAGCGGCGTCGAAGCTTTCCTCGGGCGGATAGCGGCGATTGACGAGGAGCTCGAACAGGGCCGGTATCGCCGAACCCGTCGACCCGCCATGGGCGGCCGCGATGGTGAGCGACGCCGTCAGCGGTCGGCCTTCGAGATGAGGCGGCGGCGGTAATGCCGAGCGCCGCTCCGCGATGCGAGGCTTCAAGGATGCGAGCGCATTCATCAACGGCAGCGCCGCCTCGACGGCATTGAGCCCGCGGCCGAGATCGCCGGCATGCGCGGCGCGTCCATGCAGGCGGATCAGGAGGTTGAACGAGCCGAAGCAGCCCGCCCAGATGCGCGGCACGGCGCCGCCGTTGAAATTGAGGATATGGCCTTCGAGCAGCCCCTGCTCGGCGAGATGGCGAATGCCGGGGTAGAGGCCGCCCTCCTCATCCGTGCAGAACAACAGGGTGGGATCGTAGGCGAGCGCGACGCCGCAACGCCTTGCCGCCCGCAGAGCGAGGAGCGCGGCCGCGATCGAGCCCTTCATGTCGGCGGCGCCGAGACCGTAGAGCTTGTCGCCCTCCCGCGTCAGGCTGAAGGGCGAGCGCTTCCAATCGGTCGCCGCCGGTACGGTATCGGTGTGGAAGTAGAGGCCGCAGACAGGTCGATCGCTCGCCTGCCGGGCAACGAGATTGATCCGTTCGCCATGCGCCGGGCCGCCCGGAATCCGCCAAAGGGCTTCAGGGACTGCGACTCTCGTGCACGCGAAATCCATGGGCCGCAGCAGCCCTTCGAGCACATCGGCGAAGGCGCCATAGCCTGCGCCCGGCGGGAAGGAGGTGTCGACCGCGACCATGCGCGACAGATCATCGAGCGCAGCCCCCACATCCTGCTCGATCGACGACAGCGCTGCCTCGAAGCGGGCGTCGTCAGATGCGATGCGTGCGGCGATCGGCGCCATATTTTTCCCGTACCCGCGATTAATGCTATATCCTTTATAGAAATAAACTGGAGGGAAGCTCCGTTGCGAGTCAAGCGGAATTTACCTGGGCGGAATTTACCTGGGCGGAACTTACTTGGGCGGAACTTGCTTGGGCGGAGTTTACCTGGGCAGAGTTTACCTGGGGCGGAGAGGCAGGA
This sequence comes from Rhizobiales bacterium GAS188, assembly GCA_900104855.1. NCBI lineage: Bacteria > Pseudomonadati > Pseudomonadota > Alphaproteobacteria > Hyphomicrobiales > Rhizobiales bacterium GAS188. Next base: position 7,903,255 of record FNSS01000001.1, read on the forward strand.
GCTTCCCGTGCCGCTCTATGAACATATCAAGCGGCAAATGGCCGAGGCCATTCTCGTGGGCACCTGGCCCCCCGGCACCGTGCTGCCCGGGGAGGTCGCGCTCGCGGCACGCTTCGGAGTTGCGGTCGGCACCGTCCGGCGTGCGCTTTCGGACATGACGGCAGAGGGCATGTTGGCGCGACGGCGCAAGACCGGCACCATCGTCACCGGCCGTAGCCCGCATCATAACCTGCGCAACTTCTTCCAGTATTTTCGGCTGCATGGCGGTTCGGGATCGCTGCTGCGCTCGACCGCGCGGGTGCTGAGCCTCGTCGGCGACACGGCAAGCGAGGCGGAAGCGGCCATCTTCGGCCTCCAGAGCGGAGCGGAATTGATCCGCATTCAGCGTCTGCGTCTCGTGGAAAAAAAGCCGGTGATGCACGAGACGATGGCGATTCCGGCGGCGCGGCTGCCGGATTTCCCGCGGCAGGCGACGGAGCTTCCGCAGCTTCTCTACCTGCATCTTCTCGAGCGCTACGGCATTCGCCTGAGTGCCGTGCGCGAGAGCGTCACGGCGGCGCTCGCTTCCGACGAGGATCGGCGTCTTCTCGAGCTCCCTTCGCCGGCAGCCATCCTCGTCATCGACGAGACAGCCTATGACCAATCCGGCACCGCAATGCTGATCTGCCGGCACCGGGCGACGACCGACGGCTATTGCTACCTCAACGAGATCAGCTGATCCCCCCGAATGCGGCCAATGAGGCGGCCTTCGTTAAGCCCCTTGCAGCGTCCGACATACCTATCTAACTGCACTTGACAGGTTAGCGGCACAGCAACATAGTCGTGCCTCCTCCGTTGCTGGGGAGCCCATGGGGGCGCTTGTACGCCGCGGCCTGGGGGGCAGCATGTCGGACATTAGACTGGCATACAGAGCGCTCGTTGCACGGATTCTCGAAGGAGACGGCACCGCATCACGTGGCCAGCGTCGCGCTGCGTTCGACAATGCAGGGCTTTCCGCGCCCACGAGCACGCTGATCGACAAGGTCGTGAACCACGCGCACAAGGTCGTCGACGAGGACATTGTCGCGGCGCGGGCATCCGGCCTGAGCGAGGACCAGATCTTCGAGATCGTGGTCTGCGCGGCGATCGGTCAGGCCACGCGGCAATACGACGCCGCGCTTGCAGCCCTCGACGCTGTCACCGGCAAGGGATGAACCATGCGGCTCTCGATCCTCGATCGCGGCCACCGCTTCGGCACGAAGGTTCTGTTCGCGATCATTCGAGCGGTGTCGCGGCAACCGACTCCGGACGTCGTCAAGCTCGTCATGTATCGTCCCGATTTCTTCGGCGCGCTTATGAAGGCCGTCACCCACGAAGCGATGCGTGGACGCTCCGCGTGGTCGGTAGGCGATCGCGAACTGATGGCGGCGCTCGTCTCGAAGGCGAACGCCTGCGAGTATTGCATCAAGGCGCACACAGCAGTCTCGGCGAGGGCGTATCGCGATGAAGCGAAGGTCACCGCGACGCTCTCCAATCCGGAAACGGCGCCCATCGAGGAACCGCTGCGGGCGACCTTGCGCCTGCTCGGCAAGCTGACGCGCGAGCACGCTGTGGAAGCGGACGATATGCGTGCGGTGCTCGCGGCCGGTGTCTCGCGCGAGCAGATCGAGGATGCCCTCGCGGTGAGCTTCGCCTTTAACACGATGAATCGCTTGGCCGATACTTTCGAGTTCTTCGTACCGGGGCCCAAGGCCTTCGAAGCCGGCGCAAAATTCCTGCTCGCGCGCGGCTATCGCTGATGGCGGCAGACTCTACGCCGGCCGGAGCCCCAGAGCCGCTCGCGCTTCGGCGGGCGTCGCGGGACGGAAGCCGTGGCGGGCGGCGGCATCTGCGGCCTGCCGCACCAATTCGGCATTGCTGGCCGCGAGCCGGTCGCGGCTGATGCGGATATTGTCTTCAAGCCCCGTGCGCACGCCATCGCCGCCGCGCGCCAGCACCCACTCGATGACGAGCATCTGGTTCACGCCGATGCCCGCCGCCGTCCAGGTCGCGTGGGGCAGCACGCGGCGCAGCTCGCCCAGCATCAGCTCCAGCAGGTGCTCTTCCGCCGGCAGCGCGTTCTTCACGCCCATGACGATCTGCACATGCGGGCGCTCATCCATCAGCCCCGCTTCGATCAAGCGCTTCGCACCATGCAGGTGGCTGAGGTCGAAGATCTCGATCTCCGGCCGCACCCCGTTGGCCCGCATCTTGGCGGCGAGCTCAGTCACCAGCGCCGCCGCGTTTTCGTAGACGATCGTCGGGAAGTTCACGGAGCCGGTGGAGAGAGAGGCCATGTCGGGCCGCAGCTCCAGCGCATTGCCGCGGGCCGCGGGGTCGCGGCCCCGACCGCCGGTCGAGAACTGCACGATCATGCCGGGGCAATGCTTGCGCACCCCTTCCTGCACCTGCGCAAACAAGGCAGGGTCGCTGGAGGCGCTCTCGTCCGGGTTGCGGACATGGATATGCACGAGCGATGCCCCGGCCTCATAGGCCTCGTGCGTGCTCTCGATCTGCTCCGCCGGGGTGACGGGCACAGCCGGATTGTCCTTCTTGCGCGGCACGGAGCCGGTGATGGCGACGGCGATGACGATCGGCTTCATGATGGCTTCCCTTGGATTGTCAGACGTCGAAGAACAAAGTCTCCCGCTCACCCTGCAGACGGATGTCGAACACGTAGACCACGGCGCCCTCCCGCTCTTCGCGGCGGGCCAGCAAGGTCTCGCGCCGCTCAGCCGGCTCGACCATGCGCAGCACGGGGTCCTGCTCGTTCAGCGCCTTCTCGTCCTCGAAATAGATGCGGGTCGCGAGCCCGATATTGATGCCGCGGGCGGCGAGCCAGAGATTGACGTGCGGAGCCATGGGTTTGTGGCCGCGCCGGCCGACCACCGCGCCGGGCTTGACCGTCTCGAAGCGGTAGAGGCCGGTCGCGAAATCCGTGCCCGTACGGCCCCAGCCGCGAAAGCCGGTGTCCAGCGCCTTGCCGATTTGCCGGTCTGCCGGATGGTTGTAGCGGCCGGCTGTATTGGCCTGCCAGATCTCCAAGAGGACATCCCGGCATGGCGCCCCGAGCCCGTCGAGCACGCGGCCTTCTACGCCGATGTGCTCGCCTGGCGTATCCGGCCCGGCCAATTTGTTGCCGAATGGCTTCTCGAAGATATCGAACCCGGCCTGGTGCGGGATCAGGCCAATATGGACATAAGGCCCGGCTGTCTGTGAGGGGGTCTCCTGGAAGTAGTCGAGCTGGGGCGCCATCTTGGGCGTCATCTTGGGCATCATGGCGCTAATTCCCCTGCAGCTTGTTCTCGAACAGCGTCGAGCGGGTGCCGCGCAGGACGATGTCGAACCGGTAGGCCAGGCTGTCCAGCGGCACGGCGGCATTCAGGTCGAGCAGGGCCACCAGACGCTGCCTCGCTGCAGGATCCGGTAGGGTGCCGAGGATGGAATCCTTGGGGATCAATGGATCGCCCTCGAAATACATCTGGGTGATCAATCGCTGCGCGAAGCCCGAGCCGGACAGCGAGAAATGGATATGGGCCGGCCGCCAGGAGTTGACATGGTTGCGGAACGGGTAGGCCCCGGGCTTGACGGTGCGGAAGGCGTAAGCGCCGGTTTCATCCGTGATCATGCGGCCGCAACCGCCGAAATTGGGGTCGATCGGCGCGAGATAGGTGTCGTTCCGATGCCGGTAGCGGCCGCCCGCATTGGCCTGCCAGACCTCGACCAGGGCGCCGGGGACACCGCGCCCGTTTTCGTCCAGGACGCGGCCATGTACGATCGTGCGTTCGCCGATCGGCTCGCCGGTCTTCGCGTAGTTGAGGATCAAGTCGTTATCGAGCGGCCCCAACTCCTCCTGCCCGAAGACCGGACCCGTCATCTCGGACAGGGAGTTCTGCAACGACCAGAGCGCGAGGCGCGGCGAGCGCAGCACGCTGGTCTTGTAGTCCGGCGTCAGTGCGGGCGGGTGCCGGCTCCGATCGCGCTGGATGAACTCGTTCTGCGGCATCATGGCGATGATCTCCAAGATGGGCTGTGCGAGCGATGAGCATGTAACCCGGCACCGGCGCCTTCAGGCCGCCGCCGCCGACCACTTCCGGCCCAGCTCGTGCATGGGCGTGAGATAGGTTTCCCGCGCCGTCATGACGGAGAGCGCCGCGATGATCGCCGTAACCGCCGTGAAGATCGCGACCGGGACCCAGCCATACGGGCCGTCGCGCAACAAGGCCGCGCTGATGGTCGGCGCAAAGCCGCCCAAGGCGAAGCCGATCTGCGTGCCGATCGCCATGCCGGAGAGGCGCACCTTGGTGTCGAACATTTCGCCATAGAGAGCCGGCCAGACGCCATTCGAGGCGCTGTAGATCACGCCGGACAAGAGCAGTCCGAAGGCGAAGATCAAGGGGATGTTCGCCTCGCCGATCGCCCAGATATACGGCCAGATCAGCACTGCGCAGCCGAGCGCGCCGAGGATGAACACCGGCTTTCGCCCGATGCGGTCCGCGAGCATCGCCCAGGCCGGGATCGCCGCCAGCGCCACGACATTTGCCAGCACCAGAACCATCAACATGGTCGGGCGCGCGATATGCATCGTGTTCACGGCGTAGGACAAAGTGAAGACGGAGAAGATCGTGCTGACGACCGAGATCAGCGCTGCGAAGATCACGCGCAGCACATCTGCGGCGTGCTCCTGGAACAAGGTCGCCACGGGCAGCTTGGCATGGGTGTGCGCCTTCTCCTCCTCCACGAAGGCCGGCGTCTCGGGCAGGCTGCGCCGCACCCAGAAGCCGACGGCGACGACGATCGCGCTGAGGAAGAACGGGATGCGCCAGCCCCAGGACAGCAACTGGTCTTCGGAAAGCTCGGCGATGGGCAGGAACACCAGGGTTGCCAGGATGAGGCCTGCCTGCGTGCCGCTCAGCGTGAAGCTCGTATAGAAGGCCCGCTGGTTGGGCGGCGCGTGCTCCAAGGTCAACGAGTTGGCTCCGGCCTGCTCGCCGGCTGCGGAGAGGCCCTGGAGCAACCGGGCGATCACCAGCAGGATCGGCGACAGGATCCCGACCTGGTCGTAGCTCGGCAAGAGGCCGATGATGAAGGTGGAGAAGCCCATCAGCAGCAGCGTGAAGATCAGCACCTTCTTGCGGCCGAACTTGTCGCCGACATGGCCGAGCGCCACGGCGCCGAAGGGCCGGGCGATATAAGCGACACCGAAGGTCGCGAAGGCCGCGATCGCCCCCGTCTGCGGATCGCTCGACGAAAAGAAGATTCTGGGAAAGATCAGCGCGGCGGCCGTGCCGTAGATGAAGAAGTCATAATATTCGAGAGCGCTGCCGATCCAGCTGGCCAGCGCTGCCTTCTTCGGTGTCTTCGCACCGGGGGGCTCGTGGGCACTCTGCGAAACTCTCATTGTCTCGGACATGTGTTTCCTCTCCCTGCAGTCTTGCTTGTTGAAGTGTTGCTTGGATCGTCAGGCAGCGCCGGCCCCGCTCATCGATGCGAAGTGACGCAGCATTCGTTCCGGGTCGGGCGGGATGCCGGTGAACAGGCGAAACGCCTCGGCGGCCTGGAACACCGCCATGCCGCCGCCATCGAGCGTGCGGCAGCCAAGCGCACGCGCCGTGCGCAGCAGCTCCGTCTCCAGCGGGAAATAGACGATCTCCGCGACCCACAGCGCCGGGCGCAGAAGGGAGGCGGGCAATGGCAGGCCGGGATGAGCTGCCATGCCGACCGGAGTGCAATGCACCAGCCCGTCCGCGGCCGACAGTGTGGCCGCCAAGTCCGTGCAAGCGATCGCGCGCTCTGACCCGAACCGTGTGCCTAGGCTCTCCGCCAAGACGGCGGCGCGGCGCGCATCGACGTCATGGATCGCCAGTTGCTGCACGCCGAGCGTCAGCAGCGCATGCGCCACCGCGGCTCCCGCGCCGCCGGCACCGAGCTGCACCACGTTCGCAAGCGCCGCGCCCGCCATGTTGCGACGAAAGGCCTCGGCGAAGCCCCACCAATCCGTGTTCTCGCCACGGCGCCTGCCGTCCCGCAGCACCACCGTGTTCACTGCGCCGAGGGCTCGGGCGTCCGGCGACAATTCGTCGAGCAGCGGGATCACGGCCTGCTTGCAGGGATGTGTGATGTTCAGTCCGGCGAAGCCCAGGCGCTGCGCCGACAGCAGCAGTTCCGGCAGCGCCTCTACGCCCAGGCCGAGCTGGTCGAGGTCGATGATCTTGTAGGTGTAGCGGACGCCCTGCTCATCCCCCTCGCGCTCATGCAGGGCGGGAGTACGCGACGCCTGGATGCCGGACCCGATCAGTCCGACGAGAAAGGAAGGCTTGCTCGGGTTGGGCGCATTCGGGACGTCGGCCGTGCGGCTCATCGTTCCATCCTCCCAATCGTCTTCGTCGAACGGCCGTGCCGCCCTTTTCCGGCTTGCATCGCCGGGTTGCGGCGCTTATGGACTAACTAGTTAATCCATGTCAAGAGGAAAAATGAAGGGAGACGATCCGGGCGTGCGGAGGCCTCATCAATTGCCACTTTCCGGGTCGTCAATGGATGCTATGAACGCCGCAGCGCGGAGGGAATGCTGTGAGTGCACAGATTGAGGACGCCGAGGCGGGACGGCGCAGACTGGACCCGGAGCGGACGCGGCACGAGATCCTGGCCGCGGCGCGCGAGGAATTCGCCGAGCACGGCCTGAGCGGCGCGCGCGTCGACGCGATCGCGGCCCGCACCAGCAACGCCAAGCGCATGATCTATTATTATTTCGGCAGCAAGGAGGGCCTATACCTCGCCGTGCTCGAGGCGGCCTATGCGGATATCCGCCGGTTCGAGACCGAGCTGAATCTCGATCAATTCGCGCCCGCCGAGGCCATCGTCCGGCTGATCGATTTCACCTTTGATTACGATGAGGCGCATCCCGACTTCATCCGCCTCGTCTCCACCGAGAACATGCACCGCGCAAGGCATATGACGCAGTCCACCGCCATCAAGACGCTGAACCGCGGCGTCATCACCATACTGCAGCGCGTGCTGGATCGCGGGAAACGGGAGGGCGTGTTCCGGCAGGGCGTCGATCCGGTCGACGTGCACCTGCTGATCAGTTCGTTCTGCTTCTTTCGCGTCTCAAACCGTCATACCTTCGGCGCCCTGTTTGGACGCGATCTGTCCGACAAGGCCCTGCGCCTCCTCCACAAGCGGATGCTCGCAGATGCGGTGCTGAGCGTCTTGCTGGTGCCCGGCAAGGCGAAATCCCGTAAGGCCTCGCCGAGGGCTGTCTGAACAGCCGGTCCCAGATGCCCTAAGCCGCGTCGACCGCGAAAGGCTTGCGCTTGCTTGCGAGCGCGCGGCCCAACAGCTCGAGCCGGTCCTGACCCCAGAAGACCTCGCCGTTCAGCACATAGCAGGGTGAGCCGAACACGCCGATGCCGATGGCCTCTTGCGGGCGCGCCGCGTAGAGCGCGCGGATCGGCTCGGATTTCGCCGCCGCCAGGACATCGGCCGCGTCATGCCCGGTGCGAGACAGGAATTCGGCGAGCCTCGCCTCCGGCCCGCAATCCTCCTCGGCGATGAAGCAGGCGTCCCAGACGGCGCGCATGAACGCCGACGGATCGCCGCCCGCCTCCACGATCGCCGTGACGCAGCAATCGGCGAGCTTCGGATCGAAGGGCCAATGCCTGGGCTTGAGCTTCATCGGAATGCCGCGGAATTCGCGCCAACGCTGCAGCTCGAGCATGCGGTAGCGCTGCCGCGCCGGCGCGCGCTGAGCGAGCGGCAAACCGCCGGTCTCCTTGAACACTTCCGGAAGGAAGACCGGCCTGTAGATGATCGCCGCGTCATTCGCCTTGGCGAGCTTCAGGAACGCGTCATGACCGAGAAAAGCCCAGGGCGAGACGAGCGTGAACCAGTAGTGAATTTCTGAAGCCATAGGCCGCTTCTAGCATCCGGTCCTGTGGCTGCCAACGATCGCGTTCATCTCGCTCATCAAGATCGCGGGTCCTTGCCATCAACGATCCCCGCCCGAAACTCTCCAGGTGTCACGCCGACGATGCCGCGAAAGACCCGCGTAAGATGGCTCTGATCCGCAAATCCGGCGGCAGCCGCCGCCCCGGCAAGATCGGCACCTTTCGCGATCAGACGGCTGGCCTCGCGAATCCGATGATTGCGAATGTAGCTCCCTGGTGTGAGACCGGTGAGCCATTTGAAGTCACGGATGACCTGGAAACGATTCACACCGGCGGCGCGGGCAAATTCCGCAAGGGTGAGCGGATTGCTCATCTCCTCGTCGACAAGCCGCTCATAAATTGGGAGACGCTGCTTTGCACCTGAAGATCGATCGCTCGTCGACCTCGCGCGACGATCGCCATAGCCAAGGATCAATCGCTCCAGGGCTGCCAACAGCAAGGCCTCGGCATCCGCCGCATTGCCACTTTCCGCCACCTGATGCGCTGCAAGAATGGCTGCCGCCAGCTCGGGATCGTCGATGCATGATCGGTGGAACAACGGTGCTTCGCCGAGGCCGAGCTCGGTCGCGACCTCCGTCATCAACGCGACGGGCGGGTAGAAGACACGATAGGCCCACCCGTCCTCGGCCCCGGCCTCTCCGTCATGGCATTCCTCCGGATTGACGAGGATGATCGTGCCAGCGGGAGCGATGTCCCGACGCCGCCCGACGCGTAGTTTCTCGCAGCCCTGCGTGATCAGCGCGATCACATAGGTCTCGTGAGTGTGCAGAGCGTAGCGATGGCGCGTGAAGCGTGCCTTCAGGAGGCTCATCTCGTCGAAGCGCGGGTGCCGCCAGAATGCGCTGGCATTGGCAGCTTCGGAATTTTGATCCTGGTCAATCCGGTTCAAGACGTCCGATCCCTCTCGCCTTTAGCGTCGGATCCTCAGGGCTCATCACCACAGGCCCAAGCTAGCCGGTAGCGAGGAGGATCACAATGCTGCACAACGACCCGATCATTGCCGCGGCGCCGGAGGTCATCGGCTGGCGGCACCATATCCACGCCAATCCCGAGCTCGGCTTTCAGGAGCGGGAGACCGCGCGCTTCGTCGCCGGGAAGCTGCGCGGCTTCGGGCTCGAGGTGCATGAAGGGATCGGCGGAACGGGTGTCGTCGGTGTGCTGCGCAACGGCTCCTCCGCCCGCGCCATCGGGCTCAGAGCCGAAGTCGACGCGCTGCCGATCATGGAGCGCTCAGGCAAGGCTTACGCGTCCTTGAACCCCGGCGTGATGCATGCCTGCGGACATGACGGTCACACGGCGATGCTGCTGGGCGCCGCCAAGCTGTTGAGCCAATCCCGCGATTTCGACGGAAGCGTTTATTTCGTCTTCCAGCCCGCGGAGGAAAACGAAGGCGGCGGCATGCGCATGATCGAGGATGGCCTCTTCGATCGCTTTCCCATGGAGGCGATCTACGCGGTCCATAACTGGCCAGGCCTTGCCTTCGGAACGATCGCGACCCGCGCCGGCCCGATGATGGCGGCGGTGGACACTTTCGAGCTGCGCTTCCGCGGCACCGGCGCACATGCCGCCATGCCGCATCTCGGCGACGATCCGATCCTCGCAGCGGGCGCGTTCATCGGCTCGGTTCAACGCATCGTCAGCCGGACCGTCGATCCGCAGACGCCGCTCGTTGTGAGCATCACGCAAGTGCATGGTGGCAATGTCGCCAACATCGTTCCATCCGAAGTGTGGCTGCAGGGCACCTGCCGCTTCTTCGAGCCCGGCCTCTCCGATCTCTGCGAGCGACTGACCGGCGAGATCGCAGCCGGCGTAGCGTCGGCGCACAGGCTCGATGCGCAGCTCACCTATCGGCGCGGCTATCCGCCTGTGATCAACAATTCGGAGCCGGTCGCTCGCGCCGTCTCTGCCGCGGCGGCGGCGGTCGGCCCGCACAATGTCCGAACCGAGTTCGCTCCCAGCATGGGTTGCGAGGATTTCGCCTATATGGCGCGCGCCGTATCAGGCGCTTACGCCTGGATCGGGTCCGGCGAGGTCGGCCCTGCCGAGGGGCTGCACGGCGATCGCTACGTGTTCAACGACGAGATCGTGCCGATCGTCCTGCGCTATTGGGTGAACCTCGTTAGCCAAGCGCTGCCGGCCGGCGCGGCAGGTACTCACCTCTCCCCGCCTGCGGCCTCGTTGGGATCGCGGTCGCGCCCAATCTTGTGAACGTCCAGGCCGCCCAACGGGGAACAAGGGCGACCGAGACGGGTGCGGTCCCAGAGCGCGTCAAGCAGCCTTGCTCGCCGCCGCCCCGAAGCGCCCGTAGAAGGTCTCGGATTTCGCCGCCATCTCCTTCAGGAGAGCCGGCGGGGCGAAGCGCGCCCCGTGCTTCCTGGCGAGGTCCTCGGCGAGCTCGACGAAGCGCTTCACGCCCATGAAGTCGATATAGGACAGGGTGCCGCCGGTGAAGGGCGCAAAGCCGAAGCCGATGATCGAGCCGACATCGGCCTCGCGCGGATCGGTGATCACGCCCTCCTCGACGGTACGCGCCGCCTCGAGCGCCTGGGCCACGAGCAGGCGGTGCTTCAGCTCACCGATATCGATTCCGTCAGGGTCGAGATGGGTCGGTTGCAGATCCTTCAAGCGCGGCCAGAGCTTCTTCTGCCCCTGGCCCTTCTCCGGATAATCGTAGAAGCCCTTGCTGTTCTTGCGGCCGAGGCGGCCATGCTTCTCCACCATGGCCTGGAGCAGCTTTTCCTGCACCGGATCGACCGCGGCGGGCTCGACGGCCTTGGTGGCCTTGACGATCTTCCAGGCGAGATCGACCGCGACCTCGTCATTGAGCGACAGCGGCCCGACCGGCATCCCGGCCATCTTGCCGACATTCTCGATCATCGCCGCCGGCACGCCTTCCATCAGCATCAGATGCCCTTCGCGGATATAGGCGCCGACGCAGCGATTGGCGTAGAAGCCGCGCGCATCATTGACGACGATCGGCGTCTTCTTGATGGCGCGCACATAATCGAGCGCGGTCGCGAGCGCCCTGTCGCCGGTCTCCTTGCCCATGATGATCTCGACGAGCAGCATGCGCTCGACCGGCGAGAAGAAATGGATGCCGACGAAGTCCGCCGGGCGCTTCGAAGCCTTGGCGAGGCTCGAGATCGGCAAGGTCGAGGTGTTGGAGCCGAAGATGCAGTCGGGGCGGATGACGGCCTCGATCTTGGCGATCACCTCGGCCTTCACCTTCGGATCCTCGAACACCGCTTCGACGATCAGGTCGCAGCCGGCGAGATCGGCGTAATCGGTGCTTGCCTTGATGCGCGAGAGCAAGGCGTCGCGGTCCGCGGTCTTGGCCCGTCCCTTCATCACCTGATCGGTCATCAGCTTATGCGAATGGGCCTTGCCCTTCTCGGCGGCCTCGAGCGTCTGGTCGACCAGCACCACGTCGAGGCCTGCGAGCGCCGTCACATAGGTGACGCCAGCCCCCATGAAGCCAGCCCCGATGACGCCGACCGTCTTCAGCGAGGACGGGGGCACCTTGGCGGGGCGCCGCGCGCCCTTGTTCAGCTCACCCATCGAGAGGAAGAGGGTGCGGATCATTGCCGCCGCTTCCTTCGAGCGCAGGATATGGGCGAAATAGCGCGTCTCGACCTTGAGCGCCGTGTCCATCGGCAGCTGCAGGCCTTCGAATACGGCTTTGAGGAGCGCCTTGGCGGCCGGATAATTGTCGTTCGTCTCGCGGCGATAGATGGCGTTCGCCGGCGGCCAGATCTGCATGCCTGCGGCTGAGAACACCTTGCCGGAAGGCAGGCGGAAATCTTTCTGGTCCCAGGGCTGCACGCCCTTGCCGCCATCGGCGATCCACTTTTTGGCGACTGCCACCACCTCGTCACGCTTGGCGACGGCGTGCAGCAGGCCCATGCCCTTGGCGGCGGCCGAACGGATCTGGTCGCCTTTGAACATCATCTGCAGGGCATCGCCCGTCTGCATCAGGCGCGCCACGCGCTGCGTGCCGCCGGCTCCGGGGAACAACCCGACCTTGATCTCGGGCAGGCCGACCCGCGTCTTGTCGTCATCGGCCGCGACCCGAAAATGGCAGGCGAGCGCGAGCTCGAAGGCGCCGCCGAGGCAGGTGCCGTGAATGGCCGCAGCGAAAGGCTTGCCGCAGGTCTCGAGCCGCCGGTAGAGGAGCGAGAGCCCCCTCGCCTGCTCGAAGAAATAGGTCGCGGCCTCCTCCTCGCCCTTGCTCTTGCGCAGCTTGGTGTATTCCTTGCCGAAGGCCTCGAGCATGGTGAGATCGGCGCCGCCCGAGAAGCCCTCCTTCCCCGACGCGATGACGCAGCCTTTGATGGCGGCGTTCGATGCCACCTCTTCGATGATCTGGGACAGCTCCTGCCCGACCTCGGTCGTGATGACGTTCATGGAGCGGCCCGGCATGTCCCAGGTCGCGAGCGCAATGCCGTCGGCGCCGGTCTCGAAGCGGAAATTCGTGAGGTTCATCTGTGCCTCCTGCGGGTCAGCCGGGTTCGCCGGTCATCGTGGTGAGATGGAAATTGGCACGACCGAGGTCGCCGATCGCGCTTCGCCGCGGTCATGATGAATTGGTGGCCGTGGCGGCGGGCGGCGGGCGCAAATCGACGAGAAGCTCGCCCGAGCGGCTCGTATAGCGCGCGCCCTCGCCGTCCTCGACATAGAGGAGATCGACATCCGGATAGTGGCAGCGCTCCTTGCGGCCGCGCGTCCCGACCACCAGGAACAGGCCATCCTGCTGCGAGCGGTTGACGAGATGATGGCCGTTGCGGCTGCCCTTCGGGAAGCCGGCGCAATCGCCCGGGCGCATCAGCGTCTCGCCCTCGTCCTCGATCAGCACGAGCTCGCCTGCGACCATGATCAGGAACTCGTCCTCCTCTTCGTGCCAATGCCGCAAGGACGACCAGGCGCCGGGCTCGACCCGCATCAGATTCGCGCCGAACTGGGTGAGCCCGGCGGCATCACCGAGCGAGCGCCAATGGCGCCTCTCGCAACGCCCGCCGAGATCCTTCGGATAATAGCTGCCGCCCTTCTCGGCGACGCTCGTCACGTCGATCTTCGGCATCGTCACCCTTCTCCGCAGGCGCGCCTTGCGGCCGCTGTTGCCCGACCCGCCTCAGACGCGCTCGATGATGGTCGCGGTCCCCATGCCGGCGCCGATGCACAAGGTCACCAGGGCCCTTTCCTTGCCGGTGCGCTCGAGCTCGTCGAGCACCGTGCCGAGGATCATGGCGCCGGTCGCGCCGAGCGGATGGCCCATGGCGATCGCGCCGCCATTGACGTTGAGCTTGTCGGGATCGAGATCGAAGGCCTGCTGATAGCGCAGCACCACCGAGGCGAAGGCTTCGTTGAGCTCGAAGAGGTCGATGTCCTCCTTCGTCATCTTGGCGCGGGCCAAGAGCTTCTTCGTCACGTCGACGGGCCCGGTGAGCATCATGGCCGGCTCCGAGCCGATATTGGCGAAGGCGCGGATGCGGGCGCGCGGCTTGAGGCCGGTCGCGGCACCAGCTGCCTTCGAACCGATGAGCACGGCCGCCGCACCGTCGACGATGCCAGAGGAATTACCCGCATGGTGGACATGGTCGACGCTTTCGACCTCCGGATGCGCCGCGACCGCGACCGCATCGAAGCCGCCCATCTCGCCCATCATCACGAAGGAGGCCTTGAGCGAAGCGAGCGACTGCATATCGGTCTGCGGGCGCATATGCTCGTCCTTGGCGAGGATGGTGACGCCGTTGATGTCCTTCACCGGCGCCACGGATTTGGCGAAACGGCCTTCGCTCCAGGCCTTGGCGGCGCGCTGCTGGCTCTGCACCGCATAGGCGTCGACGTCGTCGCGCGAGAAGCCGTATTTGGTCGCGATCAGGTCGGCCGAGACGCCCTGGGGCATGAAATAGGCTTTGATGGCAATCGAGGGATCGACCGGCCAAGCGCCGCCCGAGCTGCCGATGCCGACCCGGCTCATGGATTCGACGCCCCCGCCGATGGTCAGCTCATGCTGGCCGGCCATGATCTGCGCCGCGGCGAAATTCACCGCATCGAGGCCCGAAGCGCAGAATCGGTTGATCTGCACGCCCGGCACCTGATCGCCATAGTCGGCGCACAGCGCCGCGGCACGCGCAATGTCGCCGCCGGCCTCCCCGACCGGGTCGACGCAGCCGAGCACGACATCGTCGACCAGCTTGGTGTCCAGATGATTGCGCCGCTTGATCTCGGTCAGCGCATGGGTGGCGAGCGCCAGCGTGGTCACCTCGTGCAGCGCCCCGTCCGGTTTGCCGCGCCCGCGCGGCGTGCGCACATGGTCATAGATATAAGCGTCGGACATTCGAGGCTCCCTCGTCTAAGTCATGGGCAGTCTTGGTGATGAGCCGGTTCGTCCCGGCCATCTCGGCAGTTGCGGCTTGCGATCCGGCAGTTCTTAGGATCAGGCAGTTCTTGCGATCAGGCAGTTCTCAGGATCAGACTTGCCGGCACGAGGCCGGCGGCAGCGAACGGGCAGCGCGCGCTCGGGTCGGCGCGCCGCCGACAGGTTATGTGCTCTCGTCCTTCCCCATGCGGCACCGCAAGGTCAGAAAGCCTCCGCCGGCAGCCCCATCACCGGATCGGCGCCCGAGGTGATGCGCGCAAGCTGAGCGCCCGTCTCGGGAAGCAGGCGCTGCATGAAGAATTTCGCCGTCGTGAGCTTGGCCTCCATGCGCGAGGCATCGCCATTGGCTCCAGCCTTCAGCTTGGCTTGCGCCGCCTTGGCGATCCGCATCCACATATAGCCGAGTGCGACGAGCCCGAACATATGCATGTAGTCGGTCGCCCCGGCCCCTGCATTGTCGGGCCTGGCGAGGGCGTTCTGCATGAACCACATGGTCGCCTGCTGCAGGTGGCCGAGCCCGGCCTCGAGGGGCTTGGCGAGCGGAGCGAGATTCTCATCGCCGGCCTGCTCCTTGAGGAAGCTCGTCACCTCGTTGAAGAAAGCCATGGCGGCGCGCCCGCCATCCTTGCCGAGCTTGCGCCCGACCAGGTCCATGGCCTGGATGCCGTTTGCGCCTTCATAGAGCATGGCGATGCGCGCATCGCGCACGAATTGCTCCATACCCCATTCGGCGATGTAGCCATGGCCGCCGAACATCTGCTGCGCCTTCACGGCGTTGTCGAAGCCGACATCGGTGAGCACGCCTTTCACGATCGGCGTCATCAGCCCCATATGATCTTCGGCCGCCTGACGCTCGCCGGCATTGTCGGCGCGATGGGAGACATCCGCCTTGAGCGCGGTCCACAGCATGAAGGCACGCGCGGCCTCGTTGAAGGCCTTGATCGACAAGAGAACGCGCCTCACATCCGGGTGGACGATGATCGGATCGGCAGGCTTGCCCGGCTCCTTCGCCCCCGTGAGCGCCCGCCCCTGCAGGCGTTCCTTCGCATAGGCAACGGCGTTCTGGTAGGCCACCTCCGACTGCGCCAGGCCCTGCACCCCGACCCCGAGGCGTGCCTCGTTCATCATCACGAACATGGCGTTGAGGCCTTTATTCTCCTGGCCGATCAGGAAGCCCTTAGCGCCGTCATAGTTCATGACGCAGGTCGAATTGCCGTGGATGCCCATCTTGTGCTCGATCGAGCCGCAGGCGACACCGTTGCGCGCGCCGAGCGAACCGTTCGCCTCCGACAGCACCTTGGGCACGATGAAGAGCGAGATGCCCTTGGTGCCCTGCGGCGCGCCTTCGATGCGGGCGAGCACCAGATGAATGATGTTGTCGGCGAGATCGTGCTCCCCGGAGGAGATGAAGATCTTGGTCCCCGAGATCGCGTAGGAGCCGTCGCCGTTGGGCACGGCCTTGGTCTTGATCAAGCCGAGATCGGTGCCGCAATGCGGCTCCGTCAGGTTCATCGTGCCGGTCCATTCGCCGGTGATCATCTTCGGCAGATAGAAGGATTTCTGCTCCTGCGATCCATGCGCCAGGATCGCCGCGATCGCCCCTTGCGTGAGGCCCGGATACATCGACAGGGCGAGATTGGCCGAAGACAGATACTCGCCCATGATCGAGGTCAGGGTCATCGGCAGCCCCTGCCCACCAAATTCGGCGGGCGCCGAGAGCCCGATCCAGCCGCCCTGGCGGAAGGCGTCATAGGCTTCCTTGAAGCCCTTGGGCGTCGTGACGCGCCCATCCTCATGGCGCTTGCAGCCTTCGAGGTCGCCCACCCGATTGAGCGGCTGGAACACCTGCTCGGCGAGCTTTGCGGCCTCGCCCAGCACCGCCTCGACCACGTCGAGAGGAGCATCGGCGAAGCCCGGCAGATTGCCGTGGCGCTCATAACCGAGCACATCGCGAAGGAGAAACAGGGTATCCTCGACCGGAGCCTTGTAGCTGGGCATCGCGCTCTCCCATGGTCGTCGAGATCGTCTCGACCTGCAGATAGTTTATATGTGAACCATTTACAATGACCCCGTCGCGACCGCAAGCCGGGCGCGGCGATCGGCCCTCCGGCGGAGCTGAATTAACAAATCTCAACCGCTCTTAACGGCCTGTTTACCATAGGCCGTGAAATTCAGCTTTGGAATCGTCGCCGCGCCGGGCGCCGATCTCTGTCGCGACCGTTTTGCGACCAACATCGCCGGCATTGCGATGGCGAATTGGAAGGGTTCAAGCCGTGGTGAGCCGCTACGCCAGAAGCCGCCAGACACGGATGCAGGACATCACCCGTGACGTCGACTTCAACGACGAGCCGGAGATCCGTGAGGGGCTGAATGCCGAGGAGCTGATCTCGGCTGCGGTCGCCGAAGCCAAACGACATGTGCGGCGCAACGAGCTGAAGACGAATTCGGCGCTCGATGCGATCTCGGACTGGATCGAGAAGAGCGAGCTGCGCCGCGCCGACGAGACGAAGCGCCTCGCCTCCTCGCAGGAGCGTGTCGCCTCCGCGGTTCGCGACGCTCTCGGTCTGATGACGGGGCGCCTGAACCAGATCGAAAGCCTGGTGGCGGAAGCCCCGGCAAGGGCCTTCGAGCCGATCCGCAATGCGCTTGGCCGGCTCGATGACCGTGTCAGCATCATGGAGGAACAACAGAGCGAGGGCGAGCGCAGCTCGCTGCACTTCTCCGCCATGCTGGAGAGCCTCGGCCAGCGCCTCACCGAGGTGGTCGGCAAGATCGACGAGCTCGCCGACCGAAGCGGTCGCGACGATGCGAGCTTGCGCGAGGAACGCATCGCCGGCATCGAGGCGAAGCTCGGCTCGATCCTGCAGCAACTCTCACGCCCGGCTTTCCCGCGCGAGAGCTCAGCTCCGCCGGCTCGCCCTGCCCAAGCACTCGCCCAAGCACCTGCTTACGACATCGCCGCTTCCGCCCCGGCGCGGCCCAGGGTCATTTTGCGCAGCGTCACTCATTCGGGGAAACTCGACGCCGCCGTCGCCGATATCAGACGCAAGCAGGACGAGCTCGGCGGCGCCTCGCCGGCTGGCGCATCCGCACCCGGCCGGGCCGAGATGAGCCTTGGCCTTGCGAGCTTGCGCACTGAGCTCGGCGCATTGGCGATCCAGTTGCAGCGCCTGGAGAAGGGCCGCCTCGACGCCGATACCCTGACCGAGCTGCTCAGCACCACGAGCGAAGTGCGCCGACTGCTCGCTGACCCGACCATGCCGCGGCTCGCCGCGAGGCTCGAGCAAAGCCTCGCCGACCTGACGCGACGCGTCGATGCCTTGACGACCAAGGTGGTCGATCGCAGCGAGATCGCGGCGCTCACGGCCGCGATCGCCGAGATCCGCGCCAAATTGTCCGAACCGCGCGCCGATGCCGGCGTCGTGGAGCGCCGCATCGAGGCCCTGTCGGCCAAGATCGACGAGGTGATGCGCGAGCCTCTCGGCTTGGTCGGCCAGCATCTCGCCGATCTGTCGGCCCGCCTTGGATCCTCGCCCCAGAGCGGCGCTTCGAATGAGGCGATCAGCGATATCCGCGACAAGCTCGATCGCATCGTGGAACGTTCCGACACGCCCGGCCCCAATGCGGCTCGGCCCTTCGAGGGCGCGGCGCTCGCTGAAGTGCGCGAGCGTCTCGATCGCCTCAACGCCAGGCTCGACCACACGCCGGCAGGCGTCGACAGCGGGTCGATCCTCGATCTGCGCGAGCGCCTGGAGCAGCTTGCCGTTTCCATCGAGCAATCGGCGAGCAAGGCGCCCGAGAAGATCGATCGCGCCCTGCGCCAGATCGCCGCCAGCGTGGATGCGGCGCGCCAGCCCGACCCCAACCCGGCGGCCCTGCAATCGCTCGAACGCCAGGTCTCCGAATTATCCCAGCGCATCGCCGGAGAGGCGGGTTCAGCGGTCGCGATCAGTGATCTCGAACGCAGCGTCATGCGGCTCTTCGACGAGCTTGCCGCCACCAAGGCAGCCGCCATCAAAGCCGCTGAGGCCGCCTCATCCGGTGCGGCCTCCCAGGCGTTGGGCGGCGATCTGACGATCCGCCAGGAGCGCGAGGCGAACGAGCGCGAGATGCACTCGACCCTCGACCAGATGAACACGACCCTCGAGCGCATCATGGGGCGCCTGTCGAGCCTCGAGGAGCAGTCGCGTCCCGTGGCTACAGCCCGGCCTGCCGCCGCTGTGATCGCGCCTCCCCCTGCGGCGGCCGCCGATGCCGCGCGCCTCGCCGCAAGCGGCATCCGTCCCGCCGCACCGACGCCCGAACCAAGTGCCGAGAGCGCCGAAGAGAACCTCGACGAGATCGGCGCCTTCGAGGCGGCGGCCGCCGAGGCTGCACGCGGGGCCGCAGCCCGCCTGGCTCAACGTGGAGCCACGCCTGAGGCGGCGCCGGCACCGGCAGTGGTCAGCCATGAGCCGCTGGAGCCGGGATCGGGACGGCCTCCCCCGGTTGGAACGCCTGATGCGAACGGCAGCGGAAGGCAGTATCTTGCCGGCGATCTCAGCGCGGCCGTCGCGAGCGGCGGCGCCATGAGCGCGCAAGCCCTGATCGCGGCGGCGCGCCGTGCCGCGGCCGATACCGCGGCACGCCAGAAATCGGCTTCCACCCCAGCCTCTTCGCTCGGCTCGGCCAAGAACGCCCTCTCGTCGCTGAAGGCCAGCGCCGGGCAGCACCGCAAACCCATTTTGCTCGCGCTCATCGGATTGATGGTCGCCTTCAGCGCCATCGGGGCCGGTAGGCTGATCCTGGGCAATGACAGCTCGGGCGTGGAGCAAGGCGCGCGGCCGGCAGGACCGCCGGCCCCGGCCGGCGGTTCGGCGAGTGGCATGTCCGGCGCCGACGCGGGCGCGGCGAAGCCGGCGTCCCCGGCATCTGCCGATCCGCAGCGCCCGAATGGCGCTTCCGTTGCGCCGGGCCGCTCGTCAAGCTTGAGCACGCCGCCTGCGCCGGCCTTCACGAAAATCGGCCAGACCGCCATATCGCCTGACGCCCTGGCCGATGTTTCGCGTCGCGCGAATGACGTTGTCGGCAGCATTGCGGCCCCCACTCCCGCCGGATCGCCGAATGCGGCGACGGCGGCTGCGGCCATGCCGGTACCGGATTCCGCCACCGGCGCGGAGTTTCTCGTAAGGTTGAAGCTCGCCGCCAATGCCGATGATCCGGCAGCCGAATATGAGCTTGCGGCGCGGATGTACGACGGGCGCGGCCTGCCGCGCGATCTGCAGGGAGCAGCGAAGCTGTTCGAGCGCGCCGCCAATCAGGGGCTCGTCCCGGCCCAGTACCGCATCGCCAACATCTACGAGACGGGTCTCGGCGCCGCGAAGGATCTGGTGCTGGCGCGAGCCTGGTTCGAGAAGGCGGCCGATCGCGGCAACGCCAAGGCGATGCACAATGTCGGCGTCTATCTGGCGCAGGGAATCCAGGGCAAGCCGGATTACGCGACGGCGGTGAGCTGGTTCCGCAAGGCCGCCGAGCGCAATGTGCGCGACAGCCAATATAATCTGGCGATCCTTCTCGCCCGCGGTCTCGGTAGCGACCGCGACTTCAAGGCTTCCTATGTCTGGTTCGCGCTCGCGGCACGCGACGGCGACGGCGACAGCGCCAAGAAGCGCGACGAGATCGCAGCCCATCTGTCGAGTGCCGAGCTCGACGATGCCAAGGCCGCCCTTGCGAGCTGGAAACCGATCGTCACCGACCGCGCGGCGAACGAGGTCGACGCGAAGGACATCAAATGGGACCGCGTCAGCTCCGGCGCGACCCAAGGAGCGACCCAAGTCGAGACGGCAAAGACCAGCAAGCTTTGAGTGAAGCAACTGCGCGCGCGGGCGACCGACCTGGGACCGCGGGCGACTCGCCCGCCCCTGCGAACGTCGAGGCCGGCACGCCGGGAAGAAGGGCGACCGGGACGGTCGCGGTCCCAAGGCATGCGCCAGGCTCTTTGCGATCGCCGCAAGACCGCCTAACCTCTCTCGGTAACGAGGGAGAGAACATCCATGACAGCCTTGAGCGTAGATCGGCGCGGTTTCGTCGGCGGGCTGGCGGCCGGCGCCTTGCTCGGTGCCAATGGCGCAAGCGCGGCGGTGCCGCCCCTGCCCAAGTCGCCGGTTCCCATCAGCATCATCGATGTGGGCGGAGCGCTGGCGCTGCTGCAGGCGGGGTTCGACGCTTACAAGACCGCGAAGCCCGAGCTCGTCTCGAGGATCACCTATGTGAAGGCGCCTGCACCTGAGCTCGCCGCCAAGCTCAAGGCGCAGCAGGACGCCGGCAAAAGCGATCTCGACCTCGTGCTGACGAGCTCGGACGCACTGTCAGCCGGGCTCGAACTGGGGCTGTGGCAACGCATCTTCCCGGATTTCCAGGAAGCTTTCCCGGGCATCGAGGCGAATTACGAGCCGACGGCGCTGCAGCTCTTCAAGCAGCAGGGGCAAGGTTACGCCGTGGTGTGCGCCTATTACCCCTCAGGCCCGCTGCTCGAATATGCGCCCGAGCGCGTCAAGCAGGTGCCGAAGACGGCGGCCCATCTGCTCGCCTGGGCGAAGGCCAATCCCAACCGCTTCATGTATGCGCGCCCCGCCAATTCCGGGCCAGGCAAGTCCTTCATCATGGGCCTGCCCTATCTGCTCGGCGACAAGGACCCGAAGGACCCGGTCAATGGCTGGGAGAAGAGCTGGGCCTATCTGAAGGAGCTGAGCAGCGCCATCGAATATTACCCCACGGGAACCGGGGTGACGATGAAGGAATTCGGCGAGGGGTCGCGCGACATCATCGTCTCCACCACAGGCTGGGACATCAATCCGCGCTATCTCGGCATCGTGCCGAAGAGCGCAGCGATCGCCGCGCTCGAAGGCTTCCACTGGGTCTCGGACGCCTTCTTCATGGCCGTTCCGAAAGGTGTGCCGCCGGAGCGCCTTGCCGTGCTGCTCGACATGATGGCCTTCATCCTGACGCCCAAGATCCAGGCCTATACCTATGATGAAGCCTATCTTTACCCAGGTCCCGCGGTGAAGAACGTGCCGCTCTCGATGGCGCCGCAGAAGAGCCAGGACATCATCGCCGAATATGGCCGTCCCGAATATGCCAAGCTGATCGCCGACAACCCGATCGAGCTGTCGCTGTCGCCGGACAAGCTGGTGCTCGCTTTCCGCCGCTGGGACGAGGAGATCGGCTCCAAGAAGGCGAAGTAGCTCGGGGGCGCTCAGCCTTCTCCCGCTTGCGGCAGAAGGTGGTCGAGCGAAGCGAGACCGGATGAGCGGCAGTCGAGCGCTTCACCGGCGTCCCTCATCCGCCGTCACTGCGTTCGGGCACCTTCTCCCGCCCAAGAGCGGGAGAAGGAAAGCGAGTGCGATGCCTCAGGCCTCGCCTTCAGTCTCGAAGATCGCCACCTCGAAGGCTTCCTTGGCGCTCTTGCCGGCCCAGACCACGAATTGGAAGGCCTGATAGAAGCGGTCGCAGGCTTCGACGGCGCTATCGAGCAGGGCGGCGCATTGGCGCCCGCTGGCTCTCGCCCCACCGGCGAGCACGAGGGCGTGGCGGAACATCACCACATGCTCGCGGCTCCACAGATCGAAATGGCCCACCCAGAGCTGCTCATTGATCAAGGAGACGAGGTTCAGCACCTCGGCGCGGCGCCTCTCCGGCACTTTGAGGTCGAAGGCACAGGCAATATGCACGGCCTCGACATCCTCGAGCCAGGTGAAGGCGACGTGATATTCGGTCAGGGCGCCGGCGGTCGAGATTGCGATCTCGTCCTCATGATCGCGATCGAAGGCGAAATCCTGCTCGGCGGCGAGCCGCTCGACGACATCGAGCGGGTGCTCGGCTCTTGCGGTCTCGGCTGGGACGATTTGCATGGTCATTTTGGGCCTCCCGCCGGCGAAAACCGCTTCGTGGAACACACGCCTGCTACGCCGGGCGGCCGCAGCTCACCGCGAATCGCCCTCCCCCCGACTATAACCAAAGCGACAGGGCAAGCCCACCCGCCAGGCGCCGCTTGAGGTCACCGAATCGCAGCGCCGTTTCAAAAGCTTGGCCGCTTCCACATCAGGCGACAGAGCGTGCGCCTGGCGGATCCTTGTCCCCAAGTTTCGCTTCGAGCGCAGCGATGCGGGTCGAGAGCCGCTCATTCTCCTCCCGCGCTCTGATTGCCATCTCGCGAACAGCCTCGAATTCCTCGCGGCCGACGAGATCCATGCCGGAAAGCGTGCGCTCCATGCGCGCCTTGAAGAAATCTTCGACCTCGCGTCGCGCGCCATCGGCCATGCCTGCGGCATTTTGCATCAGCCTCGCGAGATCATCGAGGAAGCGGTTCTGGGTGCTGGGCATTGGGATGCTCCTCTGCAAGCGCGGGCCATGAGGGATAGATGAGGCGATAGCGGATTCGGACGAGGTTCGCGCCTCGCCCATCGATACTTCCCCCCGTTATTTCCCACCGATACTTCCCATTCGCGGGTCGAGTCGACCCGCGGAGGCAAGATGGCGCGCCAAACTCCACGCGCAAGCTCGTCGCAGGATGCTGCGAACGCAACATCTTTCACCTTTCGCCGCAAAACGGCCGCCCATTCCGAGGAAACCCGCGCAATCGCTTGACGCCTCCTGCGAGGCCGGCGCATTTGCGGTGCCGAAAGGATGCCGATGCCGCTCTTCGCCATACCCTATCCGATGATCTCGCCGGTGCTGATCGAGGTCGGACCCTTTGCGCTTCGCTGGTACGCGCTCGCCTATGTGGCGGGGCTGATCGCCGCCTGGTGGCTCGGCAAGCGCCTCGTCGCCGATGACTGGTTATGGGGCGGGCGGCCGCATCCGAAGCCGATCGATATCGACGACCTGATCGTCTACGCGGCGCTCGGCGTGGTGGTCGGCGGGCGCCTAGCCTATGTGCTGTTCTATAATTTCTCATTCTATGCCGCCCATCCGCTCGAGGTGTTCACCACCTGGCATGGCGGCATGTCCTTCCATGGCGGGCTGATCGGCTCCATGCTGGCGATGGCGCTTCTGGCGCGGGCGCGCGGCTTTCCCATCCTGTCGCTCTTCGACACCATGGCGCCGGTCGCCCCGATCGGGCTGTTCCTCGGGCGCCTCGGCAACTTCGTGAACGGCGAGCTCTGGGGTCGCGCCAGCGACGTGCCCTGGGCGATGGTGTTCCCGACCGGCGGCCCCGAGCCGCGCCATCCGAGCCAGCTCTATGAGGCGGGGCTCGAAGGCGTGGTGCTCTTCATCATCCTCGCCATCACGGTGCGCAGCGGCGGCCTGCGCCGGCCCGGCCTGACTTCGGGCCTGTTCGGCTCAGGCTATGCGCTGGCGCGCATCGTGGTCGAGTTCGTGCGCGAGCCGGACGAGCAGCTCGGCTATCTCTATGGGGATTGGCTCACCATGGGCATGGTGCTGTCCTTGCCCTTGCTGATCGCCGGGCTCGCCTTGCTGGGGGTCGCTGCGCGCAGCGGTCCGGCGCCGCTGACGGCGGGAACCGAGCCTTCAAGGTGACGCCGCTCGCCGGCGAGATCGCCGCCCTGATCGCCTCGGACGGCCCGATCAGCGTGGCGCGCTATATGGACCTCGCACTGTCGCATCCTCGCTACGGCTATTATCGGACCCGCCTCCCCTTCGGCGCCGAGGGCGACTTCGTCACCGCGCCCGACATCTCGCAAATGTTCGGCGAGCTGATCGGCCTATGGGCCGCCGATTGCTGGGCGCGGATGGGCGAGCCCTCGTGCTTCAATCTCGTCGAGCTCGGCCCCGGACGCGGCACGCTCATGGCCGATGCGCTGCGCGCGCTCCGCATCGCGCCCGCCTGCCGCGCCGCGCTCGCCCTGCATCTCGTCGAGACGAGCGAGGCACTGCGGCAGCGGCAGAAGGAGACGCTTGGCCAAGTCGACGGCAAAGCCGGCAACGAGGCCATCTGGCATGCGAGCTTCGAGGATGTGCCCGAAGGGCCGACCATCCTGATCGCCAACGAATTCTTCGATGCCCTGCCGATCCGCCAATTCCTTCGCACCGCGCAAGGCTGGCGCGAGCGCCTCATCGGGCTCGGCGATGACGGTGCGCTCGCCTTCGGCATCCGGGCCGATATCGAGCCGTCGTTGCAGCTCGCGGCGCCCGAGGGCGCACTCCTGGAGATCTGTCCCCAAGGGCTTTCACTCATGAGCGAGATCGGACGGCACATGGCGGCATATGGCGGCGCAGCGCTCCTCATCGATTACGGCCATTCGCGGAGAGGCTTCGGCGATACGCTGCAGGCGGTGCGCGAGCATCGTTTCGTCGATCCGCTCGCAGCTCCTGGCGAAGCTGACCTCACGGCGCATGTCGATTTCGCGGCGCTCGGCGAGGCGGCGCGCCTTGCAGGAAGCGCCTTGCATGGCCCAACCCCGCAAGGCGCCTTCCTGCGTCAGCTCGGCATCGAGGCGCGCGCCGCCAGGCTCAAGGCGGCGGCGAGCCCGGCTCAGGCGCAAGCCGTCGACGCGGCTCTCGCGCGGCTGACGGGCGAAGGCACGAGCGAGATGGGTACGCTGTTCAAGGTCATGGCGGCTTCGGGTCCCGGCCTGTCGCCGCTCGCCGGCTTTGAGACGTGAGAAGTGAACAGTGAAAAGTGAGGAGTGAGGAGTGAATGGTGTCTACTCACTACTCACTACTCACTACTCACTACTCACTACTCACTACTCGCTATCTTATAATGGAGACCGCTCATGATCACGATCGCCGATGTGGACGCGGCGCGCCGGCGCATCGCACCTCATATCCGCCGCACGCCGATCATGGCGCTCGCCCAGACGCGCGACCTCGCCGTTTCCGCGGGACGCGTCACCTTGAAGCTAGAATGCCTGCAGGCGTCCGGCTCCTTCAAGGCGCGCGGCGCCATGAACCGCCTGCTCGGCATGGAGGGCGAGCCGAGCAAGGCCGGACTCGTCACCGCCTCGGGCGGCAATCATGGGCTCGCCGTCGCCCGCACCGCCTATGTGGCCGGCATCCCGGCAAAAGTGTTCCTGCCGCGCACCGTCTCTCCCGAGAAGGTCGAGAAGCTCAAGCAGTGGAAGGCGCATATCGAGATCGTCGGCCACGTCTTCGACCAGGCGAATGCCGCCGCGATGGACTACGCCGGTGAGACCGGCGCCCTCTACATCCATCCTTTCGCCGATCCGCTGGTGGTGGCCGGCCAGGGCACGCTCGGCCTCGATATTCTCGATGAGATCGAGGATGTCGACACGATCCTGGTGGCGATCGGCGGCGGCGGCTTGATCGCAGGCCTCGCGACCGCCGTGAAGGCGAGGAAGAAACAGGTGCGCATCATCGGCATCCAGGCGACCGGGGCGCCGAGCATGAAGGCGAGCCTCGAAGCCGGCCATGTCGTCACCTTGCCGCAAGTGACGACCAAGGTCGCGACGCTCGCGGCCAAACGCACCGACGAGCGCGTCTTCGAGCTGATCCGCGGCAATATCGACCATGTCGTCCTGGTCTCGGACGAGGAGATGGAACAGGCGGCGCGCTGGTTGTGGTTCGAATGCGGCGTAGCGGCCGATCTCTCGGGCGCGGCCTCGATCGCGGCCTTGCGCTCGGGGCGCATCGATGCTCGACCTGACGAGCATGTCTGCGCCCTGATCTGTGGGGCGGGATCGGAAGGCGCGACGTCATAGGGGTGGTCGGTCGGGGTCTTGCGCCCGGGCAATTGCGCTTTACGCAAGGTGTGAGACTGGACGCATTTGGCGGGCGCTTATCCTCGCGGCAATTCGCTGAGAACCTCCCAATCCCGCCGGTTCATTGCGCAAGGAATGAGGATTGGATCTCGATCACGCCCCGCGGCCCCGCCGGAGCGGAAATTCCAATCGAGGTCGTGCGCGCAACCGCAGCCTTTGGCTACGCGTCAAATCCGCCGACCGCGGCAGCTATGTGAAAAAGCCTCGACCGCACTGAGGGCGGGCACTCAGGCGCACGTGCTCGTGGAGCTCTCGTGAAAATGTTCGCCTCAATGCGCGTCCCGATGATGGCGTTTGGTTCTCTGCCATCGTACACAGGTGCCAACACCGAGAGGGCGGATGCCTGCTATTCCTAGCTCGAGTGCGAGAACACAGGCTTGGCGCCAGATGGGATGATAGGTTCCAACAGACCTCAAGCGTTGGATCTAATGGACGTAACCTCTTTGCCCAGCAGCTTTGAGCGCTGGACGCAGCGACTCGTCGCCAGATTTGTCGGAAAGGTCTGGTACGATACGTTGCTTCACGGCCGAATTCCGGAAAGAGTTCCAACCATATTTGTCGGGCTGCACCGCAATGGGGCCATCGACGGATATGTTCATCTCTCCGCGCTCGGCGGTGATATCTTGTTCCTCGTCGCTGCCAATTTGCGGCGCAATCCTCTAACGCGTCTCCTCGCAGTCGGCATCTCCGTCGAGCGCGCCAAGGATAAGCGCGATCGGTCCAATAATCCCGCCGCGATCGACGCGGCCGCCCATTGGGTCGCGGCCGGCGGTCGGCTCTTCGTCTATCCGGAGGGCACGAGCACGCTTGGACCCGATGTGTTGCCATTTCACATCGGTGCTGCCCGTATCGTTGACCGGACACTGGAACTCGGGCTTATCCCCAAGGTCGTCCCTGTCGGAATCGATTACGCGCGGCCGGATATGCCCGGCTCGCTTGTAGATGTCTCAATCGGCGACATCGTCGACCTCGATGGAATACCGGACGCTCGATCGGATCGAATCGCGGAAATCCAAAGGCGCATCACGAGCAGCTTGTTCACCTTGTCGTATCGGTTTCCGGATGCTGCCACGCAGGACGCCGTGAGGTATGCGGCGGAAATTGCGGCGGCAGGCGATCGCCTCAAGCGGCTCGACCTGCTCAGGCGGGCACCACCTGCTGTCCTCCCGATGCGGCCGCGAGGGTCAGCTTTCGCCATGATCGCGTTCGGCACGGGATTTGTCGCAAATCTGCCGCTCGCCATAGCGATCGTCCTTATGCCAAAGCTCTTGGCGGATGATCGCAATGTTGTGGCTCTGTGGCAGATCGTGCCGACAGTACTTGTAGCACCTGTCTGGCTATTGCTGTCGGGGGCCGTCGGTCTGGCGGTCTTTGGGCTACTTGGTCTATCGATCCCGGTCGCGCAAATGTTGCTCGGCGCCACCGCCCTCCGGGCTGCGGCACATGCCTGGCCGCCTGTCCCTCCATCAGGTCGCTGACTGCAGGATCTCGACAGTGCCGTTGCGGCCGTCAACGCGCACGACATCGCCATCACGGAGCTTCACGAGGACAGATCTTACGGCCATTACGGCGGGGATACGCATTTCGCGTGCGGTTACCGCGCCATGGGATAGCGGTCCGCCGCTTTCGACAATCACGCCCTTGGCTGCGTGGAACAGGGGCGTCCAGGCCGGATTGGTGGTCCGCGCGACGAGGATGGCGCCAGTTGGAAAGGAGGCGAAATCATCCGTGCTTCGCACGATGCGAACGGGTCCCACGGCCACGCCCGGACTTCCCGGAATGCCCTTCAATCCGCCCTCATTCACGACCGCGTCGACCTCTCCCAGATTCCATGCGGGATCGGAAGCGCAAGCCTTCAGATAGGCCGTCTTCTTCGCCGCGATCTCATCGCGAAGGGCCGTCAGGCAATCGATTAGCGGCGTGGTACAGGCGCGGGCCAAGGTTTCCATCTTGGCAAAGAAGACGTCCATTTCGTCCTGCACGACGCCATAGCCCCGCATTCGCTGTCCGATCTCGCGAAGTCCCGCGCGCATGGGGATCGTCAGGCGGGAGGTCTGGTAGTGCTCCAGGTCGTCGAGGCTGGTGTATGTCAGCGCCAGCCGGATCAATTCGTGGAAGAAAAACCTGAGGTCCTCCGGCAGGTTCGCCATGAGGGTTTCCTCGGCTTCTCGTGCTCTGCGGCGGGACGACATTTCGCGCTCCTTCGGATCCTCGTCACCCTCGGCACGAAGCGCCAGCCCGATCGTATCGAAGACCTTCTCCGGCGAGTCGAGCCAGTTCGAGCGATAGGGATCGAAATCGAGTTCACGATGTCCGTGATCCGTGAGGAACTTCCTGAAGGCTCGGCCGAAGGCGGGAGGCGCGTGATCGAGCGAGATGGCCTCTCCCGAGCGGCGATTCAAGAACCAACGACGCAATTGCTCGTCCCTCTTCGCGAGGTCCGACAAATACTTGATCTCCCTGTTGATTGTGGCGGTCTTCGTCTCGACGCAGCCAAGCAAGTCATCCAGAATCGTCGGAGCTTTCTCGTGGCCAAGAACGAGTGTCACCCCGTAATGCAAAGCCTTGTTGAGCAGGCTCTGCGTGATCGAGATTGCGATGTTCGATCGAAAATACTTCCGGCCGAGATCGTTGACGGCAGCCACATGTCGCCAGACTTGCTCCAGCGGTTCGGACGCAAGGTTGCGGGCCGACAGCGCGCCGATCGAGAGGAGATAGCTGTCGAGGTCGAGCATCCACTGGCCAGGCAAATCGAGGACCCACGCGAACTTCGCGCGGATCGTCGGGATTGCCATTCGGAGTTCGTCGAGCGACTTCGGCAGCATGGGCGGGCGGCCCATATAGGTCTCCACGGCGTTCTGGTTGCCGTAGACATATCCATCGAACACAGCGAACCATTTTCCGTCGAAGGGTGGCAGTCCCATGATCTCAAAGGAGTGCGACAACGCATCATGGAATCCGACCTCGACCATGTCCCATGTCAGCGGGGTAACCGGGTTGGGGAACCGCTCGGCCGATTCATCGCGCGTCCAACGTTCCGGAATCGATGTGACCGGCCGAGCTTGCAGCAGGTAAACTTTGCCGTCGGCGATCGCCCATTCGATGTCCTGGGGGAAGCCGGTTCTGGCTTCGATGCCGAGCGCGAGCTTTGTGATCTGCGTGATTTGGTCCGGCGTCAGCGATGGGCGGTCGGCGTCCGCGCCGGTTTCGATCTTATCAGTCCCGTTCCGGGCGAGCCTGAGGGCGTGAGGCTTGTGACCGATTCGGGAACCGACGAGGCTGCTCGAATTCTTGTCGATGATGAACTGGTCGGTCTCGCTCTCGCCGGAAACGACAGTCTCACCGAGACCCCACGCAGCCTCGATCAACACCCGATCCATCCGACCGCCCACCGGGTCCACCGTGAAGGCGACGCCGGCAGCTTCGGCATCCACCATGATCTGCACGACAACGGCCATCGCCGCATCGCTCTGCGCAAAACCGTGTCGTGCGCGATAGGCGACTGCACGGCCGGTCCACAACGAGGCGAAGCAGCGGAGCACGCCGTCGATGATCGCATCGGGACCGCTCAACCCAAGATAAGTGTCATGCTGTCCGGCAAAGGCGGCCTCGGCCAGATCCTCCATCGTACCGGAGGATCGGACGGCGAAGCGCGTAACCGATGGGAACTTCGCGACCTCTTTGGCAATCGCCTCCGAGATTTGCCTTGGCAGGGCGTGACCGGTGATTTCCTGCCTGCGCCGCGCCGCCCACTCCTCGGTCATCTCGATCGTGGCATCCTCCAGCAAGTCGATCGGCGAAAGACCCGCCGCGAATGTTCGATACGCGTCCGCGGTGACGACAAAACCTTGCGGGACGGGAAGGCCTGCAATCGTGCTGATCGCCAGGCTCGCGCCCTTGCCCCCGGTACGTGCCTTGTCGGTAGCTGAGGGGGTGGTGAATGGCAGGACAAGAGAGGAAGGTTGAAGAGTCATCGTGCCCTCGCAGGTTTAGCCGCGTTATAGGTGTGGAGCGACCCGCGCGCACCAGCCTGAACGCGCAAACTACAGCGCAAGCCTTGGACCGACTCAGTTGGGTCAAGATCGGTCTTACGAACGAACGCGCGAGCACGTCTAAAGCAGCCGCGAGAAAATCGGATACGCCGATTGGATATCAACTCCAATGCCCAGTACAGGCACGTAGCGTCGCCCGCCCCCTCAGCGCAGCGGCGTCTTCAGCAGCGCCTCGTTGACGCAGTTCATCAGCCGGCCTTCCTTGAGATAGGTCACGGCGACCTCGGCGGTCTTGTAGCGGAGGTCGAACTGCGCCGCCGGGCTGAAGAAGGCCGCATGCGGAGAGAGTGTGAAGCGCCCTTCGAGCCAGGGCTCGCGAGCGACGAAGGCCTTGATCAGCGGATGGGTGGGATCGGCCGGCTCGGTCTCCAGCACGTCGAGCGCCGCCCCGCCGACCTTCCCCTGGCACATGGCGTCATGCAGGGCGTCGAGATCGACGACGCCGCCGCGCGCCGTGTTGACCAGGATGAGGCCGGGCTTCGCGGCCGCCAGCGCCTTCGTGCCGATCAGGTGATGGGTCTCGGCCGTCAGCGGGGTGTGGACGCTCACCACATCGCTTTGCGACATCAGCTCCTCGAGGCTGTTGAGGCGGGTATAGCCGAGCGCCAACTCGGTTCCCGAAGGCTTGTAAGGGTCGTAGAAGACGATGCGCATGCCGAAAGCCTTGGCGCGCTGCGCCGCCGCGATGCCGATGCGGCCGAGCCCCACCACGCCGAAGGTCGCGGTGCGCAGGCGCAGCACCAGTGGGGCCGCGCGCGGGCGCCAGCCCCCTCGCGGATCCGCACGCAGCGCCTCGTGATAGCCGATGGTGCCGCGTGCGAGCGACAGCATCAGGGCGACCGCGTGGTCGGCGACCTCCGTCGTGCCGTAATCGGGCACGTTGCAGACGGGCACGCCGAGCGCGCCGAAGCCCGCCGTATCGATATTGTCGAAGCCGACGCCATGCCTGACCGCG
Source organism: Rhizobiales bacterium GAS188 (assembly GCA_900104855.1). NCBI lineage: Bacteria > Pseudomonadati > Pseudomonadota > Alphaproteobacteria > Hyphomicrobiales > Rhizobiales bacterium GAS188. The sequence goes on from FNSS01000001.1 coordinate 7,934,328, forward strand.
ATGCGCGCCCGCGGGAAGAAAGAGGGCTTCTCGGTGAGATGAGAGACGCCCGAATAGTTGATCACCGCATCCGCAGCCTGACCGAGATCAGCCGGAATCGGCGACGAGGAGCCCATCGGCGATTTGCACAGATCGAAGCTGACATCCGGAAAATGCTTGCGTTCGAGCTCGGCGTCGTCGGCGTGATTCCAATTGGCGCAGAGGATGCGGATCATGCTCATCTCACTCCCCGAGCCCCGAAAACTCCCGATATTGGGTCAGCCCATCGGTAAGGTCGTAATAGTCCGACTTCGATTCGCAGAAGATGTGATACTTCATGCGCAGCCCGGTCGGGCGATCGAGCGTGCCGGCGGTGATCGACATCACCTTGCCGCCCACCTTGCGCCAGAACAGGTTGCTGCCGCAGCGCGAGCAGAAGCCGCGCTCGGCATCCTCGGAGGAGCGATACCAGCGCAACGTCTCCTCCGACTCGAGGGCAAAATCTTCCATGGCGCAATTGGTCGACGCGAAATAATGGCCGGTGGTCCTGGCGCATTGCGAGCAATGGCAGGCCGTGACGCCGTTCAGCGTGCCGTTCACATGGTAGCGGACGCCGCCGCACAGGCATCCCCCGCTTGCTCGCCGCTCGCCCGCCATGGCCATTCCTTCCCGCTTGATGGATTTGGTCGTCGGAACATGCTGCCGCAATTTGCGGCCGGTTCCAATCCCGAATGTCGCCCAACATCTTCGTGAGAAAGGAAAAGAGGCGTCGGGCGCTAGTTGAGGAGGCGCGCTGCCCGCTGGGCCAGGAACTCGCGGATGGCGGGATCCTCGCAAAGACCGATGGCGCGGCTATAGGCGGAAAGCGCCTCTTCGACGCGCTGCAGACGCGCCAGCAGATGAGCGGCAAGAGCCCAGTAGGATTGATAGTGGTCGACAGCGCCTTCCGGGATGGCCTCGAGCAGCGCCCATCCCGCCTCGGCATTGCGGGCTTCGGCGACGGCCGCCGCGCGGCCGACCAGCGCGCCGAGGGTCGGGGCGAAGCGAGTGAGCCCCTCATAGAGCAGAGCGAGCGCTTCCCAGTCGGTGTCGCCGGTCACTGCGCGCCGCGCATGCACCGACTGGATCGCCGCCTCCAACTGGAACCGGCCGATGCGGTTCGCCTCATGAGCCGCGAGGAGGAGCTGTTCGGCCTCCTCGATCATCGGCTGCGACCAGCGCACTGGATCCTGGTTCGAGAGGGGCACATAGGCGCCCGTTTCGCTGCGTCGCGCCTCGCGCCGCGCCTCGCAATGCAGCATGAGCGCAACCAGCCCCTGCACCTCCGGTTCGGCCGGCATGAAGCGCAGCAGCAGCCGGCCGAGATCGATCGCTTCCGCGGCGAGCCCCTTGCGGCGCGGATCGGCGCCCGCGACATCGTCCCAGCCGCTGCCATAGGCGGCGTAGATCGCCTCCAGCACGGCGTCGAGCCGCGCTTGCAGCTCCTTCGCCTCGGGGATCTCGAAGGCGATGCCCGCATCGCGGATCTTGGCCTTGGCGCGCGTCAGCCTGCGGCCCATCGCGTCGGGTTGGACGAGAAAGGCGGACGCGATCCGCGCCGCGTCCAATCCCAGCACGGTCTGCAGCATCAGGGGCGTGCGCGCCGCGGTGTCGATGGCCGGATGGGCGCAAATGAACAAGAGCTTCAGCCGCTCGTCGGGAAACATGGCATCGCTGCTCAAGAGCTGGGTTGCCTCCTCCGCCACCGCCAGCAAGGTCGTGACGGCCTCGTCACGGACGCGCGCCTGGCGGCCACCATCGATGAGCCGTCGCCGTGCCGCAGTGAGCAACCACGCCTCAGGCTTTTCCGGAACGCCGGTCAGCGGCCAGGTTTCCAGCGCCGCGCGAAAGGCGTCGCCGAGCGCGTCTTCCGCTGCCGCCACATCGCGCATATGCACGGAGAGATACGCCACCAGACGGCCATAGGAGTCGCGCGCCGCCTGCTCGAGCGCACGGCGCGCCTCCATGACCGGAATTCATTCCAGCGGCGGCATGTTGGGCCGGACCTCGACGCCGCCGCCCTCGGTCGGAAAGCGAGATGCCCAGTCGAGCGCAGTATCGAGATCGGGCACATCGATGATGAAGAAGCCGCCGAGCTGCTCCTTGGTGTCGGCGAACGGCCCGTCCTGGACCTGCCGTTGGCCGTCGCGCTGCTTCACGGACGTTGCGACCTGCGGAGGCTGAAGGCCGGCGCCGCCCACGACGATGCCCGCATCCCGCATCGCCTTCATGTAGGGCACGAAGCTCCCCAAGAAAGCTTCCCGCTTCTTCGGATCGTTGCGGGCCGCAAAATCGTTCGGGCTTTGATAGAGCAAAAGCGTGTAGTGCATGGCCATCCTCTCATCGGCTGAGAAGCGCGATTGCGCCTCGTCACTGCATTGACGTGCCAGCAAGCCGGATTCGGACATCGCGTGCAATATTCTGCGTTGCTACTGGGACCGCGGGCGTCCTCGCCCGCCCTTGTGAATGTCGAGGCCGGTGCGCCGGGAAGAAGGCGCCCCTGGGACCACGGGCGTCTCGCCCGCTTTTGCGTACGGCGAGCCCTCCACGCCGGGAAGAAGGGCGACCGAGACGGTCGCGGTCCCAGGGGGACTACCCACCCTAGAAGTCCGTCTTGACCCCGCCTTCGGCCTTGCGCCTGGCGACAAACGCCTCGAGCTCCTCGCGGATCGCCGCCTCCATGGGCGGGGGCGAATAGGCGGCAAGCTTCTCCTTGTAGAGGCGGTTCGCGGTGTCGTAGGCGGTCGGCGCGCCCGCCTCGCGCCAGCTCTCGTAGTTGCGCCAATCGGAGATCATCGGCGCGAAGAAGGCATTCCGGTAGCGCGCCTGCGTATGGGCGCAGCCGAAATAATGCCCGCCCGGCCCAACCTCGCGCACGGCCTCGAGCGCGAGCTCCCCGTCATCGACGACGATCGGGCGCAGGAACTCGGCCACCATGGCGAGAAGATCGGCGTCGAGCACCATCTTCTCGAATGAGGCGTGCAGCCCACCTTCCATCCAGCCGGCGCCATGCATCAAGAGGTTGGCGCCGCCCATGATCGCCCCCCAGAGCGAGAAGACGCTCTCATAGGCCGCCTGCGCGTCGAGCGTGTTCGCGGCGCAGGCATTGGAGGAGCGATAGGGCAGCCCGTAGCGGCGCGCCAGCTGGCCGCCGAGCAGCGCCGATTTCATGTATTCGGGCGTGCCGAAGGCCGGCGCGCCGCTCTTCATGTCGACATTGGAGGTAAAGCCACCATAGACGAAGGGAGAGCCCGGCCGCACGCTCTGCGCCAGCACGAGGCCGGCGAGCGCCTCGGCATTCTGCTGCGCCACGGCGCCGACCACGGTGACGGGCGCCATGGCGCCTGCGAGCGTGAAAGGCGTGAGCACCACCACCTGATTGCGCCGCGCCATCTGGATGATGCCCTCGAGCATGGGGTTGTCGAGGCGCAGCGGCGAGGACGAGTTGATGATGGTGAACAGCGAGGGCTCGCGCTCGAGCGTCTCCTGATCGATGCCGCGGGCGATGCGGGCCATCTCGATGCCGTCGCGGATGCGGCCGGCGCCCAGGCTATAGGCATGGATCGGCTTGTCGGACAAAGTGAGCATGTCGAACAGCGCATCAAGATGGCGCACCGAGGCATGCACGTCGACCGGCTCCACGGGATAGCCGCCCCACAGATGCACGCTGTCGAGCGAATGGCCGAGCCGGATGAAGTTGCGGTAATCCGCGATGGCGCCGGCACGCCGGCCGCCCTCGCGATCAGCAGCGTTGGGCGCGCTCGCCACGGAACAGAAGGCGACCGCGTTGCCGCCGAGCTCGACGCTGCGCTGCCCGTTGCGGGCATGCAAGGTGAAGCTCCTCGGCGCGAGGCCGACGACGCTTTCGATCAGCCCCTTGTCGAAGCGCACCCGATCCGAGTTTGGATCGACATCGGCGCCCGCACCCTTCAGGATCACCTTTGCCTCGTCATGCAGGATATCCATGCCGATCTCGGCGAGGATGGTCAGCGAGGCCTGATGGATGGCCTCGAGCTGGTCCTCGGAGACGATAGCGACCGGCGCGAAGGGCAGGCGTGGCTGGGGCGGCGCCTGCGCCGTCGCCCTCTCGGCCGCAGCGCGCTCGGCGCGTCCGCGTCGGCCGCGCCGCTCCTGGGGTTCCGCAGCGTCCATAGTCACCCTTTCGACCGGAGCGAGTGCTCCCGCGGCTTCGTCGGCGCGACCCTAACGAAGCCACCCTGCCCCGCCAAGCATAGTTTGGAGCAGGAAAACGGCTTGCCCTTCACATTATCGGCCTTCACGCAGCCATGTTCACGGGCCTAAGCTCGCACACAGCTGTCGAGCGGGCTCCGGCATGGGCTCGGCTCGCGCCTGGACCCGGCCCATCCGCCACGGCGGTGCCCCAGAATACGCCTTGCCTTCTGTCCCGACGGTCCCCTCCCCGATGCAAAGAAGCTTCTTACCTCTGCTCTTCTCGGTGTTCCTGCTGGTCACCGGCAATGGCGTGCTCTCGACTTTGATCCCCTGGCGAGCCCGGCTCGAAGGCTTCAGCGACATCACCATAGGCTTCGTCGGCTCGAGCTATTTCGCCGGGATGCTGCTCGGTTCGCTGGTGATGCCCCGGATCGTGCAGCGCATCGGCCAGGTGCGCGCCTTCGTCTCCTGCGTGTTGATGGGCGCCGCCGCGATCCTCTCGCTTCCCTGGCTGATCGAGCCCTGGAGCTGGGTGCTGCTGCGCGGCCTGATCGGCCTGTCGCTCGCCGGCCTCTACGGCATCGCCGAGAGCTGGTTCAGCGGCAAATCCGACAACGCCCATCGCGGCAGCGCACTCGGCCTCTACAGCGTCGTGCAATATCTCGCCTGGTCCCTCGGCAATCAGATTTTCCGTCTCTCCGATCCCGATGGCTGGCTGCCCTTCGTGGTCTCGGCGGCGATCGTCGCCTGCGCTACATTCCCGCTGCTGCTCGCACCGGGCGAGCCGCCGCGACGCCCGGCGAAGCCCTCCTTGCGCTTCGGCTGGCTGTTCAGGATGTCGCCGGTCGGCTTCGTCGGCGCGCTCCTGATCGGCGCGTCGAATGGCCCGTTCTGGTCGTTGACGCCGGTCTTCGCGGCCGATCTCGGCCTCAGCGCGAACGAGGTCGCCATGCTGATGACGGCCTTCATGCTGGGCTCGGCCGCCTTGCAGGTGCCCATCGGCAAGCTGTCGGATGAGAAAGATCGCCGCACCATCCTCGTGAGCCTTTGCCTGGCCTCAGGGGTCATGGAGACGCTGCTCGCTCAGTTCGGCGGACATGTCGGCGTCCTCGGCCTCTACGCCCTCGCCTTTGCGCTCGGCTCGGTCATCTCGACCCAATATTACGTCGCCGCGGCGCATGCCGTCGACCGCACCGGCAGCGACAATGCCGTCACCACGACCTCGGCACTGCTGTTCCTCTACAGCATCGGGGCGATTTCAGGTCCGCCGATCGCCTCGTACCTGATGACCTATTTCGGGCCAGGGGCGCTCTACGGCTACACGGCGCTGGTGCATTTAGCGCTGATCGCCTTCACCTTGCGGCAGATGCTCTACCGCCCACCGCCGGCGCTCCGCACCGCGGAAGGCCGCATGCCGCAACATTGAGGGGCGAGTAGCGAATGGAAAGCAGCGAGTGGCGAATAGAGAGTAGCGAATAGAGATCTTACTACTCGCTATTCGCTATTCGCTACTCCCCACTCGCCCTCCCTTCATCGCACCAACCCCCTGGCGGCGACCGGGATCTCCCGCAGCACGCGCCCGTCCGACACCGCATAGACGCGGTCGAACAGGTTCGAGACGACGCAGGCATGGTTGGGAACGACAGTCACGCGCTCGCCGATGCGGGGCTTCTCCGGAGACTCTGAGAGATCGACGATGCCATGCTCCTCGTTGAGCCGCACGATGCGCGCCTTCGGGTATTCCAGGATCACGCCGTGATCGGCGAAGCCCAAGAGATCGGAGGTGAGCGTCTTCGAGCCGGCATCGAGGATGGCGCGGTCGCTCGTCGGGCGCGACACGACGGTCGCCACGACACGCAGCGCCGTGTCGTCGAGGGTGCCGACACCGGCCGCAGCGATCGCCCGGTCGCTGTAGATATAGGTGCCCGGCCGATGCTCGGTCGAGAGCTCGAGCTCATGGGCGTGATACATGTCGGGCGTGCCGCCGACGCTCACCGTCTTCGCTTCGAGGCCCGAGCGCGACAACGCCGCCAGCGCCTCGGCGAGCCAGGCGCGGGTGTTCGCCACCTTGCCTTTCTCGGGGTAGACCATCAGCCCGCCGAAGGCGATGCCGCGGGTGTTGGCGATGCGCTCGGCGAGCGCCGCCGCTTCCGCGGCGCTCTGCACGCCGCAGCGGCCGGTGCCGGTGTCGCATTCGACCAGAAGCTCGATGCGCACCCCGGCCGCGGCCGCCGCCTCGGCGATGCCGTCGGCGACCTCGGCCGAATCGGTCACGGCACTCATGCGGGCCCGCTTGGCGAGCGCCACCAGCCGCTCGAGCTTGGATTTGCCGAGGATCGGGAAGGTCATCAGGATGTCGGTGACGCCGCCATCGACCATGACCTCGGCTTCGCCGAGCTTCTGGCAGGTGATGCCGACGGCGCCGAGCTCGACCTGGCGGCGCGAGAACTCGACGATCTTATGCGTCTTGATATGCGGACGCAGCGCGATCTTCTTCTCGCCGAAATAGTCGGCCGCGCGCTTGAGGTTGCGCTCCACCCGATCGAGATCGACGACGGGAGCGGGAGTGTCGATATCTTCGATGCGCATCGTCATTTCACCCCCATCTCGCTCTCGAGCCGCGTCAGCGCCCGGCCGAAGCGCGCGAACATCTCGTCGATCTCGGCCTCGTTGATGATCAGCGGCGGACAGAATGCCATGATCTCGCCGATGCCGCGGATGACGAGCCCCTCTTCCTGGGCGAGGTCCTGCAGCCGCGGGCCGACGCTGCCGGGCTTGGCGAAGGGCGCCTTGGTTTCCTTGTTGGCCACGAGCTCGATCGCGCCGACGAGACCGACGCCGCGCGTCTCCCCGACCAGCGGACGGTCGGCGAAGCTGTGCACGTGCTTCAGGAAGCGCGGCGAGATGCGCGCCACATGGCCGACGAGATCGCGCTCTTCGAAGATGTCGAGATTCTCCATCGCGACCGCGGTCGCCACCGGGTGTCCGGAGGCCGTGAAGCCATGCCCGAAACTGCCGATCTTTGCCGAATTATCGGCGACCGCCTGGTAGATCGCATCCGACACCAGCACGGCCGAGAGCGGCATATAGGAGGAGGTGATGGCCTTCGAGAGCACCAGGATGTCGGGTTGGATGCCGTAGAGCTCGCAGGCGAACATCTTGCCGGTGCGGCCGAAACCGCAGATCACTTCATCCGCCACCACCAGCACGTCGTGCTTGCGGCATACGGCCTGGATCTTCTCCCAATAGCCCTTGGGCGGCACGATCACGCCGCCAGCCCCCATCACCGGCTCGCCGATGAAGGCTGCGACCGTCTCCGGCCCCTCCTTCTGGATGGTGTCGTCGAGCTCCTGGGCGAGGCGCGTGGCATAGGCCTCCTCGCTCTCGCCCGGCAGCGCGTGGCGCCAGTAATGCGGGCAGGAGACATGCTTCATCATCGGCAGCGGCAAGTCGAAATCGCGCTGATTGACCGGCAGTCCCGTCAGGCTCGCCGCCGCGATGGTGACGCCGTGATAGGCGCGCTGACGCGAGATGAACTTCTTCTTCTGCTGGCGGCCAAGCGCGTTGTTGTAGTACCAGACGAGCTTGATCACGAAGTCATTGGCCTCGGAGCCCGAGCTCGTGAACTGCGCCTTCACGAGTCCCTTCGGCGCCATCTTGACCAGGCGCTCGGCGAGATCGATCGCGACCGGATGCGATTTGTGGTTGAAGGAATGATAATAGGGCAGTTTCTGCATCTGCCGCGTGGCGGCGCGCACCAGGCGATCCTCGCCGAAGCCGACCGCCACGCTCCACAGGCCAGCCAGCCCCTCGATATATTCCTTGCCCTGATCGTCATAGACATGCACGCCCTTGCCGCGCTCCATGATGGTCGGGCCGACCTCCTCATGCCGGCGCGCATTGGTGGCCGGATGAAAATAATAGGCGATATCGCGGGCTGCTTGGGAATTCGGCTTGTCGTCCATTTTTGGGGAACCTCGAGCGTGCGGCATTCGGCGCGAACACCATCGGGATCAACGGGGTATAAACTGCCGGTCACTGCCGCGCCAGCGCCGCGGCGCAGTGCATCGCTGCGTGCCGCGCATCAATGCGGGTGTGGCGCGAAGATGTGATCGTGCGCCTTGTGGGCACTTCCCTTCTCCCGCCACTTGAGGCGGGAGAAGGTGCCGAGACGAAGTCGAGGCGGATGAGGGGCGCAAGGTCTTTACTTCAAGATCTGGCGCTTCACCGGCGTCCCTCATCCGCCCTCACTACGTTCGGGCACCTTCTCCCGCGAAGAGGCGGGAGAAGGGAAGCGTTCGTCACGAAACGAGCTTCAGCCCCAATACGCCGGTGACCACGAGGGCGATGCAGCCGAGCCGCAGCGCCCCCGCGGGCTCGCCGAACAGGTAAATGCCGAGCGCCGCCGTGCCGAGCGCGCCGATGCCGGTCCAGATCGCATAGGCCGTGCCGATCGGCAGCGATTTGAGCGCGAGGCCGAGGAGGCCAAGGCTCAGCGCCATGCAGACCAGCGTCAGGAGCGATGGTGTCAGGCGGCTGAAGCCTTGCGTATATTTCAGCCCGATGGCCCAGGCGACCTCGAACAATCCGGCGACGAACAGATAGACCCAAGCCATGACGACCCTCCGTCAGTGGCAGGGCCGTCCCTACCGGTTGTGATGGGAATGCGGGGCCGTCCCCGCGCTTCTCTTATGGGGATTCCAGGCGTCGATCGCAAGCCGGGCTGGGCGCCGATTCGCACCTTGGAGGCGGTCGACGCATAGCCGTTGCAGCACTGTGGTGGCTGTAAAGAACAGGGAATTTACAGCGAAGGCGAGCTTTCCGGCTTCGATCCTGCTGCACTGCGCATGACAGCGCGCGGCCGGATTCAGGCGCTTCCAGGCCCATGAAAAGAGGGTCGGCGTGCGCCTTCGATTTGTCAATAGGCCGGCCGCGATCGACGCTCAGAATCGCTCAGCCGAGAAGGGCGCGATGTCGAAGGCAGCGGCGCGGCCGGCCAGCAGATCGCCGATGACCTGGCCTGTGATCGGCCCGTTCGACAAACCGATATGGCCATGGCCGAAGGCGAAGAACAGGCCGCGATGGCGCGGTGCGGCCCCGATCACCGGCAGCCCGTCCGGCGTCGAGGGGCGCGATCCGAGCCAGGGCTCGTTCTCGACCGGCGCGCCGAGCGCCAGCGTGCCGCGCGCCTCACGCACGGCCGCATCGATCTGGGTGGGATTGGGCGGGGCGCTCAATGGCGCGAGCTCGACCCCTGAGGTGACGCGCACGCCCTGGCGCATCGGCGCCAGCATATGGTAGCCGCCGCTGTCATGGATCGGGCGCCGCAGCCCCGGCCCCTCCCCCGGCACGAGATGGATATGGTAGCCGCGCTCGACGGCGAGCGGAAAGCGGTAGCCGAGCGCTTGCGTGAAGCCATGCGCCCAGCCGCCGGCCGCCAGCACGGCCTGGCGGGCGCGCAGCTCCCCGCCAGCAAAGCTCCCGACCCAGACATCGCCTTGCGGGCGCAACGTGTCGACGCTGACGCTCTCGATGCGCCCTCCCTGGTCGACGAACAGCTTGCGATAGGCTTCGACCAGCGCGCCGGGATCCGACACCGAGCCTGTCTCTGGATAGAGCACCCCCTTGGCGAAGGGCCGTTTCAAGGCCGGCTCGAGCTCGTGCAGGGCGGCCCCCTCGATCACCTCGAACTTGACGTCGTGCTCGGCGAGGATCCCGCGTTCATGGGCAGCGGAGCCGAAAGCCGCCTCGCTGCGATAGAGCCGCAACATGCCCTCGCGCTTGATGAGGCCCGCGGCATCGGTGCGCTCCGCCAGATGCATATGCGCGTCGAAGGCGCGGCTCATCAGCCGGTCGAGCGCGGTGGCCGCATGCCGCAACGCCTTCATGTTGGCGGCTCGCAGGAAGCCTGCCACCCAAGGGGCGATGCGCGGCAGCTTGGCATAGTCCAGCCGCAGGCCGGGATCGCGGTTGAGGAGATAATTCGGAAGGTTCTTCCACAAGCCAGGCCCGGACATCGGGAAGAGGGAGCTGCGGCTGATGCAGCCGGCATTGCCGTAGCTCGCGCGACGCCGCGCCTCGCCGGGGTCGCAGAGCACCACCGAGAGCCCGCGCTCGCGCGCGCTCAACGCACAGGAGACGCCGACGATGCCGCCGCCGACGATCAGCACATCGGCAATGGGGGCGGCGGTCGGGGATGGGATCGGCATCGGCGTTATAGTCTCCTCGACGGGTTTGGTTCACGATGGGTCAACGGAGAGACCCTAGCCACTCTATGCAACGACCGGCCAGCGCGAAAGGCCGATTGAAGGCGGCCTTCCAAGTCGGTCACATCTGCTTTTGCGGGCGGGGGAAGGTGCCGAATCCGGCGGCGAGATGGCGTTAGCTTCTCATCATAAGTATGATATAGTATGCGCCATTGTTGGGCGAGGAATTCGATCATGGCCGACATCGAACGACTGACCATCACTCTTCCAGCCGAGATGGCTGCCCTCGTGAAGGGCGCGGTCGCGGACGGCGACTACGCTTCGGCGAGCGAGGTCGTGCGCGCGGCGCTGCGCGACTGGAAGGTGAAGCGCGCCTTGCAGCTTCAGGAGCTCGCTGCGCTCAAGATCGACATCGACAAGGGACTGGCCGACGTCGCGGCAGGTCGCGTGAAAAAGTTTGACGCGGCGCGCATCATCGAGCGCGGGAGGAAGCTATTAGCCAGCCGCTCTCCCTCCGCCTAACCGATACGACGGGATCGTGTGAGGCGAGGACGCCGGTGACGAGACGCGCTGAGCCGGCGGACCTTGGCTCCCTTATGGAACTGTATCTGCGCCTGAACCCGGATACGCCAAGGCTATCGGACGACAAGGCGCGAGAGATCTGGGCCGATACACTGTCGAGGCCAGGCATCCCGGTCTTCGTCAGTGTCATCGGCAGCCAGGTCGTCGCCACCTGCGTACTGATCACCGCGCCAAATCTCATGCGTGGCGGGCGTCCGCATGCGCTCATCGAGAACGTCGTCACCCACCGGGACTTCCGCCGGCAAGGCATCGGGAAAGCCGTCATCTTGGCTGCGCTCGACGCGGCGTGGAGCGACAACTGCCGCAACGTCATGCTGCTCACCGGGAGAAAAGACCCAGCGGTCCATCGCTTCTACGAGAGGTGCGGTTTCGAAGCCGGCATCAAGACGGGGTATGTGGTCGGCAAGCAGCCCTGAACTACCGCAAACCACCCAATGCCACGGTGTGTTTGCACAAATTAAGATTTTCGCAGGCTTGGCTGCCTCCGGGTTGCGCCGGCTTTCTTCTCCACTGCCTCTAGCACCTGTTCGTCAGTCATATCGCAAAAGCTCTTGTGTGCAGCCTGAGCCAGAATCACAAGAACCGTCGCTGCCAATCCTGTCGCTAACGCTGACGAGATACCAAGGGAGGCGGTTAGTGACGACGCAAGTCCCGAAACTACGGCAGGAAAAGAACGTCCTCCAACTAGACGCTTCTTCTCCTTTTTGCAAACAACAGCACGCACTTCTCGCATTACTCGACCAATAAACTCCAAGCCAATCGACGCTATGTGCTCGGGTATTATAATACTATAATCACGATCTTTGGGCAAATTATCTATTTTGGCTTGGTAACTCCGCCCTTCCGGAGAGGATAGAAGTCCTAAAACTTCAACAAACGTCTTTTTGTTGTATGCGTACGGGCTCGTAAATTGAAACAGGACAAATACAGAGGAAAGAAGCTGCTCGTCAGAGTCTTTTTCGCTCTTCCAAATCACGTCGCTTGCGATCTTTTTAAAACGGCGGTGACCTCATCGTTGTTGCCAGAGATTTCGGTCAAGAAGGAGGCGGTGCTAGACATCGGGCATGTCCTTTACGCAGTGATATAGATGGTAAGCCTCTGAAGCTGCTAGCCTACAACGAAATTGCGGAGCGAGAAACTACCGGCAAGGCTTGGGCACTATTCGTGCGGAAATCAGGACATTTGCGTCGGACTTCCAGCGCTGTTGGACCAAGCATTTACTCGGCGCGAATATCCGGTTCGAAAGTCCGCTAGCGGATTATCGGGCACTCCTCGCCGCCACGCTCGAGGCAGGCTTCGAACTTTCGAATCACTGCGGAGCCGACAAGCACCGCGAAAATCACGGCCCAGATGATGAGGAAGGTTTTGTTGCTCATGTGCCGTAGCGCGGCGCCCAACGCATAAGGTTCATTGGTGCGACCCCGTGAGATTAGCCGGCGGCTAGCCGCCACGACCTGGGGGCACTCCGCGGCGACGACCGCCCGCCCAAATAGCATGGTAATGTCCTTGGCGAAACGCGCCCAACGCTCGCATTGGTGCATCCTTAGCCCCCAGCCGCTCACCCCAGCGTCAGCCCGCCATCGACATGGATGGTCTCGCCGGTGATATGGGCAGCGCCATCGGAGAGCAGGAAGGCAATAGTCGCGGCGATATCGCCAGGCGCCGCAAGCCGCCGTTGTGCGTTGCGCGAAGCCGCCTCGTCCCAGCCGGCCTGCGAGAGCTGGCCGTGCTTGCCGGCATCCTTGCGGGTGAAGCCGGGCGCCACGATGTTGACCGTCGCCCCGGTCGCTGCGAGCTGCACTGCGAGGCTCTTCGCCATGGCCTCGAGCGCTGCCTTGGCGGCTGCCGAGGCCGGGAAGAGCTGGCCCGCGACGAAGCGATGCGCCACGAAGGAGGAGACGACGACCACCCTGGCATGCGCCGAGACGGCAAGCGCCGGCAGCGCTTCGGTCACGATCTCGAGGAAAGCGCCGGGCATCGCCCGCAAGGAGGCGTCCAGATCGTCACGCTTGAGCTCGCCGAAGAGGCGGCGATCCGCGAAGCCGGCATTGTGGATGAGCTGGTCGAGCCGGCCGAAGCGCGCGATCGCGAGCTTCACCGCCGCGGCGCCGGTCCCCTCCTCGGCCAGATCGCCGGAGGCCGCATCGACCTCGGCGCCGGCGGCGCGGCAGGCCTGCACCACCGCCTCGAGGCGCGCCAGCCCCATCTCGTCGCGGCCGCGGCTATGCAGCAGGAGCCCGACATCGGGCGCGGCGAGGCGCAGAGCGAGCGCAGCCCCGATGCCGCTGCCGGCCCCGGTGATCAGCACTACGCGCTGCGCAACGTCGTTCATCGCGGCGTCGATCGCCGGGCCAGGCCGCACCGGCCCTCAATAGACACCGGCTCCGCCATTGATCTGGATGGTTTCGCCGGTGATGTAGGAGGAGCGGTCGGAGGCGAGATAGACGACGGCTTCGGCCACATCCTGCGGCGTGCCCTCTCGCTGCAAGGGAGTGGCGGCGACGGCGCTGGCGCGGCCGGCCGGCGTGTTGAAGACGTCGTGGAAACGGGTGCCGATCAGCCCCGGCGCTACGCCGTTGACGCGGATGCAGAGCGAGCCGACCTCTCTCGCAAGGCCGCGCGTATAGGTCACGATCGCGCCCTTGGCGGCCGCGTAATGGGTCGCGCCAGGCCCGCCTCCGGTGAAGGCTGCGAGCGACGACATAGTGATGATGGCGCCGCGCTTGCGCGTCTCCATGCGCTTGAGCACGGCCTGGCAGACGAGGAAGGTCGAGGTGACGTTGACGGCGAAGACCTGGTTCCACAGATCGAGCGACGCTTCGACCGAGCGTATGCGCTTGAGGATGCCGCCGGCATTGGCGAACAGGATGTCGATCGGCCCGAGCTTGGTCTCGGTCTCGGCGACGACGCGCTCGACGGTCGCCGCATCGGTCATGTCCGCCTGAAGGGCGAGGGCCCGGCGGCCGAGCGCCTCGATCTCGGCTGCGACCGCGCGCGCCTCGTCGGCGCTGCTGAAATAGGTGAGCGCGATATCGGCGCCTTCACGCGCCAAGGCCAACGAAGAGGCGCGCCCGATGCCGGACGCGCCTCCCGTCACCAGAGCGATGCGCCCGGAGAGCTCGCCCATCTCAGGCGGCAGCCTTCAGCCGCGAATGGGCGAAATCCCAATACAGCTCGCGCGCCCGCCGGAAGAACGGACCGGGCTGCAGGTCGCGGTCGTCGATCTTTATGATCGGCTGCACCTTGCCGAAATTGCCGGAGGTGAAGATCTCGTCGGCCTTCTCGAAATCGCGATAGGCGAGCGTCGTTTCGAGCACAGCGACGCCCGTCTCCCGCAGCAGCTTGATGACGCGCTGGCGGGTGATGCCGTTGAGGAAGGTGCCGTTCGGGGCAGGCGTCATCACCACGCCGTCCTTCGCCATGAAGACGTTCGAGGTCGAGGTCTCGGCGATATTGCCCAGCATGTCGGCGACCAGGCAATTGGTGAAGCCGCGACTCTTCGCCTCGAGGATCGACCGCGCATTATTGGGATAGAGCGCGCCGGTCTTCACATCGGTCGGCATCGATTCGAGCGTCGGGCGGCGGAAAGGCGAGAGCGTCACCGAGGCACCGACCGGTTGCGGCATCGGCGCCTCGAACAGATGCAGGCAGAAGGCCGTCGATTCCGGATCGGGCGCGATCTGCGAGAAGCCCGCGCTTTCGGCCCAATACATCGGCTTGACGTAGAGCTCGGCCTTCGGTCCGAACTTCTTGGCGCCCTCGCGCGCGAGCTCGATGATGGCCTCGGTCGTCATGGTCGGCTTGAGGAAGAGGCGTTGCGCCGATTGGTTGACGCGCTCGCAATGCCGGTCGATGTCGGGCAACACCCCCTCGAAGGCGCGCGCTCCGTCGAAGACCGAGGACGCCAGCCAGAAGGCGTGGTTGTGCGGGCCGGTGAGGTTGATCGGGCCGTCATGCCACTCGCCCTTGTGGAAAATGCGCATCGTCGGCAGCGGCATGGCGTCTCTCCGTAATCGGTTTCGTTTCCGATTGAATGCCGGTCGCCACGATTTGCGTCAATAGCCCTGACATAAGTGTGAGGTGGAAGCCGATTGCCGCTCGCGACCGGAACGGGCTCCGGTCTGTCTCCGCAAATTATGCGCAATCGCTTGAGAATGCGCGGCTTTCAAGCTGAGGGCGCTGAGCAGCGAATAGACACCGGCAGAGTTCTCGCCATCATCGGTTGCAAGGCTGCCTTGCCTTGCGGCCCTACTCCTCTTGCTTCGAGACCGGCAGATCGACCGGCTCGCCGACAAGCCCAGCGCGTGCCTTGTTCAGCGCTTGGAGGCTCGCGAGCGTCTCGCGCGGCCGCGTGGCGGCGATACCGACCAGCAGCGCTTCGATCAGTCCCAAGGTCGCCGTATGCATGCTGAGCATGTCCGAGCGGCCGCGCGCCACCGGGAGAACCTGATCGACCCGCCGGCGCAGGGCGGCCGAGAGCGTGTCCGTCAGCAGGACGGTCCCAAGGCCCATTCGGCGGGTTTCGTCCAGGAGGGCGGCGAGCTCCCGGTAGACCCGCCCATAGGCCAGGATGACGACGAGGTCGCCCTGGCGCAGCCTCCGCAGGTCATCGGCGAATAGCAGGCCGGTGCGGGTCAGACTGGCCGCGTCCAGGCCGAAACGGGCGAGCTGGATCACGAAATACTCCGCCATGGCGCTCGACGGCCCGATGCCGAACGCCAGGACACGTCGGGCCGCGGCGATACGTTTGACGGCGCTGCGAAATTGCTCGGGCGCGATGTCGCGCCGCAGGCTTTCCAAGGCTTTGACATGGATATCGAGCGTCACCTCGAAAGCGGCCTGCAGGTCGTCGCCGATCTCGCCGAGGGTCCTCGTCAATCGATCGGACGGGGACAGGTCGCGGCGCAACTCGGCGGCGAGGGCTCGCCGCAATTCATCGAGCCCGGCAAAGCCCAGCGCCTTGCTGGCGCGCAATACGGTGGCATCGCTGGTCGCAGCTTTAGCGGCCAGCGCTGCAGCAGAGGAGATCAGCACCTCCTCGCGATTGTCTTGGAAGAAGCGCGCCACGCGCCGTTCGGCGGGGCTCATCCGCTGCAGGCGGTCGGCGACCCTCTCGTCGAATGTAGCGGCCTGTTTCACGCGAGCGATCCACCTTTTGAGTTGCGCACGAGCGAGCGCCCCATTGACTTCTGTCGTGAACGCTACCAAATTTACGCCACGATGTTGTATATGCTACATTGCCGGTTCGAGCAATTCGTCGCCAGCGCGGAGAGATGTCGTGAGCTTTATTCCATGGAGCGCCGTCGCCCCGGCCGTCGGTGCCGCCTTCCTTGCTTCGCTGGTGGAGGTCGTCGAGGCCTTCACGATCATCCTCGCGGTTGCGACGCTGCGCGGCTGGCGGCCGGCGGCGCTCGGAACGTTCGCGGGACTTGGCGTCCTGGGTCTGTTGATCATCCTGCTCGGCCCCCTGCTCGATCACGTCCCTCTTCACCTGCTGCAGCTCTGCATCGGCGTTCTCCTCCTGCTGTTCGGCATGGGCTGGCTGCGCAAGGCGATCTTGCGCGCGGCCGGCATCATCCCGCTGCATGATGAGGACGCGATCTTCGCCGCGGAGACAGCTGGACTGACCCAGGAGGCCGAACGCAGGCGGACTTCGCTCGACTGGATCGCCGGGCTCGCAGCCTTCAAGGCCGTGCTGCTGGAGGGGCTGGAAGTCGTCTTCATCGTCATCGCGGTCGGCGCCGGAAGGGGCTTGCTATGGCCCGCCGCGCTCGGGGCGCTGGCGGCCTGCGCCGTGGTCCTCGCCATCGGCGTCATCGTCCATAAGCCGCTCGCCCAGGTCCCGGAGAACACGCTCAAATTCGTGGTCGGCGTCATGCTGTCGGCCTTCGGCGTGTTCTGGACCGGAGAGGGCCTCGGCGTGAACTGGCCCGGCGAGGATCTGGCGCTTGTGGTCTTCGCGGCCCTGTTCCTGGGAATCGGCCTCGCCACCGCAGCCTTGTTGCGGCGCCGCCCGATGGAGGCAATGTGATGAGCATTCTCGGCGATGTTGCGAAAGAGCTCCTCGGCATGTTCCTGGCCGATGCCAGGCTGACGACTGCGACCTTGATCCTGGTGGCCATCGTCGCGGCCCTCATCGTCTGGCTGCACGTCGACCCAGTGCTGGGTGGTGCCATTCTCCTGTTCGGCAGCCTCGCGATCGTCATCGAAGCCGTGCTGCGCGAAGTGAGGCGAAGGGCGAGTAGCGAATAGCGAATAGCGAATAGCGGAGCCACATCACACGCGCCGGATGGCGAATAGCGGCGCTGTGATCCACAGTGGGAAGGTGGGGAGTTACACCCTACTCGCCATTCGCCATTCGCCATTCGCTACTCGCCACTCGCCACTCGCTACTCCGGAGGTGCAGATGATCGTCGCTCTCGTGCTCGTCCTCCTCTGCCAGCTCATCGGCGAGGTCGCGGCGCGGGGCTCGGGTCTGCCTGTGCCCGGCCCGGTGATCGGCATGATGCTGATGCTCGCCTTGCTTTGGTCACGCGACAGATTTGGGGCACGCGACGGAATCGCCTGGCTCATCCCGCGCGAGCTCGCCGATGGCAGCGTCGAGCGCCTGTGCAAGGGCATGCTCGCCTTTCTGTCGCTCCTCTTCGTGCCGGCGGGCGTCGGCGTGATGCAGCGCCTCGATGTGCTCGGCGCGCAGGCCCTGGCGATCGCGGCGGCCGTGATCGTCTCGACCCTCATCGCACTCGCGGTCACGGCCGGCGTGTTCCTGGCGATAGCGCCGCGCCCCTCCGCCGATGCAGATGAAGGCACGGTGCCGTGAGCGATCCCGTCTTCGCGCTTTGGGTCTATCTGTCGCGAGCCCCGCTGCTCTGGCTGACCGTGACCTTGCTGGCCTATGCGTTCGCCGAGCGCTTCTCGGTCGCGACCGGCCGGCATCCGCTCGCCAATCCGGTGCTGCATTCGGTCTGGCTCATCGGCCTGGTGCTGTGGCTCACGCACACGCCCTACGGCACCTATTTCGAGGGCGCGCAATTCGTGCATTTCCTCTTGGGACCGGCGACCGTCGCGCTGGCGATCCCGCTCTACGAGCATCGGCGCGCCGTGCTGCGGGCGCTCGCCCCGATGGTGCTGGCGCTGGTCGCGGGCTCGACCGCGGCGATCGCCTCGGCCGTGCTGGTCGCGCGCGCCTTGGGTGCCGATCCGCAGGTGCTCGTCTCCATCGCCCCGAAATCGGTGACGGCGGGTGTCGCAATGGGCATCTCGGAGGCGCTCGGGGGCGACCCGGCCCTGACCGCCGTGCTCGTCGTCCTCACCGGCATTTTCGGCGCGGTCGTCGCCACGCCCCTGTTGAACAGGCTCGGCATCCGCGATCCGCGATCCGGCGGCTTCGCCATCGGCCTTGCCTGCCATGGGATCGGCACGGCGCGGGCCTTGCAGCTCGATCCGATGGCCGGCGCCTTCGCGGCGATCGCCATGGGCCTCAACGCGGTCTTGACCACGGCCCTCGTTCCCATCCTCTTGCCATTCCTGCTTGGCTGATCCTCTTGGCTGACCTTCGACCGGAGCCGCACGCCATGCCCCTCCCCTTCGCCGACCGCATCCGTGCCTACGTCTTCGACGCTTATGGCACGCTGTTCGACGTCAACTCGGCGGTGATGCGCCATGCAGGCGAGATCGGTGCCGCGGCGCCGGCCTTCTCGGCGCTGTGGCGGCAGAAACAGCTCGAATATAGCTGGATCCTCTCGCTCTCAGGCCGCTTCACGGATTTCTGGACCTTGACGCAGCGCGCCCTCGACTATGCGTTCGCGAGCTTTCCGGGCGTCGACCCGGCCTTGCGCCCGGCCCTCCTCGACGCCTATCGCCGGCTCGACGCCTATCCGGAGGTGCCGGTTCTGCTGCAGCGCTTGCGGGCAAAGGGCTTCGACACCGCCATCCTGTCGAATGGGGAACCCGCCATGCTCGCCGATGCGATCGCCTCGGCCGGAATCGGCCAGCACCTGACCCACGTCTTCTCGGTCTCGGCCGTCGGCATCTTCAAGACCGATCCACGTGCCTATGCGCAGGTGCTGGCGCCGCTCGGGGTGAAACCCAACCAGGTTGCTTTCATCTCGTCCAATCGCTGGGACGTCGCCGGCGCCGCCTGCTTCGGCTTCACCCCCATCTGGGTGAACCGGACCGGGGCGCCGGACGAGTATCACGACCTCGCCCCGGTCGCGGTGCTGCGCAGCCTCGCCGAATTGTGATCGAGGCAGCGCGCGACGGTGCTAGCCCGCGACCGCGAGCTTGTCCTGCGTCCTTGTCTCGAAGTCGCTGGCGTCATGGCGTTCGTGCAGCTGGCCAGAGAGCTCGCCGGACAGGCGGTTGACCATTCGGCCGCGCACAACGGCCGGCCGCTTGCCGATCACGTCCGCCCAGCGCTGGACATTCTTGTATTCCGTCACCTGCAGGAACTCGGCGGACTCGTAGAGCCAGCCCTTCGTCAGGCCGCCATACCAAGGCCAGATGGCGATATCGGCGATGGTGTAGTCGCCACCCGCCACATATTCGCTCTCCGCGAGGCGGCGGTCGAGCACGTCGAGCTGACGCTTCACCTCCATCGCGAAGCGATCGATGGCATATTCGTTCTTCATCGGCGCGTAGGCGTAGAAATGCCCGAACCCGCCGCCGAGATAAGGCGCGCTGCCCATCTGCCAGAACAACCATGACAGGCATTCGGCGCGCTGAGCGGTCTCGGTCGGCAGGAAGGCCCCGAACTTCTCGGCGAGATACATCAGGATAGCGCCGGATTCGAAGACCCGGATCGGCGCCTTGCCGCTGCGGTCGAGCAGCGCCGGTATCTTCGAGTTCGGGTTGACGGCGACGAAGCCGCTGCTGAACTGATCGCCGTCGCCGATGCGGATCGGCCAGGCGTCGTATTCCGCACCGCGATGGCCGAGTGCCAGTAATTCCTCCAGCATCACCGTGACCTTCACGCCGTTCGGGGTTGCCAAGGAATAGAGCTGGAGGGGATGGCGGCCGACCGGCAGATCCTTCTCATGCGTGGCTCCGGCTATCGGGCGATTGATATTCGCGAAACGGCCACCGTTACCCTTGTTCCAGGTCCAGACTTTCGGCGGCGTGAATGCGGCGGACGAGTCGTTCATCTTCAAAGCTCCAGGCGCGGGGTGGGGCGAAACATTCTCGACGCTGTCGAACTGGCATACGCGATCGGGCGAAACATCAGACACGGCGCACGGTCTAGGCGTAGACGGATGTGAGATAGGTTGCGACTAGCCCAATCCGCAAGATCGCGCGGCGAGCGGCTCGGCAACGAGAGCCACCGTCGCCGCGCTGCCGCCGCAGAAAAGAGACTGCGGCGGCGGCCGCTGTCGCGCCGATCGTTCCGTTGTGTCTCAGCCGAGCTTCGGTTGTGTGCTCTTGAAGCTCGGGAGGGCTTCCATGTTCGCCCACCACTCGGCGAATCCGTCGACATCGAAAACGGCGTCCTTGTCCGGCGTCAAGGAGACATAGAACATGATCGGTGCGAGATAGAGGTCCGCGAGACTGAGGTCTCCGGCGATGAAGGGCGACGAGCCCTTGGTCTTCATGGCGAGCTCGAGCACTTTGCGTGCGTTCTCGAGACCTCCCTTGCGCATGGCATCGTTCTTGCCCCCGACAAAATCGGGAAAGAGATGATAGGCGGCGACCCCGCCGATCAGCGCGCCGTAGCCATAAGAGTCGACCACGCCGACGATCATGTCCATGCGAGCCCGATTCTTGGGGGTCGCCGGGACGAGCGAGCGTCCGGGCAGCACGTCGTTGAGGTAGCGAGCGATCGCGGAGGTCTCGAGGATCCGCATCCCGTCATGGTCGAGCACCGGGACCTTGCCGAAGGGGTGGCGCTCCAGATGCTCGGGCGTCCGCGGCTCGCCTGCGAGAACGTTGAGCGGCACCTGATCGAACTGCGTGAAGCCCTTCTCGGCGAGCAGCATCTTGATGGTGCGCACATAGGTGGACGCGTCGAACCCCCAGAGCGTAAATTCGGCCATGATCTCATCTCCCATTGCTTGTGATTGTGTAAGGACCGCCGAGGCGGAAGCGACGAGCTCAATTCGGCAGACACTCTTCCGCGCCGCGAACGAGTGACAGCCCCCGCGATCGCTGACGTCCTTGGCGGGACGCGCGAAACGGCTCCAAAGCCGGGGCGCAGCATAGTCCGCAACACCACGAGCCCTCGGTACGGAATGCAGACCATGCGGCGAAATCAGGCGCACGGGTAGGGGCACAGGCTCGTCCCCCGCGCGCACGATTTCGAGATCACGCGCCCGGCGACTTGATACGATCGCATGCGCGTGGCGCCGTGTCGGCCGACGGCCGGGGCCGTCTTGCCGCGCGCCAGAAGGAAGATGCGCCCAGCGCTATTGCGTCGCGCCGAGCTCAGCTCTTGCCGAAGGAGATGCGGGTCCAGAAGCGCTCATGCGCGTAGTAGAGCGCGATCTTGGTCAGGACCTCGGTCGCACCGATCGCCGCCGACAGTTTCAGATTGCCGGTGAACAGGAAGGCGAGGATCGTGGTGTCGAGCGAGCCGCAGACGCGCCAGGTCACCGCCTTGAACAGGCTGCGCAGCGAGCTTTCGCTCGCCGAGGCGAACCAGCGGCGTGCCAGCCTGACGATCGGGTGCAGGCGCGAACGCACATATTCGGCGCGCGCCCCGCGCACCAGCCCCATGCCGACCGTGTCGAAGCTCTCGCGATCGATGACGATGAAGCCGCCCGTGCTGCGATCCTCGAGATAGAGGTCGAGCGCCACCGGCTGGTCGAGGATCAGCTCGGCCTCGCCGATATCGTTGAGATCGAAGCGCTCGGCCGCGACCTCGTCGAGAGTGCCGAGATCGACGCGCGAGCGGATCCTCGACAAGGTGGCGGTCACCGTGCGGGCGCCGATCTTGACGAGGTAGGAGGCGCCCTGCCGGGCCGGACGTTCATCCATCCACAGGAGCGTAGCGTCGACGGCGCGGGCAAGCTGGGCGGGCGCCGCCGGTGGCGTAAAGAGGTCGCCGCGCGAAATGTCGATATCGTCGGCAAGGACGAGCGTCACCGATTGGCCGGCGACGGCGCGGACCTGCTCGCCGCCGGCGCCGAGGATGCGCGTGACCTGCGTCTCGCCGCCGAAAGGTTGCACGGCGATCTTGTCGCCGACCGCAACGGCGCCCGAGCTGATCAGGCCCGAATAGCCCCGGAAATCGGCGCTGGGGCGGTTCACCCATTGCACCGCCATGCGGAACGGCAAGGGTTTGGTCGCGGGCTCCGTGGCTTCGAGCGCCGCGAGCAAGGTCGGTCCCGTATACCAGGGGCAGGAGACGGCGGGCGCCGCGACATTGTCGCCCGTCAGCGCCGATAGCGGGATGAAGGACAGGCTCTCGAAACCGAAGCTCGCCGTAAAGCCGCGGATCTGCGCCTCGATGCGGCGGAAGCTATCCTCGCTCCAGCCGATCAGGTCCATCTTGTTGACCGCAACGATCACATGCTTGACGCCGATCAGCGACACGATCAGCGCGTGGCGGCGCGTCTGCACCGCCGCGCCCTTGCGGGCATCGACGAGCAGAATGGCGAGGTCGGCGGTCGAAGCGCCGGTCGCCATGTTGCGCGTATATTGCTCATGGCCGGGCGTGTCGGCGATGATGAATTTCCGCCGATGCGTGGTGAAATAGCGATAGGCGACGTCGATGGTAATCCCCTGCTCGCGTTCCGCCGCGAGCCCGTCCACCAGGAGGGCGAGATCGACCGGCTGATCCGGCGCGCCATGACGCCGCGAGGCCGCTTCGACGGCGCTGAGCTGGTCCTCGAGAATGGCGTCGGTCTCGTGCAGCAGACGCCCGATCAAGGTCGACTTGCCGTCATCGACCGAGCCGCAGGTGATGAAGCGCAACAGGCTCTTACGCTCATGGGAGCGCAGGAAGGCGTCGATATCCGGCGTCGGCGTCTCGGGATGAATGGTCATCAGAAATACCCCTCCCGCTTCTTGCGTTCCATGGAAGCCGCCCCATCCTGATCGATCGCCCGTCCCGAGCGCTCGGAGGTGCGCGCCGCGAGCGTCTCGTAGATGACCTGCGGAATGGTGGTGGCCCGGCTCTCGACGGCGCCGGTGAGCGGATAGCAACCGAGCGTGCGGAAGCGCACCATGCGCGTCTCGATCTGCTCGCCTTCGCGCGGCACCAGGCGCTCGTCATCGACCATCACCAGCATGCCGTCGCGCCGAAGGACCGGGCGGGGTGCCGCGAGATACAAGGGCACGACCGGGATGTTCTCGCGATGGATGTAGAGCCAGATGTCGAGCTCGGTCCAATTCGAAAGCGGAAAGACGCGGATGCTCTCATCCTTGCGCTTGCGCCCATTATAGAGCCGCCATAGCTCGGGACGCTGGCGGCGCGGGTCCCATTGGTGCTTGGCGTCGCGGAAGGAGAAGATCCGCTCCTTGGCGCGTGACTTCTCCTCGTCGCGCCTTGCGCCGCCGAAGGCCGCGTCGAAGCCGTAGCGGTCGAGCGCCTGCTTCAAGGCTGCGGTCTTCATCACATCGGTATGGACTTCCGAGGAATGGGTCAGGGGCGAGATGCCGCGCGAGCGCCCCTCCTCATTCACATGCACCAGGAGATCGAGCCCGTTATCGCGCGCCAGCCGATCGCGGAAGGCGATCATCTCCTTGAATTTCCAGGTCGTGTCGACATGCAGGAGCGGAAAGGGCAGCCGGCCGGGACGGAAGGCCTTCATGGCGAGGTGTAGCAGCACCGAGGAATCCTTGCCGATCGAATAGAGCATCACCGGGCGAT
Source organism: Rhizobiales bacterium GAS188 (assembly GCA_900104855.1). Lineage (NCBI taxonomy): Bacteria > Pseudomonadati > Pseudomonadota > Alphaproteobacteria > Hyphomicrobiales > Rhizobiales bacterium GAS188. The sequence goes on from FNSS01000001.1 coordinate 7,958,112, forward strand.
CGCACTCGGCGACCACTTCGCGCATGATGTGGATGCTCTCGGCTTCGAGCCGGTCGAGATGGGTGAGCCCGGTAGCCGGAAGATGCGGCAGGGTTGCGGGAATGTGCGGCGCGAGCGCGCCGGAAAGCGTCAGGTCCATCGGAAGCTCCGCTCGAAATTCATTCAGGCCGAGACGAGCTCGGGTTTGCGGCGCAAAGGCAGATGCAGGCCGCATTCCTGCTTTCCCTCCTCCTCCCACCACCAGCGGCCGGCGCGCTCGGGCTCGCCGGGCGCAAGAGCGCGCGTGCAGGGCGCGCAGCCGATCGAGGCGAAACCCTTGGCGTGAAGCTCGTTCACCGGGATGGCGTGCTCGGCCGCAAAGGCCGCAACCGCCTCGCGCGTCCAATCGGCCAGCGGATTGGCCTTGAGCACGCCATGCGCCTCATCCCATTCGGCAAAGACCAGCGCGCCGCGCGAGCGCGATTGGCTGGCGCGCAATCCGGTGATCCAGGTGCCGGCACCGGCCAGAGCCCGCGCCAAGGGCACGACCTTGCGCACATGGCAGCAGGCCAGTCGCGCCTCGACCGACGACTTGAAACCTTCGACGCCGTCGCGCGCCATCAACGCCTCGGTGCTCGCGGCGTCCGGCAGGACGGCCCGCACCGCGATGCCGTAAGCTTGTTCGGTGCGCGCCCAGACCGCCACCGTCTCGGGGAACAGACGTCCGGTGTCCAAGGTGACGAACTCGACAGGCAGGCGCGCCCTCGCGATCACATGCGTCAGGACCTGGTCCTCGAGACCGAAACTGGTGGTGAACACGGCTGGCGAGGGCGCAAGATCGACGAGGCATCGCAGGCGCCCGACAAGGTCAGGGGATGCGGCAAACGCAGATGCGACTTGCAAGGCAAGCTCGCCTTGCGAGGCTTGGGCCATGATCGGAGATTCCTTTGCCGACAACCGGGGATTTCGTTTGATTTACAGAACGAACGGTTCTTTTCAACAGCACGGGGCCGGAGGGCCGGCATAAGCTGCGGACGAACCATCTCCAACGCGGCGCAGAACCGACTGCAGCCTCTCCGGCTCGGTCGGATGGGGAAAGACTGTTATCGCCGCGAGCCTCCCGAGGAGGGTTTTTTGCTTATTTGCAGCTCGGGCGCTTTCGGCTCGTCAGCGTCACCCGGTGTGAGCCGCCCGTTTACCTCCTGTTTACACAGATGGCCCGCCACCTGTAGATTGTGGCGGAGATGTGATTCAGGGAGTGCGGCCGCCGCTCGATCGACGATGCGGCCCACCGGCGACCACAACAAGCGATCGGACGGGGAGAGACGATGAGATATATCCTCTTGCTGCTGCCATGCGCGCTCGCGCTGGCGGCACCGCTCTACAACCACATCGAGCCGAGGCTCTTCGGCTTCCCGCTCCTCTATTGGTACCTGCTGCTGCTGATCCCGATATCGGCGCTGTTCATCCTGGCCGCCTATAAGGGAGAAGCGAAGTGATCGACAACCTGAACTGGCCGGCGACCCTCGTCTTCGTCTTCTTCTTCGCGGTCGTCACGATCATGGGCTTCATGGCCTCGCGCTGGAAATCCGGCGACCTCGACCAGCTGCATGAATGGGGGCTCGGCGGACGCCGCTTCGGGTCCTGGATTTCCTGGTTCCTGATCGGCGGCGACCTCTATACGGCCTATACGGTGATCGCCGTCCCGGCCGTGATCTACGCGATCGGCGCCTATGGCTTCTTTGCCGTCCCCTACACGATCCTGATCTATCCCCTCCTGTTCGTCGCCTTCCCGCGGCTCTGGGCGGTCACCCATAAGCACCAATACATCACGGCGGGCGATTTCATCTTGGGGCGCTACGGCAATAAATGGCTCGAGCTCGCCGTTTGCGCGACCGGCATCGTCGCGACCATGCCCTATATCGCGTTGCAGCTCGTGGGCATGGAGCGGGTCATCCAGGCGCTCGGATTTTCCGGCCAGGGCTGGCTGTCGCATCTGCCTTTGACCATCGCCTTCGTCATCCTGGCGCTCTACACCTATTCGAGCGGCTTGCGGGCGCCGGCCATGATCGCCTTCGTCAAGGACACGATGATCTACATCTTCGTGATCGCAGCCGTCATCATCATTCCCATCCAGCTCGGCGGTTATGGGGCGATCTTCGACGCGGCGGGAGCCGTGCTCGACAAGAAGGTCGCGGCCTCCGGCGGCAAGCTCGCGGCAGGCCTGGTGCTGCAGCCTGTGCAGGTGATGCCGTTCATCACGCTCGCCATCGGCTCGGCCATGGCCCTGTTCCTCTACCCGCACTCCATGACCGGGATCCTGGCGGCTTCGAAATCCGACGCCATCAAGCGCAACGCGGTCGCATTGCCGGCCTATTCGCTGGTGCTCGGCCTGATCGGCATCATGGGCTACATGGCGATCGCCGCCGGCATCAACCTCGTCGACGTGAAGACGTTCGCGCTGTTGTCCCAGACGCCCGGCGCCCACTCCGCGGCGCAAGGCGCGGTGACGATCTCGCAAGCGGCGTCCGTTGCCCTCGAGAGCGGCGCCAGGACGTTTGAATCCGGCGTCTACATCACGAACCCGCAGGATGCGGTGCCGCAACTCTTCCTGAAGCAGTTCCCGAGCTGGTTCGCCGGCTTCACCTTCGCCGCCATCGCCATCGGCGCCTTGGTGCCGGCGGCGGTGATGTCGATCGGCGCCGCGAACACCTTCACGCGCAACTTCTGGAAGCCTTTCGTCGAGCCGAATCTTGCACCGAACAAGGAAGCCTCGCTCGCCAAGCTCGTGTCGCTGATCGTCAAGGTCGGCGCGCTGGCCATCCTGTTCCTGATGCCGACGCAGTTCGCGCTCGACCTGCAGCTCCTGGGTGGCGTCTGGATGGTCCAGATCTTCCCGGCCCTGATCTTCGGCCTCTATACGCGCTGGTTCTCGGGACCTGCCCTGCTCGTCGGCTGGGCGGTCGGCATCGTGATCGGAACCTGGCTGTCCTGGGGAGCCACGAACTGGACGCCGGCCAGCAATTTCTTCGGCTGGCTGGACTTCAACAGCTATAACGGCCTGACCTCGGTACTCGTGAACATCGCGGTCGCCGCCATCCTGTCACCGCTCCTGCGCTCGAGCGCGCCGGACCAGACCATCGCCGCCGACTACGAGACTGCGCGCGCGGCCGCCTGAATCGTCACTGCGCCCAAGGATTGCGGCCGGAGAGCGCGAGCGCCCACCTCTCCCCTTGTGGGAGAGGTCGGATCGCGAGCGCAGCGAGTGATCCGGGTGAGGGGGGCAGCAACCGCCTTTCTAAGCCGAGCCGGCGCTGCCCCCCTCACCCGATCCTCGCCTAGGGGCTCGGATCGACCTCTCCCACAAGGGGAGAGGTGAGCGCTGGCGCCTTTTTCGCGAACCATGCCGCGGGAGATCTGCGCAGCGCAGGCGGGGGCGGGTGTGTCCGTATCCGATTGGACCATCGCGTCGCGATATTTTGACTCATCGCCCTGTCCGAGGCATTCGAGTTCGTGCCGTAGAGTCGCCGGAGAGGAGTTCCCCATGAAGCTCGACAATTCGCTATCCGCCATCGTCACCGGAGGTGCCTCCGGCCTCGGCGAAGCCTCGGCGCGCATGCTCGCCGGCCATGGCGTCAAGGTCGCGCTCTTCGACATGAATGCGGAGCGCGGCGAGAAGGTCGCAGCCGAGATCAAGGGCCTGTTCGCGCGTTGCGACGTCACCGACGAGGCCTCGGTGGATGCGGCGCTGAAGACGGCGCGGGCCGCGAACGGCGTCGAGCGCATCCTTGTCAACTGCGCCGGCATCGCGGCCGGCAAGCGCGTGGTCGCCAAGAAGCGCGACACCGGCGAGCTCCTCGCCCATGACCTTTCGACCTTCGCCAAGGTGGTGCAGATCAACCTCATCGGCACCTTCCACATGATCGCCAAATCTTCGGTCGCCATGGCCGGGCTCTCCCCGGTCACGCCGGATGGCGGGCGCGGCGTCATCGTGTCGACCGCCTCGGTCGCCGCCCAGGACGGGCAGATCGGCCAGGCCGCCTATTCGGCCTCGAAGGGTGGCGTGCTCGGCATGACGTTGCCGATCGCGCGCGACCTTGCCCAATACGGCATCAGGGTGATGACCATCCTGCCGGGCATCTTCTACACACCGATGATGGATCAGATCACCGAGGAATTCCGCAAATCCCTCGAAGCCTCGATCCCCTTCCCGTCGCGCTTGGGCAAACCCGAGGAATATGCGCGCCTCGTCGAAGCGATCATCGACAACGACATGCTCAATGGCGAGGCGATCCGCCTCGACGGTGCCATCCGCATGGCGCCCCGATAAGAGGGACAGCCATGGCTAAGGTTCTGCTGGTCACCGGGGGCTCGCGAGGCATCGGAGCCTCGGTGAGCCGGCTCGCCGCCAAGGCCGGCTATGCGGTCGCGCTCAACTATCAGCGTGACGCAAAGGCCGCCGAAGAGGTGGCGCGCGACTGCCGCGCCGCAGGCGCCGCCTGCGAGATCTTCAAGGGCGACATGGCGGTCGAAGCCGATATCGAGCGGGTCTTCGCCGAGGTCGACGCCAAGCTCGGGCGCCTCACCCATCTCGTCAACAATGCCGGCATTACCGGCCGCTCGAGCCCGCTCGATGCGGCGGCGCCCGAAACCATCCGCGCCGTCATCGACCTCAACGTCACGGGCGCCATCCTGGTGGCGCGCGCCGCCATCAAGCGGATGGCGAAGCGCCATGGCGGCGAAGGCGGCGCCATGGTCAACATCTCCTCGGTCGCTGCCGGGCTCGGCAGCCCGGGCGAATATGTCTGGTACGCAGCCTCCAAGGGCGCGATCGATTCCTTGAGCATCGGGCTTGCGAAGGAGCTCGCGACCGAGGGCATCCGCGTCAACACGGTCTCGCCCGGCATGGTCGATACCGAGATCCATGCGCTCTCGACGGGCGATGCCGGACGCGTGGCCCGCATCGCGCCCCTGATCCCGATGCGCCGTGTCGGCCAACCCGACGAGATCGCCAGCGCGGTCCTCTATCTCCTGTCGGAAGAGGCCTCCTACATCACAGGCGCCAATCTCTCGGTCTCGGGCGGAAGATAGCCCTTCCCGAGTCTGACCGGAGGGGCGACGCCAGGGCGGCGCTTCAGCCCCGCTTAAGCTTCAAGTGTTGCATTTGGATCGCACCTTCGCGGCATCTTCGCTTGGCGCGGGATGCCGGCCCGATTTGCCACAATTCAGACGCAGACAGGCCGCAATTCAACTGGGCCTCGACAGAGGAAAAGAGGCTCGATTCGGGCTTTTCCGTGCGCTGGAGCGAACATGAGCGGCTGTATCACGAGACGTGTCTTCGCCTTGAGCCTGCCGGTGCTGCTGGGCGGCTGTGTCGTCGGCAACACCCCGCCGCCCTCACCGTCGCCGGTCAACGCCGTACCGACCAAGCCGGTGACCACCACTCCCCTCGCCCCTTTGCCGCCTCACGCGTCACTCGGCTCAGAACGCGATCCGTCCGACGTGAAGGCTTACGCGGCGATCACCGATGACCAGTTCGGGATTCCCGCCACCGACGTGAAAAAGATCGATCCGGCCTTCCTGAGAAGGACGGTGGATTACAGCTCGAGCGAGGCGCCGGGCACCATCATCGTCGATCCGGGCAAGCGCTACCTCTATCTGATCCTCGGCGACGGCAAGGCGATCCGCTACGGCGTCGGCGTCGGCCGCGAGGGCTTCGGCTGGACAGGCGAAGCCTATATCCGCTCGAAGCAGGAGTGGCCGAAATGGTTCCCGCCGGCGGATATGCGGGCGCGCCAGCCCGATCTCCAGAAATATGCCCCGCCCAACGGCATGTCCGGCGGGCCGAGCAACCCTCTTGGTGCGCGCGCCATGTATCTCTGGCAGGGCGACCACGACACGTATTACAGGCTGCACGGCACGACCGAGCCGGAATCGATCGGCAAGAACATGTCGTCTGGATGCATCCGCATGATCAATCAGGACGCGTTCGACCTCTATAGCCGAGCGGCCGTCAACGCCAAGGTCGTCGTCCTGCCCTCGAAGGGCGCGACCACGCTTCAGGCCGAGATCGAAAAGTCGAAATTGGTCAATCAGGCGGACGAAGCGAGATTGGCGAAACTGTCGAAGCGCCACAAGGTCGGCGGCTGAGGACACGCTGTGCTTCCCTTCTCCCGCTTGCGGGAGAAGGTGCCGAGGCGAAGCCGAGGCGGATGAGCGGCGGTCGAGCCCTTCACCGGCGTCCCTCATCCGCCCTCACTTCGTTCGGGCACCTTCTCCCGTGAAGTGCGGGAGAAGGGGGCGCCTACCCCCTCACTCAACGAGCGTCAGGGCATCGCCCTCCCCGACCCGCCCACCATTGAGCACGCGTGCATCGATGCCGCAATCCATATGGCCGAAGCGCCGTAGGATGGTCGCGGGCAGGTCGCCATCGCGTGAGGCGGTCGCAAGATCGACATTGGTGGCGGCGCAGCGCCGGATGCGCTTCACCACTTCCAATGTGAGCCCGGACTTGGGCAGGAAGTGCGGCGCTCCCATATCGAAGCCTGAGGGATAACGATCCGGGAAGGCTGGGTGGGCTGCAGCACACGTGGGCTGCAGCACACTTGGCGCGAGCCGGCGGACCACGATGGCGTCTACCATCTCTTTCGGATCGGGAAGGCCGCTCCTGCCCTTGTGTGGCCGTTTCGCCACACCACATTCGGCGAAGCGGCCCTGCTTGTGTTCATCCGAAGCGTGCGGGACCGGCTGGAAGGGTCTGACATGAACATCGAAAAATATACCGATCGCGCCAAGGGTTTCGTCCAATCGGCGCAATCGCTCGCTCTGCGTGAGGGGCATCAGCAATTCACTCCCGAGCATCTGCTCAAGGTCCTGATCGAGGACAGCGAGGGCCTGGCCTCGGGCCTCATCTCGCGCGCCGGAGGCGATCCGCGCCAAGCCTTGCGCGCAACCGAGGACGCACTCGGTAAGCTGCCCAAGGTGGGCGGCGGCGGGGCCGGCCAGATCTATCTGACGCCGCAGCTCGCCCGCGTCTTCGCCGCAGCCGAGAAGGCCGGCGAGAAGGCCGGCGACAGCTATGTCACGGTCGAGCGGCTGCTGCTTGCCCTTGCCATCGAGAAGGACACGGAGGCCGGCAAGGCGCTCGCCAAGGCGGGCGTGACGCCCCAGACGCTGAACGCCGCGATCGAAGCTTTGCGCAAGGGCCGCACCGCCGACAGCGCCTCGGCCGAGCAGGCCTATGACGCGCTCAAGAAATATTCGCGCGATCTCACCGAGGCCGCCCGCACCGGCAAGCTCGACCCGGTCATCGGCCGCGACGAGGAGATCCGCCGCACCATCCAGGTACTGTCACGACGCACCAAGAACAATCCCGTCCTGATCGGCGAGCCTGGCGTCGGCAAGACCGCGATCGTCGAGGGGCTGGCGCTGCGCATCGTCAATGGCGACGTGCCGGAGAGCTTGAAGGATAAGCGGCTCCTGGCGCTCGACATGGGCTCGCTGATCGCGGGCGCCAAATATCGCGGCGAGTTCGAGGAGCGGCTCAAGGCGGTGCTGCAGGAGGTGACCTCGGCCGAAGGCGGCATCATCCTGTTCATCGACGAGATGCACACGCTGGTCGGGGCGGGCAAGGCGGATGGCGCCATGGATGCCTCGAACCTCCTCAAGCCGGCCCTGGCGCGCGGCGAGCTGCATTGCGTCGGCGCCACCACGCTCGACGAATACCGCAAGCATGTGGAGAAGGATGCGGCGCTGGCGCGGCGCTTCCAGCCTGTCTTCGTCTCCGAGCCGACGGTCGAGGACACCGTCTCGATCCTGCGCGGCCTCAAGGAGAAATACGAGGTGCATCACGGCGTGCGCATCCAGGACGCGGCCCTGGTCGCCGCAGCGACGCTGTCGAACCGTTACATCACCGACCGCTTCCTCCCCGACAAGGCGATCGACCTCGTCGACGAGGCGTCGGCGCGGCTGCGCATGCAGGTCGATTCGAAGCCCGAGGAGCTCGACTCCATCGACCGCGAGATCGTGCGCCTGAAGATCGAGCAGGAGGCGCTGAAGAAGGAGAATGATCCAGGCTCCAAGGATCGCCTCGTGCGCCTCGACAAGGAATTGACGGAGCTCGAGGAGAAGTCGGCCGCCCTCACCGCCAAATGGCAAGGCGAGAAGGACAAGCTCAATCGCGCCCAGAAGCTGAAGGAAGATCTCGACAAGGCGCGCAACGAATTGGAGCAGGCGCAACGCCGCGGCGAGTATCAGCGCGCCGGCGAGCTCGCCTATGGCATCATCCCGGGGCTCGAGAAGGAGCTCGCCGCCATCGAAGCCAAGGGGACCGCCAATGGCGAGGCCGGCGGCATGGCGGATGAGGCCGTGACGCCCAACCATATCGCCGGCATCGTCTCGCGCTGGACCGGCGTGCCGGTCGACAAGATGCTCGAAGGCGAGCGCGACAAGCTGCTCAAGATGGAGGAGAAGATCGGCGAGCGCGTGGTCGGCCAGCAGGAGGCCGTGACGGCCGTCTCGACGGCGGTGCGCCGCGCCAGAGCGGGTCTGCAGGACCCGAACCGGCCGATCGGCTCGTTCATGTTCCTCGGGCCGACCGGTGTCGGCAAGACCGAGCTGACCAAGGCGCTCGCCTCATTCCTGTTCGACGACGAGGCCGCGATGGTGCGCATCGACATGTCGGAATACATGGAGAAGCACTCGGTCGCCCGGCTGATCGGCGCGCCTCCCGGCTATGTCGGCTATGAGGAAGGCGGCTCGCTGACCGAGGCGGTGCGCCGGCGCCCCTATCAGGTCGTGCTCTTCGACGAGATCGAGAAGGCCCATCCCGACGTCTTCAACATCCTGCTGCAGGTGCTCGATGACGGGCGGCTCACCGACGGCCAGGGCCGCACGGTCGATTTCCGCAACACCTTGATCATCATGACCTCGAATCTCGGGGCCGAGTTCCTGGTGAACCAGAAGGAAGGCGAGGATTCGGAAGGCGTGCGCGAGGAGGTGATGGGGGCGGTCAGGACGCATTTCCGTCCGGAATTCCTCAACCGCATCGACGAGATCATCCTGTTCCATCGCCTGAAGCGTGCCGATATGGGCGCGATCGTCGATATCCAGATCGAGCGGCTGAAGAAGCTCCTCGCCGATCGCGAGATCGGGCTCGAGCTCGACAAGACGGCCCGCGCCTGGCTCGCCGAGAAAGGCTATGACCCGGCCTATGGCGCGCGTCCCTTGCGGCGCGTCATCCAGAAGACCGTCCAGGATCCGCTGGCCGAGCTGATCCTCTCCGGCAAGGTGAAAGCGGGCGACACGCCGCGCGTCACCGTCGGACCCGGCGGGCTGATGATCGGCGACGTCACCGTCGCCCCGGAGAAGCCCTCGAAGCGGCCAGCCGGAGTGCGGTTGAACTGACGAGGCACCCCTCACCTCTCCCCTTGTGGGAGAGGTCGATCTGAGCCGCCAGGCGAGGATCGGGTGAGGGGGGGCAGCTTCTACTTTGGAAGGTGGGTCAGGGCGCTATTTCGGCCCGAGATGAAGGGTCTCTCCAGGGCCGGCGCTGCCCCCCTCACCCGGCTTCTCATCGCTTCGCTCTTCGAAGCCTACCTCTCCCGCAAGGACCCGCGAGGGGAGAGGTAGGCGCTGCCGCCTTGGCCTAGCCGCGCGTCGTGCGGATGCGATCGAGGAAGATGGCCGCGATGATGATCACGCCCAAGAGGATTTGCTGGATATAGCCGTCGACGCGCAACAGGTTCATGGCGTTCGACATCATGGTGATGAAGACCGAGCCGAGGATGACGGGGACGACGCCGCCGACCCCTCCTTGCAGGCTCACCCCACCGATCACCGCCGCCGCGATGCTCTCGAGCATCAGGCTGCCGCCGAGATTGGGCTCGCCCGAGCCTGTGCGGGCGGTCAGCATCAGCGAGCCGAAGGCGGCGAGCAAGCCGCACAGGATATAGGCGAGCATCAGATAGCGCCGGCTCGGAATGCCGGCCAGTTCCGCGGCGCGAGGGTTGTTGCCGATGAGGTAGAGCGCGCGCCCGAACACGGTGCGCTCGAGCAAGACATACAGGAAGATGCAGACCGCGACCGCGAGCATCACCGGAACGGGGACGAAGGGGATGAGCTTGCCGTTATAGAGAAGCGCGCTGAACGGGTCGGGGACGTTGAACACCGGGCGCCCGCCGGAGATCGTGGTGGCGAGGCCAAGGCAGATATTGAGGCTACCGAGCGTCACCACGAAGGGATTGATCGACAGCCAGGCGACGAACGCCCCGTTGAACAGGCCGACCAGCAGGCCGAAGCCGAGGCCGGCCGCGAGGCCCGCCACCACCACGATCCATACCGGCCAGCCCTGATCGGCGAGCCCGGTCGTGATCAGGGCGCTGGCGACACTGACCGCCGAGACGCTGGCGCCGAGCGACAGGTCGAAGCCGCGCGTCAAGATGACCACCATCTGGGCCGAGGCGAACACGATGAGATAGCTCGACTGGATGAGGATGTTGCGCAGATTGCCGGGCGACAGCACCCTGGGCTCCAGCATCGAGAGGCTGAGCTCCATCACCACGATCAGGATCGGCAGCAGCAGGGCGAGCGCCAGACGCAACGGCCCGCTTCTGCCTGCGATTTCGGGGCGCGAAGCGATCTCGGCGTCAGACAAGAGCCGTCCTCCGCTTCGCCAGCTCCTCGAGCGCCACGGCCAGGACCACGATGATGCCGAGGAAGATCGTCTGGATGCGCGGATCGATCGTCAACAAATCCATGGCATTGGTCAGGATGAGCAGGAAGACCGCGCCGAGCGCCACCATCTCCACGCGGCCGACGCCGCCCTTGAGGCTGACGCCGGCGATCACGGCAGCCGCAATGCTCTCGAGCGTCAGCTGCGAGTTGATGGCCGCCTGTCCCGAGCCGATCTGGGCCGTGAGCGCGAGCCCGCTCACCGAGGCCAGCGCCGAACAAATGGTGTAGGCGAGGATCAGGTAGATGCGCGCCGGCACGCCCGAGACGATCGCAGCCTGCAGATTGCCGCCGATAGCGAAGATGTAGCGGCCCATGCGGGTGAAATTCTGCAACACCCACAGCGCCGCCACGATGGCGATAGCGAGATAGACGGCCGAAGGCAGTTCCAGCCATTGCGCCCGGCCGAAGCCGTCGACATAGCCGACCGGCATGCCATAGACGGGAATGCCATTGGTCAGGAGAAGCGCGATGCCGGTGGCGATCGAGGCCGTGCCCAAGGTCACCATGAAGGGCGAAACGCGCAAGACGGCGACGCACAAGCCGTTGACGACGCCGACCGCGACACCGCAGCCAAGGCCGGCGAGCACGCCGAAGAGGATGATCAAGCCCGGCTGGCCAGGGAGATCATCCTTGAGGCCGGCCATGGCGAGCGCGCTGGACACGCTGGTCAGCGCCACCACCGCACCGACCGAGAGATCGAAGCCGCCGACGATCAGCACCAGCATCTGGCCGACTGCGAGGATCACCAGATAGGACGAGCTGCGCAGGACGTTGAAGACGTTCTGCAGCGCCAGGAAATGCGGCACGAAGATCGCGAAGATCACGACCAGCGCCATCAACAGGATCGGCAGGAAGCCGACCGTCTCGTAGACCCGATAGGGGCGGCGCAGCATGCTCCTCGCCTCCCCGCCCCTCTGGCTCGCGCGCCCGGTCATCACCGCTCCGGCAAAACCTGCGAGGCGGCGGCCGGCTCCGCCACAGGAGCCACGGGAGCTTCGCGGAAGAAATGCGACAGCACTTCCGGCTCATTGATGTCGGCGCCCGTCAGCTCGGCCACCAGGCGCGAACGATGCATGACATAGAGCCGATGCGACAAATTCATGACCTCCGACAGCTCTGAGGAGACGAGGACGATGGCCGCACCTGTCGCCACCAGCGATTTCATCAGCTCATAGACCTCGATCTTGGCGCCCACATCGATGCCGACGGTCGGCTCGTCGAAAAGGAAGATCGCGATGTCGCGGGTCAGGCCGCGAGCCAGCAGCACCTTCTGGCGATTGCCACCCGAAAAATTGGCGACCGCCCGCTCGATCTGCGGCGGACGAAGTTTTAGCCGCTCGACGATGGCCTGCACGGCGCGCCGCTCGCTGGCGCGCCGCATCAGCCGCTTCTTCGAGAATTGCGGCAGATCGAGCGCCGCCATCGAGGCGTTCTCGCGCACCGGCCGCGCCAGCGCCAGGCCTTCGGCGACGCGATCGGACGGGAAATAGCAGACCCGTCTGTGCAACAACGCGGCCGGCGAGGGATGGGGCACGGCCTCCCCCTGCACGCGTATGTCGCCCGACGCGATGGCCTCGAGCCCAAAGACGGCGCGGATGATCTCGGATTTGCCGCAGCCCACGAGCCCGGCGATGCCGGTGATCTCGCCGGCGCGGGCATGGAAGCTCACATTCCTGACCGAGCGGTCGGCAAGCGTGACGTCCTCGACCTCGAGCAGCTTGTCGCCGGGGCGGTGGTCGATATGCGGAAACAGCACGCCGATCTTGCGCCCCGTCATCAGCTCGACCAGCTCGGTCTCGGAGACATCGCCCGAGGTCACCGTCGCGACCTTGTGTCCATCGCGCAGCACGGTGATGCGATCCCCGATCTGCTTGAACTCGCGGATGCGGTGCGAGACATAAATGATGCCGACGCCGGCCGCCTTCAGCTTGGCGACCAGGGCGAACAGGTTTGCGGTCTCGGCCTCGGTCAGCGAGGCGGTCGGCTCGTCGAGAATGAGCAGGCGCACCTCGGCGAGGAACGCCTTGGCGATCTCCACCATCTGCTGATGGGCGCGCGACAGCTCGCTCACCTTGCGTTCGGGCTGCAGGTCGAAACCGAGATCGGCGATCACCTGTCGCGCTTTGGCGCGCATGGCCGGCCGGTTCAGGAAGCCGCCGGCCGTCAGCTCGCGGCCAAGAAACAAGTTCTCCTCGACGCTCAGCTCCGGCACCAGGCTGAATTCCTGGAAGACCGGGCTGATGCCGATGAGCCGTGCGGCGTGCGGCGTCAGGCGCGCGATGACCTCGCCACGATATCTGAACACGCCCGCATCGGGCGTGAATGTGCCGGCCACGATGTTGATCAAGGTCGATTTGCCGGCCCCATTCTCCCCGAACAGAACATGCACCTCGCCATGGCGCAGGTCGAAATCGACGCCGTCGAGCGCCATGACGCCGGGAAAACTCTTCGAGATGCCTTTGAGCTCGAGCAGGAGGTCGGCATCTCGGGCCGCCATGGCGGCCCGGGATGCGCCATCCATGATGGACGCCGTCACCGATGATCCTGTGATCGAGCGCGCATCTTCACGCTCTCAAGGCGCCTTCACCGAAAACACCGCCTTGAAGTCGGACGGAGCGAGGACGAGGCTGATATTGATCTTCTCGATATTGTCCTTGGCGATCATGTCGGGGATGGCCTTGGCGCTCTTTACATAGGTCTTCTTTTCGAGCACGCGGACAGCCGTGTCGATGGCGATGCGCCCTTGCAGCACCGGATACTGCGTGGCGAAGCCCATGATCTCGCCCTTCTTCAAGGAATCGAGCATCGCCTGGTTCTCATAGGAGGACATGATCAAGGCGCCCTTGCGTCCCGCCTGGGCGACCGCCCCGACCGCGGCTTCGGCGGCCGGCGCACAGCCCCAGATGACGTTCATGTCGGGATAGGCCTGCAACGCATTCTGGATGAGGCCGAGCTGCACGGCAACGCCCGAATCGCCGAACTTGTCGCCGAGCATCGCGATGTTGCTCTTGCCAGTCACCGACTTCTTGAAGCCCTTCAGGAAGTCCTCGGCCCAGCCGGAGCCCGCAGGTCCCGGGAAAGTGCCGACCTTGGCGCTCTTATCCTTCAGATAATCGACGAGATAGGTGCCGGTCTGCTCGCCCATCGTGTCGAAATCGACCGTCATCTTCGAGGTCACATTGGACTTCGACACCGGATTGACGGTCGAGATGATGGCCTTGCCGGCGGCGACGCCCTCGAGGATCTTCTTGTCGAGACCGGCCTCCGAGATCGGGCCGACGATAATGGCGTCGAAATTCCCGGCCATGCAGTCGTCGAATTGCGATAATTGCTTGGGCAGGTTCTCATAGCCGCCCGCCTCGTAGAGCGTCATGTTCACGCCCATGCGCTTGGCCTCCTCGACGACGCCGTAATCGACGGCGACCCAGAAGGTGTCCTTCATATGCGGAAACAGCACGCAGACATTCCAGGGCTTCGCGGCCTTTTCGAGCGGCGAGTATTCGGACACTTTCGCCGCCCCCGAATCGAGATCGTAGATCTTGGCCGGCCACCATTTTTCGGCGGCGTTCGCGGCCGCGCCCGGGCCGAGCGCCATGATCGCCAAGGCCGTCGCGGCTATCGGAGCTGCGTATCTCATCTTTGCCTCCTCATGTGTGATGAACCAGGTCAGGCGCCGCCACTCATCCGAAACGCCGCGAACCGAAAGGCGACGCGGCGAGCCCTCTCGTCGACATGCCGATAGTTGTCGCCTCGTCGCGTCCGGATCCTTGCCGGGGTGGGTGGCGCCCCTGCGGGCGCTCATGAGAATCCACCCGATGTCGTGTGCGTCATCATCTCTTGCGCGTGATCACATAGGAGCCGCTGGCATCGAGCCTCGCGCTCCAGCCGGGCTCGATGACGATCGTCGTCGTCACCTCTTCGATGATGGCTGGCCCCTTGATGGTCGCTCCCGCGCCGAGCTTGCCGCCGTCATAGACGGGGGTGCGCTGGCGCTTGCCGGCGGCCGTGAAGATCGCCGTGCGAAAGCCTTTCGCCGCCTTGGCGACCGGCACGCCCTTGCCGAGCTTCAGCGGCTTCGGCTTGTCGACGCGGCCGTAGAGCGTGCTCTCGATGTTGACGACTTCGACGGCGCTGTGGCGCTCCGAATAGGTGTAGAGCTCCTCATGGCGCGCGTGGAAGCTGTCCTTGACCTTCTCGATGGTCTTGGCGTCAATCTCGAAATTGCCGATATCGACGGTGCATTCATGCACTTGGCCGGTATAGCGCATGTCGAGGCTGCGCTTCACCGAGATCTGCGCCGGCTTGAAGCCGTCGTCCTCGAGATGCCGCACGCCCTTGGCCTCGATCTGCTTGTAAAGTTTGTTGATCGCCTTGCAGGAGGCGGCGCCGTCGAGCCGCTGCGGGCTCGTGGCCATGTAGTTGTACTTCACGTCGGAGATGATCTGCCCGAAGGCGCATAGCCCCGAGGCGAGCTTGGGCAGGATGACGGTCGAGATGCCCATCTCGCCGGCGAGCGAGGTGATATGGGCGGCGGTCGCCCCGCCGGCGCCGACCAGTACGAAGTCCCGGGGGTCATAGCCGCGCTCGACCGAGACGCGCCTGATGCCGTTGACCATGTTGCTGTTGACGATGGTGTAGATGCCGTAAGCGGCGCGCTCCACCGAGATGCCGAGCGGCTCGCCGACCTTGCGCACCGCCTGGCGCGCCTTGTCGAGATCGAGCGGCAGGCGCCCTCCGAGGAGGCCGTCGGGATTGAGGTAGCCCAGCACCAGATTGGCGTCGGTCACGGTCGGCTGGGTGCCACCCTGTCCGTAGCAGGCTGGCCCCGGCTCGGCGCCGGCGCTTTGCGGGCCGACTTGCAACAGCCCCATCGCGTCGATCCAGCCGATCGAGCCGCCGCCCGCGCCGAGCGTCTCGACCTGGATCATGGGGACGCCGATGCGGTAGCGCAGGAAGTCGATGTTCTTGTTGATGTTGGTGACGCCGTCCTTGGTCAGCGTGATGTCGAAGGAAGTGCCGCCCATGTCGATGGTGATGACGTTGTTCTTGTTGAACGGCGCAGCGACGAAGAGGCCCGCCTGCGGGGCCGAGGCCGGCCCCGAATTGATGGCGTAGACCGAGCGGTCGGACATGGCCTGGCCGATGGCGAGCCCGCCATTCGACTGGAAGTAGCGGACCGGATTTTGCGCGCCGAGCGAGCGGAAATGCCGGTCGATGGCGTCGACATAGCGCGACAGGATGGGCGTCAGATAGGCGTTAGTGACCGCCGTCGAGGTGCGGGTATATTCGCGCAGCTGCGGATAGAGCTCGCTGCCGACCGTCAGCGCCGCCTTCGGCATCATGTCGCGCACGATCTCGGCGGCGCGGCGCTCATGCTTGTTATTGAGCACCGACCAGACGAAGGAGATGGCGACCGTTTCGATGCCGTCTTTCAGAAAGAACTCGCAGGCCGCGCAAACATCCTCCTCGTGCATCTCGGTGCGGATCGAGCCGTCGGAGATGACGCGCTCGCGCACGCCCTTGCGCAGATAGCGCGGCACCAGCATCACGGCGGCCGGATATTCGGGGTCGTAGCGGTAGCCGTCCTCCTTGTGGCCGAGGCGGATCTCGATCGAATCCTCGTGGCCCGCGGTGCAGATGAGCCCGGTCCTGCCGCCCTGATGCTGGATCAGCGCATTGAGGCCGACCGTCGTGCCGTTGATGCAGAGATCGCAATTCGAGACGATCTCGGACGGGCTCTCGCCAAGCTCGTCGGCAATGAGCTTGAGGCCGTTCTCGATGGCCCGCGTCGGATCGGAAGGCGTCGAGAGCGCTTTGAAGAGGCGAACATCGCCTGACTGGTCGGCAAGCACGAAATCCGTGAAGGTGCCGCCTGCATCGATGCCAAGACGATATTTGCTGCGCATGTCGGTGATCCTCTCCGCTCGCGTCAAGACGTTGCCGGCAGGGCGCGGCCGCGCAGCTGCAGTGTCGCGGGGAGATCGACCGCGAGCGAAAGCTCGTCCTTGATGATGACGCCGTAATCCTCCATCGCGCCTCGCATCGAGACGAGGCCGTTCTTCACGTCGGAGACGACCTTCTCGACCGGGCGCTCATAGGCGTTGCCGTAGCCGCCCCCGCCCGGGTTCATGTTCATGACCGTGTCGCCGGGCTTGATGGTCTCGATCACATTCGTCTTGATCATCTCGGTGCGGCCGTTGCGCGTCAGCAGGAGGCGACCGACCTTGCTCTCGACCATGTGCGAGGCGGCGCCCGCCGCGCCCACGGCCGGGATGCGCCTGCCCTCGCCAAAGGTGATGAAGGTCATCTCCTTGTCGAGCGGCTCGACCTTCCAGGCCGTGCCCGATCCGCCGCGGAATTTGCCGGCGCCACCGGAGTCGATCATCAGCGAATAGCGGTGGATGATGATCGGATAGGAATATTCGAGGAGCTCGATATCGCCCGAGGTCAAGGCGCCGAAGCAGCATTCGGGCCCGCAGGCGTGCCAGCCATCCTGCTTGGGCGTGGCGCCGGCGCCCGAGATGATGGTGGCGAGCACCATGGTGACGTATTCCTCGTCATGGCGCGTATCCCAGCCGGCGATATTGAGGCCGTTGGCATGCCCCCAGGAGGCTGCCACTTTCGAGGGCATGGCCTTCTCGAAAGCCAGCCGCACCGCGTCGGTGAGAGTCTCCATCGGGGTGGTGGTGCAGTTCATATGCGGGGCGGGCTCCCGCGCATTGCAGAGCGTGCCCTTCGGCCCGAAATCGAGCGAGACGCAGCGATAGAGCCCCTCATTGTAGGGAGGGGGAAGCTGGGCGAACATCATCAACCCGAGATAGACGCCCGAATGCGAATTGCCCTCGTAGGAATTGATGAAATAGGGAATCTGCGGCGGGCTCTTGATGGCGATATGGCAGCGATCGCCCTTGATGGTGACGGTCGCCGTGATGTCGAAATCCCCGAAGCCGTGGCCCGCATCCTCGAGAACCGCGGTGCCCTCATAGGTGCCGTCGGGCACGGCGCGGATCAATGAGCGCATATGGCGGTCCGCCATGTCGAGCAACTCGCCGACGCAGGTATCGACCTGCCGGGCGCCGTATTTGGCGACCATGGCGAGGAGATTGCGCTCGCCGACCTGGCAGGCCCCGATCAGCGCGTTGAAATCGCCCTCCTGGTCGCGCCTCGCACGCATATTGGTGAAGATCATGTTCAGGACGTCGTGGCGCGGCTTGCCCTTGTCCCAGATCTTCACCGGCGGGATGCGCAGGCACTCGGCATAGATGTCCTTGGCGTTGGGGTTGTAGCCGGCCGGCACCGGGCCGCCGATATCGGTCAGATGGCCCTTGCAGACGGTCCAGTATTTCAGCTCGCCCTCATGGAAGACGGGCTTGTACATGCAGGTGTCGATGGCGTGGCTGCCGCCATAGGCCGGATCGTTGTGCAAGATGAGGTCGCCCTCATGGATATCGCCCTCGAAATATTTGGCGACCGCCTTCATGGCCGGAATGAGCGAGCCGAGATGGATCGGAATATCCTGGCCTTGCAGGATCATCTCCGGCTTCGCATTGAAGAGCGCCGTCGAGTAGTCATGCGCCAGGTTGAACACGCTCGATCGCGCCGTCTTTTCGAGGGTGAGCGTCATCTCGCGCTGCGTCGTCTCGAGCACCCCGCGCACCACGGAGAGCGTGATCGGATCGACCCTCGATCGTCTCCCGGCGGTGTCTCTCTTCGCGACGCGCCTCTTCGGCGTGATGATCTCGGCAGCACTTCTCTTCGCGGCAATTCTCTTGGCGGCAATTCTCTTGGCAGGGTTTTTCTTCGCGGCGCTTTTCTTCGTGGCACTTTTCTTCGTGGCGCTTTTCTTCGTGGCGCTTTTCTTGGCAATCATGGGGCGGCTCCCTCGATGGCGCCGCCACGCCAGGGAAAGTGCATCCGGTCCCGGAAGAGCCCAGGTCTTTCATCGGTGGCGGCGCTTGTCTTACCAGTAGGCGCCGATACATTACGCCCGAAGACGCGGCATGGTCTTTGCTTACCGAGAACTGTTGCTTGATTTCCCGCGCAGTTCGCAAATAGATCCAAGGTGGCGCGCACATCCTTGCAGGAGGCGAGTTGGCGTCCTAAGGTCGCTCGCGCGGTCGCAGGAGCGCCATGAAAACCACGATCACGACTAGCAGGACCGACGCGGCGCAGCGCAGCCGTCACTGGCACGAGGCGATCGCCGCGACCTATTTTCCGCTCGACCTGGAATTCGCCCAGCCCGATCGCTTCGCCGGTGATCTCACCATCTGGCAGCTGGGCGACTTCTCGCTGTCGCGCAATAGCTCCGCGGGCCTCAGGTACCGGCGGTTGCAGCGCCATCTCAGCGCCGAGCGCGACGAGCAGTTCCTGGTGACCGTGCCGGTCCATTCCGAGGTCACCTTCACCCAAAGCGGAAAGGAAATCCGCTGCGGACCCGGCGGCTTCTTCCTCGAGCGCAGCCACGAGCCCTACGAGTTCAGCCATGCCGAGCCGGCCGATATGTGGGTCGTGAAGGTCAAGGCGAAGCTGCTCGGCGGCCGCATCCGCTCGCCCCAGCGCTTCTGCAGCATCCAGTTCGACGCCGCCAACGGCGCGGGCGGCCTGTTCACCGATATGCTGCACCTGATCCCGGCCCGCTTCGACACCATGTCGGCGGAGGCGCGGACCATGGTGGGCCAGCAATTGATCGACCTGCTGGCGCTCTCCATCGAGGCCGATGAGCGCACGCTCACCTCCGGTACCTCCACCGTCCGCGAAGCGCATCTCACCCGCATCGAAAGCTTCGCGCGGCGCAATCTCGGCAGCGCGGACCTCGATCCGGAGATGATCGCGCGGGCCTGCGGCATCTCCACGCGCTACCTGCACGAGCTCTTCCGAGACACCAACCACACGCTCAGCCAGTGGATCAGGGACCAGCGGCTCGAAGCCTGCCACGCCGCGCTGCGCGACCCTGCCAATCGCCAGACGGTCGCGGAGATCGCCCACCGCTTCGGCTTCGGCGACCACGCCCAATTCTCGCGCGCCTTCAGGAGCCATTTCGGCCTGTCCCCGAAGGAGCTGCGCGACCAGGCCCGCGCCCGCGCCGGCCGCGGCTAACTCGGCGTGATGCTCAGGCAAGCGCTGCACGGAGTTTGCCGAGCTGCGCCTTACGCTCGCGGCGCGCGCCAAGTGCGGCCTGCATATTGACCGAGACGAAGCGCGTGGGCGTATGCGGCTGCAGCTGGCCGATCAGATCCATATCGGCCGAGATGACCGTGCCCAGCATGAAGTAGCCGCCTCCCGATACGGCATCGCGATGCAGGACGATGGGCTCGCTGCCGCCCGGAACCTGGATCGATCCGTAGGGGTAGCAAGCATCGACGATGTTCGAAGGGTCGGAGCCTGCGCCGAAAGGCGGGGTGCGCGGAACGAATTCGAGCGGGCGGCCGCCGCGGAAGCGATAGCCGATGCGGTCGGCCTCGGGCGCGACCTTCCAGGTGTCGCCGAAGAAATTGTGACCGGACTGCTCGGTGATGCGGTGCCAATAGAGGCCCGGCAGCACGCGCAGCTCGACCGCCGCAGCGGGCGCCCGCCGCAATCCGGGCGCGACGCCGCGCCCCTCCTTGGTCGGCTTGGCGTCAGCGCCCAGCCTCAGCTTGTCGCCGGCCTCGAGCTTGCGCCCCTCATGACCGCCGAGCGCGCCGAGCGCATAGGTGGAGCGGCTGCCGAGCACCACCGGCACATCGATGCCGCCCGCGACCGCGATATAGGCGCGCGCGCCTTTCTTGAGGACGTCGAAGGACAGCGTCTGCCCGGCCTTCACCAAGAAGGCGGACCAGGTCTCGCGGACCTGGCCCTCGACCCTGGGCGGCAATTCGGCGCCGGTCACCGCGACCAGGCGATCGCTGCTGAATTCGATCGTCGGCCCCATGAACACCGCTTCGAGAACGGCCGCGCCCGGCTCGTTGCCGACCAGCAGATTGGCGGCCTGCAGCGCGAAGCGGTCCATGCCGCCCGAGAGCGGAATGCCGAGATGGTAATAGCCCGGACGTCCGAGGTCCTGGACGGTGGTGGCGAGCCCGGGGGAACGGATCCTAATGTCCATGGAGCGCCTGCTCGAGCTTGTGGTTGTAGCCGTCGATGTCCTGCTCGAACTCGTGGAGCGAGAAGGTGACGTTGCGCATCAGCGGCTGGAAGCGGCCAGCATCCACATCGGCGACCGTCTGGTCATAGGCTTCGCGCGACAGCGGCTTCCATTTCACCATGTCGCCCGGACGGAAGAGCGCCATGAACTCGGTGAGATAGCCTATCTCCTGGCGCGGGTCGTAGATCGGCATCGGCGTGATGCCGAACATCTGGTAGCCGCCGGCGCCGCGCACCGAGTAGATGCAGCCGAAGCAGCCGCCATGCCCGATGGTGAGCTTGGGCGTGTCGGTGCGCGGGCGCAGATATTTGGGCACCTCGATCTGCCTGGCGCGATCGACCATCTGGTAGAGGAAGGGCAGGCCCGCGACGAAGCCGACCATCGAGACGAACCAGGGCGAACCCGAATGCGCCTCGATGAAGGCATCGACCGAGGCGAAATCGTTGATGCGCGCCGCATATTCGATGTCGGCGCTGGTCGGGTCCTGATGCCGCTCGCGAAAGCGCATCAGCGTCTCATGCGTCCATGGATCGTTGTAGAGGACCGGTATCTCGATGATGCGCGTCTTGAGCACCGGATCCGTCTTCTCGGCGGCGGCTTCGAGCGTCTTCAGCTCGGCCAGCAGGTCGTCGGGGTTGATGGCCTCGGGATCGAACTTGATCTGGAAGGAGGCATTCGCCGGACAGATCTCGGTGACGCCGCGGATCTTGCTGTCGCGCACCGCATTGGTGATCGACAGGCTCTTGAAGAAAGCCTGCAGCGACATCTCTTCATCGACCTCGGCAAAGATGTGCTCATCGCCACCGAAGGAATATCTCATGGCCATGGGCTGGTCTCTCCTCTGTCAATTCAGGCGGGAGGCATGCGTCTCGAGCCAGCGCTCGAGGAATTTCGTGTCGAAGCGGTGGGCCCGGATGTCGGCGTCGCGGGCCAAGGCCTTGTGCAACGGGATCGTCGTCCTGAGGCCCGTGATTTCGAGCTCGCCCAGCGCCCGCTTGAGGCGCTCGATGGCGGTGGCGCGGCAGGCATCCCAGACGATCAGCTTGCCGAGCAGCGAATCGTAGAAGGGCGGCACCGTGTAGCCGGCATAGAGCATGCTGTCGAAGCGCACGCCCGGCCCGCCCGGAACCCGCAATCCGCTGACGATTCCGGGGAAAGGCATGAAGCCTTTCGACGGATCTTCCGCATTGATCCGGCACTCGATCGAATGCCCGGTGACGCGGATATCGGATTGGCGCAGCGAAAGCGGCTCGCCCGCGGCGATCTTGATCATCTCGCGGACGAGATCGACGCCGGTGACGAACTCCGTCACCGGGTGCTCGACCTGGATGCGGGTGTTCATCTCGATGAAGTAGAAATCCCGCGTCACCTCGTCGAACAGGAATTCGAGCGTGCCGGCGCCGCGATAGGAGACGGCGCGGGCGAGCGCGACGGCCGCCGCGCAGAGCCGGTCGCGGACTTCGCCTTCCAGATTGGCCGCGGGCGCCTCCTCCCAGATCTTCTGCCTGCGGCGCTGCAAGGAGCATTCACGCTCGAAGCAGTGGACGATATTGCGTCCGTCACCCAGCACCTGCACCTCGATATGGCGGGCGCGCTCGATAACCTTCTCGAGATAGAGGCCGCCATCGCCGAAGGCGGCCTTGGCCTCGGCGCTCGCCTGCGGCACCAGCCGGTCGAGCTCTTGCCGATCGGCGGCGATGCGGATGCCGCGCCCGCCTCCGCCGGCGGCTGCCTTGATCATCACCGGGAATCCGAGGCGGCGCGCGACTTCGCTTGCTTGCTCTTGCGTATCGATGCGCCCGATGCTGCCGGGCACGGTCGGCACGCCGACCTTGACCGCGACCTCGCGCGCCGCGACCTTGTCGCCCATCAGGCGGATGATGCTTCCGGGCGGCCCGACGAAGGTCAAGCCTGCCGCCTCGACGGCATCGGCGAAGCCGGCGTTCTCGGCGAGGAATCCGTAGCCCGGATGCACCGCATCGGCGCCGGTCGCGCGCGCGGCGGCCAGGATGGCGCCGATGTCGAGATAGGATTTCGCCGCCTGAGGCGGTCCGATGCCGACCGAAGCGTCGGCAAGCCGCACGGGAAGCGAATCCGCATCGGCATCACTATGAACTTGCACGGTCCTGATCCCGAGCTCGCGCGCCGCCCGGATGATCCGGACGGCGATCTCGCCGCGATTGGCGATGAGCAGGGATTTGATCGGCGGCATTCCGCGCCTAGCCCTCGATCTCGGCGATCGGCTGCCCCGCCATGATCGGCTCCTCATTGCCGATGAGGAACTTGACGATCCGGCCGCCGAACTCCGCATTCACTTCGTGGAACGACTTCATCACTTCGACGAGACCGACCGTATCGCCGGCGGCGATGACCTCCCCGTCCGATTTGAAGGGCGGCTTGTCCGGCGACGGCCGGCGATAGAAGGTGCCGGGAAGGGGCGAGATGATCTCTCTCTTGGCCATGACCGGTGTCCTCCTCTGTCGGGCTGCGGCGGCGACGATCGCGGATCGCCGCGCCATCAACGGCTTTGCAAATAAGGCTTCACCGCCTCGCGCACGGATGTCGCGATGGCGACCGCGTTCGGCGTGTCCGAATGGATGCAGATGGAATCGGCTTTGACGGAAATATCCCTGCCGCCGACGCTGCGGACCTTGCCCTCCTGCAGGGCGCGCAAGCAGCGCGCGGCGGCCTCGCCCGGGTCTTTCGCGTCGTGCTGGCGGGTGACGATCAGCGTGCCGTCATCATCATAGTCGAGGTCGGCGTAGAACTCCGCGACGAAATCATGGCCGCGGGCCGGATAGATCCGTTCGTGCAAAGTGTCGATCATGCCGAACAACGGCACCTTGAACACGTCCGCCGCATCGCAGACCGCATGTGCGATCTCTTCCTGCTTGCCGGCCATCGCATAGAGCGAGCCATGCGGCTTGATGTGATTGAGCGTCATCCCCTCGGCGTCGAGAAAGCCTTTCAGCGCGCCCACCTGGTAGATGATGCAATTCGCGGTCTCTTCGCGTGAGATCTTCATCTCGCGACGGCCGAAGCCTTGCCGGTCTGGCAGAGACGGGTGGGCGCCGACCTTGACCCCGGCACGCTTGGCGAGGCGCACCGTGTCGCGCATATGGTTGAAGTCCGAGGCGTGGAAGCCGCAAGCCACATTGGCGACCGAGATCAGCGGCATCAGCCCTTCATCGTCGCCCATGCGGTAAAGCGCGAAAGCCTCGCCCATATCGCAGTTGATCACGGTCAAGGCCGATCTCCGTAGTGCGGGCTTGCTTGCTTGCTGGGCTGTGTTGCTGGCGAGGAGTCTTGCTTTGCGAGGGAATTCCTGCGTCCGGAAAACGAGTATCGACGCAGTCGGCGGCTATTGTAAAATCAGAAAATCAGCTTATGCGTATCGACGAAACAGATATGACGCTGTCGCTGAAAAAAATCCGATATTTCATCGCCACGGCCGATGCCGGGCAGGTGTCGCATGCCGGCATGCAGCTCGGCGTTTCGCAATCGGCGATTACGGCTGCGGTGCAGCAGCTCGAGACCGAGCTTGGCGCGACCCTGTTCTTGCGGCACTCGCAGGGCGTATCGCTGACGGCCGAGGGCGCGCGTTTCCTGCAGCATGCCCGCCACATCATGTCGGCCGTCAGCGAGGCGGTTCGGGCGCCGCTCAGCGAGGATACGAAGCTTGCCGGCAAGGTCCGGATCGGCGTCACCTATACGGTTGCCGGTTATTTCCTGCCCCGCCATCATGCACGCTTCGTGCGGACCTATCCCGGCATCACGCTGGAGCTCGTCGAATTGCCGCGCGAGGCGATCGAGCAAGGATTGGTCGACGGTTCGCTGGATATCGCGGTGATGCTGGTGTCGAATCTGCGCGACAAGCGCCACCTCGCCTATGAGACGCTGATCCGTTCCCGTCGGCGGTTGTGGCTGCCGCTCGAGCACCCGTTCCTCAACCTCGAGACGATCACGCTCGCCGACATCGCCGAGCAACCCTATGTGATGCTCACGGTCGACGAGGCCGACGAGACTGCCGGCAAATATTGGCGTCCGAGCGGATTGCGGCCGAGGACGATCTTCACGACCTCGTCGGTCGAAGCCGTGCGCAGCATGGTGGCGGCCGGGATGGGAGTCACTGTGCTTTCCGACATGGTCTACAGGCCATGGTCGCTCGAGGGGCAAAGGATCGATACGCGCAGCGTCGTCGCCGACATCCCGACCATGGATGTCGGCCTTGCCTGGGACCTCGGCCGGCCGCTCTCGGCCGTCACGAAGATCTTCCACGATTTTCTCAGCATGAGCTTCAATGGCGCCGGCAGCGCGCTGGTCGGCTAGCGGGAGCGTCGCGAGGCGGCACGAGACCATCCGGCCGCATACTCGGTGCGGAGGCGCTCGAGGAGATGATCGGCGGCGACGCTGAGGAAGCCGCCTTTGCGCGTCACGACGAAGACCGGGATGCCGGCGCGGAAATCCTTGACGCGGATGATGCCGAGCGTGCTGGCGGCGAGCTCGTCGGCGATGCCGCTTTCGGTCATCAGCGCCAGGCCGAAGCCCGCTTCGACCAGACGCTTCTGCGCCGTCAGGCTGTCGACCGGAGTCCAATCGACCTCGCCGAGGCCAAGCGTCAGGAACAGGCCGAACACATGCGAGGCTGCGATTTCCCGCTGTCCGGGGATCTCCGGAAAGGCGATCCAGCGCTCGCCGCCCAGGACCTTGAGCGAGCCGATCATGCGCCCGGCGAGCTTGTGCTCGGGGGCGCAGACCACCAGCAACGGCTCCACGCCCAGATCTTCGCAGTGCAAATCCGGGGATCGGTCGCGATCATAGCGCAAGCCGATCGTCGCTTCGCCGCGTCGCACCAGCTCGCTCACCTCAGCGCTGCGCGCGGTCTGCAGGCTGAGACCCACGGCGGGGTGGGCTTGCGCGAACCGTTTCAGGATGCTCGTCAAGCTCAGGCCGGCCAAGGTACCTACGGTCGCCAGGGTCACCGGGCCGGCATTTGCGGTTCGGAGCGCACGCACCGCAGCTTCCGCGTCCTGAAGGGCCGCAAGGGCGCGCTCCGCATAAGGCAGGAGGACACGTCCGGCCTGGCTCAACACGATGCCGCCCGAGATGCGCTCGAACAGCTTCGTGCCGAGCTCCTGCTCGAGCAGATGCATGCGGTGCGAGATGGCCGGTTGCGTCCGATTGAGGAACCGGGCCGCATTGGAAAACCCGCCTTGACGGTAGATCGCCAGGAATGTGTTCAGCCCCGCGGCATCCATCCCGCCATCCATGCAGAAAATTGATCGACGGGCAAGATATTACAAATTGGATGGATGAGCTCAAGCGGGCTAACCCTATCGCCGGCAAGCAAGTGTTTGCGGAGGACATCCGACCATGGCGAACCAAAAGCAAAAGGCTGAAGCCTTCAAAGCGATGCATGCCGCCTCCCGCGGCTTCGTGATGCCCAATGCCTGGGATGCCGGCAGCGCCGTCGTCCTCGCCGAAGCAGGCGTTGCGGCAATCGCCACGACCAGCGCCGGCATAGCGTTCTCGCTCGGCAAGCCGGATTACGACATCCGAGACAAAGCTTCCGCCGTGACGCGCGACGAGATGTTCGAGCGCATCCGCCAGATCGTGGAGGCCGTATCCTTGCCGGTGAACGGCGATCTGGAGGATGGCTATGGCGAGCGCCCCGAAACCGTTGCCGAGACCGTGCATCTCGCGATCGAATCCGGGCTCGCCGGCGGCAATATCGAAGACGACAACCCGCGCGCCGAAGGTCTTTACGATGAAGGCCTTGCGGTCGAGCGGATCGCAGCCGCGCGGGCTGCGATCGATGCGAGCGGCAACGCCTTTGTGCTGTGCGCCAGGGTCGATGCGTTTCTGGTGTCGCCGCAGGACGCGTTGAGGACCTGCATCCGGCGCGGCAGCCTGTTTCGCGAGGCGGGCGCCGACTGCGTCTATCCGCCCGGCGTCGCTGACCTCGAGACCATCAGGACCCTGGTGCGCGAGATCGACGCGCCCCTCAACATCGTGACCGGCTTGGGCAGCGCGAAATTGAGCGTGCCGGCCCTGCTCGATGCGGGCGTCATGCGCATCAGCCTCGGCGGCAGCATCGCCCGCTCGGCGCTCGGCTTCATCCGCCGCAGCATGCGCGAATTATGCGAGCGAGGCACGATCGATTTCGCCGCCATCCAGATCCCGCAAGGCGAGCTCAACAGGCTGTTCACCCGGTGACGAGAGCAGCGAATCCAAAATTCGCATCACCTTGGGGCAACGCAACCTTGGAGCAAAGAAACTTGGCGAATTTCGGATTCAAAGCTGCACTAGCAAGTTATTGCTTCTAGCGAGGCACTGCCTCGGACCGACGAGGCGTGTGGTGGCTCCGATCGACGGTTCATGACGGGCTCTGATAGAATCAGGCCCAGATAGGACCGATGAACGGTCTAAACGCCTACGAGAGGCAAAACCGCACGATCGGAGCCGGCGCCATGGTACCACAGAGCGAGGCCTGTGTGGAGGTGAGATGGAAGGAGTGAAGTGGGGTCCAACCGCCTTCTCGCCAACCCGGCCAGGTGACCGCGCCCGCCATTCGCACCTATATTGCGGGTGCAACGCACGCATCGGCGATCGCAACTCCCCCAGGCCGGATTCCCATGACCATACAGCAGCGCAACATCCCCATATCGATCGACGAGGTGAAGCTCGACAGGCTCGCGGAGGTCGCCGTCAAGGTCGGGCTGCGGCTGAAGGCCGGACAGGACCTGTTCCTGACGGCCCCGGTCGCGGCGCTGCCGCTGGTGCGGCGGGTCGCCGAGCACGCCTACCGGGCAGGCGCCGGCCTCGTCACCCCTATCTTCTCCGACGAAGAGGTCACGCTGTCGCGCTTCCGCTTCGGGGCGCATGCGAGCTTCGACCGCGCCGCAAGCTGGCTCTATGACGGCGTCGCCAAGGCCTTCGACGGCAACACGGCGCGGCTCGCCATCGTCGGCGAGGATCCGATGCTGCTGTCGGGCGAGGATCCGGCCAAGGTGGCGCGCGCCAACAAAGCCAATTCCGTCGCCTATCAGCCGGCGCTGGAAAAGATCACCGGCTTCGACATCAACTGGAACATCATCGCCTATCCCGGCGCATCCTGGGCCAAACAGGTCTTTCCCGGCGAGGAACAGGATGTCGCGGTGGCGAAGCTCGCCGAGGCGATCTTCGCAGCCTCGCGCGTCGACCATGACGACCCGGTGGCCGCATGGACGGCGCACAATGCCACGCTAGGCGGCCGCACCGCATGGCTGAACGCACAGAGGTTCAGTGCGCTGCATTATTCCGGGCCGGGCACGGATCTCACGATCGGGCTTGCCGACGGCCATGAATGGCAGGGCGGCGCCTCGACCGCCAAGAATGGCATCACCTGCAATCCCAACATCCCGACCGAGGAGGTCTTCACCACGCCGCATGCGCGGCGCGTGGAGGGGCACGTCGCGAGCACCAAGCCGCTCTCCTATCAGGGCACGCTGATCGAGGGAATCGCGGTCCGCTTCGCAGAGGGTCGCATCGTCGAGGCCAAGGCAACGCGCGGCCTCGAAGTGCTGAACAAGGTCCTCGACACGGACGAAGGCTCGCGCCGTCTCGGCGAGGTGGCGCTGGTGCCGCATTCCTCGCCGATCTCGAAGAGCGGGCTGTTGTTCTTCAACACGCTGTTCGACGAGAACGCCGCCTGCCACATCGCACTCGGCCAGTGCTATTCGAAATGCTTCGTCGACGGCGCCAAGCTCACGCCCGAACAGATCGCGGCGCAAGGCGGCAATAAGAGCTTGATCCATATCGACTGGATGATCGGCTCGGGCGAGATCGACATCGACGGCGTCCGTGCCGACGGCAGCTGCGTGCCGGTGTTCCGCAAGGGCGAGTGGGCGTGAGCAGGGCTCGCAGCCCATGCTGAGACCATTGCGCGACACGATGGAGGCGATGCTCGAGGGCTGGCGGGACGATCTGCCCCCGGCTTGGCGCGGCATCGCCGAGAGCACGCAGCTCGGCTTTCGCGAGATGGATCCGGGCCTGACCTTGGACCCTTGGGAGCCGGTCTTTCCGGTGAGGCGCGGCCGCGTCTTTCCGGGTCAGCCACCCGGCGCTCATATGTTGCGCGCCTTCGACGGCATCGTGCCCCAAGAGGTGCGTTGCGTGATCCTTGGCCAGGACCCCTATCCCTGTCCGGCATTCTCGACAGGGCGCGCCTTCGAGGCCGGCAACGTCGCCTCCTGGCGAGAGCTCGACAAGATGTTCTCGGTCAGCGTGCGCGTCTTCATTCAGATGATCGTCGCAGCCCGGACCGGCGATGGCGATCGTGCCCGCAGCGTCGCCGACTGGCCGAAGCTGCGCGATGATCTCGACAGCGGCCGCCTCGCCTTCGAACCGCCGGCCGAACTCGCGGATCGCTGGGTTCGCTCCGGCGTCCTGCTGCTCAATTCCTCGCTGACGCTCAGCCGGTTCAAGGTGGAGGTCGACGCGCATCAGAGCCATGGGCATCTGCCGCTCTGGCACCCCTTCATCGTTGCGGTGCTGCGTCACTTGGCCGAGCTTCGGCGACCGATTGTCTTCATCGGTTTCGGCGATGCGGCCGCGGCGGCGCTGGACCATGCCGGGATCGCGGAGGGCGAGGACAATATCCGCCGCGAGCACCCGGCGCGGGGCGACCGTGTGCTGGCGCTGCCCAACCCTTTCCTTCTCTGCAATCGCCGGCTCGCGGCTCTCGACGCGGCGCCGGTCGACTGGTGAGCGGGCTCACCCGATTTCCGCGACGGCGCTTCAGCCGGCCAGCATCTTGGCGAGCATGAAGCCTGAGCCCGCGCCGACGCCTGCGCCGGGCCAGGTGGAGGCGCCGACCATGTAGAGGCCGGGCACCGGGGTCTTGTAGCGGGACCAGCCGAAGACCGGGCGGAACAGGAAATTCTGGTCGAGATGATGGCTGCCGGAGAGGCTGTCGCCGCCGATCAGGTTGGGGTTCTCGCGCTCGAGATCGCGCGGCGAGAAAACCGCGCTGCCCAGGATCTTGGCCTTGAGATCTGGCGCATAGCGCTCGATCAGCTCGATCACCCGCTCCGCATAGGGCGCTTTCGCTTCGTCCCAATCGGTCGCCGCAATGCCGCCGGCAGCATCGCCCTTGA
Source organism: Rhizobiales bacterium GAS188 (assembly GCA_900104855.1). Lineage (NCBI taxonomy): Bacteria > Pseudomonadati > Pseudomonadota > Alphaproteobacteria > Hyphomicrobiales > Rhizobiales bacterium GAS188. Next base: position 7,988,085 of record FNSS01000001.1, read on the forward strand.
TGATTGCGGGCAACACTCTGACCTGCACCCACAGCACGTGCCGGCCGGCTGGGGCACGCGAGGGATCGATGGCGGTGGGCTGACCGACGACCAGGACCGGCTCACGCGGCAGGAGGCCGGACATGGCTTGAGCATAGGCAGCGCCCATGGCCTCGAAGCTCGGGGCGAGATGCACATAGGCAAAGCGCTTGAGCTCCTCGCCTGCCGCCCAGTCCGGAAGGCCCGAAAGCGCCAGATGGATCATCATCGTGCCGGGTCCGGCGCGGAAGCCGGAGAGTTTTGCTTCGAAGGCCGCACGAGCCTGATTGTCGCTCGCCTTGGGGAGAAGATCGCCGAAGACGAGCTTGGGATGCGCATTGGCGATCACGGCCCGGCGTGCCGCAAGCACCTCGCCGCCGGCGAGGCGCGCTCCGGTGGCGCGATCGCCCGACATCTCGATGCGCTCGACCGCACGCCCGAGATGCAACTCGCCGCCCAGCGCCTTGAGATAGCTCGTGAGCGCCTTGACCATGGTGTCGGCGCCGCCCTGCCCCAGCACCATGCCAAAACTCTGATTGGCCATCGATTCGAGGTAGGGAAAGAGCGCGCCGCCGGCGATGTCGGGGGCGAAGTCGAGATGCATGCCCCAAGCCGACATCATGAGCCTGAGCTTCTCGCTCTCGAAATGCCGATCGAGGAATTCGCGCGGCGAGGAGACCAGCAGGCGGGTGAGCTCCGCGAGCCCGGCGGCACCCTTGGCGCGCCAAGTCGTCCACAGGCTTTTCGCCATCGCCCAGGACGGCATCGGCGAGGCGAGCAGCGCGAAGATATGGGGCGCATCGCTCGCGAACTTGCCGACCATATCGCGCCAAGCCGCGGCATCCGCCGGCGAGAGCGCGGCGATGCGCCGCGAGGTCACCGCCATATCCTTGCTGACCCCGAGCCAGCTGCCATCCGGAAAGGCGCTCGCGAAACAATCCTCGGCGCCGACGATGCCAAGGCCATGCGCGAACAGCTTGTCCTTATGGGCCGCGAAGAATGGCGAGCCGGCAAAGAGGCTGAGATTCATCGCGAACAGGTCGTGCCGGTACCCCGGCAACGTCACCTCGCGCGTCTTGACGGCTCCGCCCGCCTCAGCCGCGCGTTCGACCACCGCGACCTTCCAGCCTTTGCTCGCGAGATGAACCGCCGCCGCGAGGCCGTTATGCCCCGCCCCGATCACGATCGCGTCATAGCTTTGCATGCACAAAGGTCTCGGCGTCGGCGCATCGAAACTGACTGCGTCCGGAGATGATCTTGCCCATAGTTTGGTCTTGGCGGGCGCCGGCACTTGCTTTAATCTTAAAATAGTTGGCGGGCAATGATAGCTGCACACGACCCGGATCGTGGCCGATGCTGCGACCAAGCCACGACCGATAAGTGGCCCGCATCAGGACCCATCTGATGAGCTCCCGGGGAGGAGAACACCCATGTTCATGCCGACACGACGCCAATCGCTTGCGCTCGGCGCGAGCGGCCTCATCGCCGGGCTCATCGGCCCGCGCAGCTCTGCCGACGCCGCCGTCGGTGACACGCTCACCATCGCCTACAACGTCAACCTGCCGGCCTTCGACCCGACGGTCGGGCCCTCGGCGGTCAACCCGACCATTCAGGCGATCTATCGCTCGGTGTTCGACCAATATGTCGGCCAGCAGCCCAATCTCGCCTTCGCGCCCGGCCTGCTCACCGCCTGGGGCTGGAACGACGACAAGAGCAAGGTGTGGATGGATGTGCGCGAAGGCGTGACCTGGCATGACGGGTCGCCCTTCACGCCCGAGGACATCGTCTGGTCGCTGCAGCGCGCCGGCGATCCGAAGACCGGCAACCCGATCCAGTTCACCTGGTCGACGATCGGCAACTTCAAGGTGGACGGCAAGCGCGTCACCGCCGACGTGAAATCCTTCGACCCGACGCTCTTCGAATGGATGGCGTTCCTCACCGGCTTCGTGCTGCCCAAGGCCTATTACGAGAAGGTGGGCGCCGAGGGCTTCGAGAAGAAGCCGATCGGCACCGGCCCGTATATGGTCGACGAATATCAGGGCAACGCCTTCCTGCGCCTCAAGGCCAATCCGAAATATTGGGGCGGCAAGCCGGCCTTCGAGACGGTGGTGTTCAAGTTCGTCACCGATGCCACGAGCCGGGTCGCCGAGATCGAGAGCGGCTCCTCCGACCTCACCCTCGAGATTCCTTTCGAGGAGTATGACCGGCTCAAAGCCAAGAAGGGTCTTGCCGGGGCCGCAACCCCGATTTCCGACATCGGCATGATCTTCATCAACTCGGACGCGAAGATGCTGGACAAGAATGTCCGCCTCGCCGCCCATCATGCGATCGACAAGCAGGCGATCGTCAAGCAGCTGCTGCGCGGCTATGGCGTGCCGATCGACACGCTGGAAGCGCCCGAATATGCGGCCTTCGACGCCTCGATCAAGGTCGGCTACGACCCCGAGAAGGCGGCGAAGCTGTTGGCTGCGGCGGGCTATTCGCCGCAGAAGCCGCTCAAGACCACGATCCAGACGACGCGCGGCTTCAAGCCGAAGGATTACGAGATGATCCAGGCGATCGTCGGCATGTGGCGCAAGATCGGCATCGAGGCCGAGATCGAGGTCTACGAGATCGCCAAGCATTTCGAGCTGCGCACCAGCCACAAGCTCGCACCGCTCGCTTTCTACAATTGGGGCAATGCGATCGCCGATCCGACCACCTCGACTGGCTTTGCCATGTTCGGGCCCTCGCCGCATTCGAGCTGGAAGAGCGCCGATGTCGATGCGATGATCGGCCCGCTCTGGGGCGAGAAGGACGAGGCGAAGCGCATCGCCGGCTGGAAGGCGGTGAGCAAATACATCGCCGAGCAGGGCGACGTGATCCCCTTGCTGCAATATGTCCAGCCGGTCGTCTACAAGGCGGAGCTCAAGGTGACCCCCAATGTTTCGGGCGCCATGCAGCCGACCCTTGTGTCCAAGACGAGCTAGTTGCGAGAATGCGCGCCAAGCATCATCCCGAAAAGCGGTCTTCCGCTCTTCGGAAGAAAATGATGCGATATCGAAGACTACGGGCAACGATGCGTGTGATGATCCACACATCTCTGCACAACGGCGGCTGTTTGTGAGCCGGATTCAGCGCACGACTTGATGATCGCGTCCGGCCTTTTGAGACGTCTCGGCATGGCGGCTGCGACGCTGTTCGGCGTCGCGGTGGTCGTCTTCGTCCTGTTGCGCGTGGCGCCCGGCGATCCCATCGCCATGATGATCTCGCCCGGTGCCGGCGCCCAGGATATTGCGGATTTGCGCGCCCGCTACGGGCTCGACCTGCCGCTGCTGAGTCAATTCGGCATCTGGCTGAAGGGCATATTGCGCGGCGATTTCGGCGCCTCGATCTCGCTGCATCGCGACGTGCTCAGCCTCCTGGCCGAGCGGCTGCCGGCGACGCTCGAGCTCGCGGTCGTCGCTTGCCTGGTCGCGGTCGCCGTCGGCGGCGGCACGGCGATCGCCGGCACCTTGATGCGCCGGCGCCTCGGCGAATCCATGCTCGACGGCGTCATCGGCCTGATGCTGGCGGTGCCGGATTTCATCTGGGCCCTGGCTTTCGTGCTGATCCTCGGCGTGCTCTGGCCGGTGCTGCCGCTGTCCGGACGCATGGATCCGAGCGTCGCAGTGCCTTTCGCCACCCATTTCTATCTCATCGAAAGCCTCGCCACCTTCCGCTTCGCGATCGCCGGCGACATCATCGCCCATATGGTGATGCCGACCTTGGCGCTCGCCCTGCCGCTCGCCGCCGTGATCTCGCGCATATTGAAGGCCGCGCTGAGCGAAGCCATGGTGCAAGACTATGTGCTCATCGCCAAGGTCAAGGGCCTGCCGGAATATTGGCTCGTCGCCGGCGAGGCGCTGCGCAACGTGGTCGGCCCGACGCTCGCGCTCACCGGCGTGCAGTTCACCTTCCTGATCGGCGGCACCGTGATCATCGAGCGGATCTTCGCCTATCCGGGCATCGGCAATATGGGGATCGATGCGGTGATCAATCGCGACCTGCCGCTGATCCAGGGCCTGGTGCTGGTGTTCGGCGCGCTGTTCATCCTCGTCAACCTCGCCGTCGATCTCGGTGTCGCGGCCCTCAATCCGCGCCTGCGTCATGGCTGAGGCGGCCCTTCACCACGAGCCCGCCGCGGCGCCTGCACGCCGGGGCCGCGGGCGATTGCGCGCCCTGCTGCAGCAACCCAAGGTGCTCTTCGGCGGCGGCTTCATCCTGCTGCTCATCCTCATCGCCTTCATGGCACCCTTGATCGCACCTCATGATCCGCTGGAGCAGGATCTGATGTCCGGCACCTTGCCGCCGCAGGGCTTTGCGGGCGCAGCTTCCGGCTATCTCTTCGGCACGGACGATCTCGGCCGCGACGTCCTGTCCCGCCTGATCTTCGGCACAAGGATCGCGCTCACCGTCGCCTTCGTGGCGGCGACGCTGGCCGCCGTGCTCGGGACGCTGCTCGGCTTGCTCGCCGGCTATTTCGGTAAGGTCACCGACATCGTCGTGTCGCGCCTGATCGAGATCTGGATGGCCTTCCCGCCGGTGCTGCTGTCGATCCTCGTGGTCGCCATCATGGGGTCCGGCGTGGGTTCGGTGATCGCCGCCATCGCCATCATCGACTGGACGCGCTTTGCCCGCGTGGTGCGCGCCGAGACCATGGCGCAGGCGCAGGCCGACTACGTCACCGCGGCCCGCACGCTCGGCTTTGGGCGCCTGACCATCCTGTTCCGCGAAATCCTGCCGAATATCGCACCGCTGCTCATCGGCCTCGTGACGCTGGAAATGGGGATCGCGGTGATCGTCGAAGCCATTTTGTCCTTCGTCGGCCTGTCGGTGTCCTCCGACACGCCCACTTGGGGAGGCATGATCGCGCAAGGACGCCAGATCATCTACCAGGCCTGGTGGGTGTTTGCATTTCCGCTGATCGCACTGTTCGCGACCGTGCTCGCCTTCAACCAGCTCGGCGACGGCTTGCGCCGGGCGCTCGATCCGGTGATGCAGCGGTGAGCGCGCCGCTCCTCTCGATCTCGCATCTGAGCGCCATGTCGGGGCGCAATGGCAGCATGCCGATCTTGCGCGATGTCTCGCTCGAGATCGCGCCCGGCGAGGTGCATGGCCTCGTGGGAGAGAGCGGCGCCGGCAAATCGACGATCGCCAAGGCGGTGCTCGGCATCCTGCCGCACGGCATCCGCGTCACCAAGGGCGCGATCGCGCTCGCGGGCCGCGACCTTCTCAGCCTCGATGCGCGCGCCAGGCGCGAGCTGCTCGGCGCCGAGGTGGCGCTGATCCCGCAAGATCCGCTGACCGCGCTCAACCCCGGGCGCCGCATCGAGGCGCAACTCACCGACGGGCTCATCTTGTGGCGCGGCCTGTCCTTCAAGGATGCGAGGCAGCGCATGCTGCATCTCATCGAAGAGGTGCAGATGCGCGAGCCCGAGCGGGTGATGCGCTCCTACCCGCATGAGCTGTCGGGCGGCATGCGCCAGCGCGTGCTGATCGCGGCCGCCTTCGCGCTCGAGCCGAAACTGGTGATCGCCGACGAGCCGACCACCGCCCTCGACGTGACCGTGCAGAAGCAGATCTTGCGCCTGATCAGGGCGATGCAGGAGCGCCACGGCACGGGCGTGGTCTTCGTCACTCATGATCTCGGCGTGGTGGCACAGATCTGCGACCGCGCGACCCTGCTCTATATGGGAAAGGTGATGGAGCAGGGAGACGTCGCGACCTTGCTCGAGGCGCCGCGCCATCCCTATACGCGGGCGCTGATGGCGGCCTGCCCGCGCTATGACCGTCCGGGACAGGGCCTCGAGCCGGTCCCCGACGCGGTGTTCGCCACTTGCCGCAGCGAGATCGCCGCCTTCGACCGAGTGGAGGCTGGCCATGGCTGAGCCCTTGCTCGAGGCGCGTGGCGTCGTCGTCGCCTATGCGGGCCAGCGCAGCCTCATCGGGCGCCGCCGGCCGGCGAAGCCCGTGCTGCACGGCGTCGATGTCAGCGTCGGCCGCGGCGAGACGATCGGCATCGTCGGCGAATCGGGTTCCGGCAAGACGACGCTCGGCCGGGCGTTGCTCGGGCTCGTCCATCCCAACGAAGGCAGCGTCCGTTTCGACGGACAGGAGATCGCCGGCCTCGACGAATCAGCGATGCGGCCGCTGCGCCGCCGCATGCAGATGATCTTCCAGGATCCGATGTCCTCGCTCAATCCGCGTCGCCTGATCCGCAACATCCTGGTCGCTCCGCTCATGCTGCACGGGGCCGGCGACCATGCCGCCGCGGAGCGGCGCGTGCACATGGTCGTCGAGCGGGTCGGCCTGCCGCCGACAGTGCTCGATCGCTACCCGCATGAATTATCGGGCGGGCAGCGCCAACGCGTCGGCATCGCGCGCGCCGTCGTGCTGGCGCCCGATTTCGTGCTCGCCGACGAGATCGTCTCGGGGCTCGACGTGTCGACGCAGGCCCAGGTGCTGCAGCTGCTGCGCGAGCTCAAGCGCGACATGAACCTGTCGATGGCCTTCATCAGCCATGATCTGTCGGTGGTGCGCGCCGTCTGCGACCGGGTCTATGTGCTGTGCGAGGGCCGTGTAGTCGAGGAAGGACGCTGCGAAAGCGTGTTCGATGCGCCGCGCGACGCCTATACGCGCGCCCTGATCGACGCCATCCCGCTGCCGGTGATCGACCCGCAATGGCTGGTCCGGTAAGGGCAGCGGCATCCCAGGCACCACCCTTCGCCTTCCCCAGGTCTACGCGCTTATGCCGCTACGCGCTTATACCGCGCGGGGCTTGCCCTGGCAGCGTGTGACCACGGCGCGAAAGGCGTCTTTTTTGCTGGCGCTGGCCTCGAGCTCGCGTTCGACGAGGTCGTGCAACTCCTCATTCGTAATGCCGCTATGAATGCAGGCCGGCCGAGCCATTTCCATGAGTCGACTCACCCGCTGAGCTGCGCCGGCTGTGGCATCGAACACCCAGATCGCGGTGATCAGGGCAGCGGCGAAGCTCGCAAACCAGCGAAGCCCTTCAAACCTGATTTTGCGCCGCAAAATCCAGGTCTCGGGTGAATTGGTCTTGGGTGAATTGGTCTCTGGTGAATCGTCGATTTGCATGGCGCGGTCCTGGATGTCGAGCCATAACGGGCAGGGATAGCCCGCGCGAATATCCAAATCGTTCCAACAACAACTACAATTTTCAAGATTACCCCCATACTGAATTGACAATAAGCCAACAAATAATCTCTGAATGGCGCGCATTGCTGCCGGTGGCGCAGGCATGGCCATTTACCAAGATGGCATTGTTGAAGTATTATGTTCACGGATTTAGGGGTTGGACTTGCATTCGGGTTTGGGAATTTCGCGAAAGCGATTGGCGGTTTAGGTTAACATAATGACTGGGTCTCATGGTTCTTTCGAGCCGTTCGACGAAACCTATGACGAGCAAGAGGCCAAGCATCGCTTCGAGTCGGCGCTACGCGCCGCGCGGAAAGCGACCCATCCGCCAGCCGAGGGGATGGTTCCGAAGCGGGAAAAGAAACACGCCGTCAGCGAGGGCGGCTCGCCCCAGCGCAAAGGGGGCGAGGCTGAGATGCCTCATGGCCATCGGGGCTTGAAGCGCCCAGCATGACACGTTTGCTCCTGACCTGACCGTCGGGAAAGGCAGGTCTGTTCCTCGACAAGCGCCCATCAGCGCCGATGTCTGTACATCCCCCTTATGTCAAAGCCTGCGCCAGCAGAAAGCCCGATCCGCCGCCGAGGCCGGGCCCGGGATGGGTCGAGGCGCCGATATGGTAGAGGCCCTCGACATGGGTGCGGTGATTGACCGAGGTCTTGAAGGGCCGCCACAGGAAGAACTGATCGAGACCGCAGAAGCCGCCATAGGGATCGCCGCCGACGAGGTTGACGTTCAGCGCCTCGAGATCGGCCGGCGAATAGGCGCGCCGCGCGATGACGCTCTCGCGGAAGCCCTCGATGTGGGAGGCCAGAATCGCCTCGACGCGATCGGCGTAACGCTCACGAATCTCGTCGGTCCAACGCCCGTCGGCCGGCGTCGCGATCTCGCCTGAGGCATCGCCCTTGATGAGGCGCGGTGCCTCCGGCAATTGCAGCCAGAGGATCGCCTTGCCCGCGGGAGCGCGGCTCGGGTCGAGCGCAGTCGGCTGGCCGACGCAGATCGTGGGCACAGCCGGCAGCAGGCCGCGCTCGCATTCATTGGCGGCTCGCGACACGCCGTCGAGGCCAGGCGTGAGATGCAGCAAGGCGACGCCGCCGAGATCGCCCGACTTCCAGCGTGGCGGCGCCGACAGCGCATAATGCATCTGCATATTGCCCTTGCCGTGCCGAAATCCGGCAAGGCCTTCGCCAATCCCGGACGGCAGCTCCGTCCCTTTCAGGAGCCGTCGGTAGAGTGCCCGCGGCCCGACCGAGCAGATGACGCCCCGCTTCGCCATCAGGCGCGTGCCGTCGCTCAGCCTTACGCCATGCGCCCTGCCCTGCCGATCGAGCTCGATACGGTCCACATCGGCGCCGATGCGGATCGTGCTGCCCTGGTCGGCGATCAGGTCTTCGAAGGCCGACAGGGCATTCTCGACGCCGCCCTTGACGATCGGTGCGCCGGCGGCTTCGAGCGCGAAGCCGATCACCTTGAGCATCTCGCCGCCATAGGCGCCCTCGGGTCCGAGGCCGCAATGCAGCACCCAGGGTGCGAACAGCGCTTGCACGACCTCGGAGCGATAGCAGCTCTCGAGATGCGCGCGACCGCTGGCGAGCGCCTCGCCGACGAAGGCCGCGAGCCCGCGCAAGCCGCGCCGCCAGCCCTCCCTCGCCAGCAGGCGCAAGGTGGAGGCGGACCACAGGGATCCACCGAGCAGGCCGAAGACCAGGCCGGCATCGCCGCCGAAGCGCTGCATCTGCGTAGCGAAGCTCTTGCCGTCCCCTGCGGCCAGCGCCTCGAAGCCTGCGACATTGCGGGCGCGATCCCGGTCGAGCACGGCATGGCGACCATCGGCAAGCAGCACGCCGGTCGGCTGCTGCGAATGCGCGAAGGCGAGGCCGCGCTTCTCGAGCTCGGGACCGAGCGCAGCGAAGGCCGGCGAGGTGACGAACAGCACGAAGGTCGTCGCCATCACGTCATGGATGAATCCAGGAGCCGTGATCTCCTCGCTGCGGATGCAGCCGCCGATCCGGTCATTGCGTTCGAGGACCAGCACCTTGCGGCCCTTGCGCCCGAGCATGGCTGCACAGACCAGCGCGTTGATGCCGCTGCCGACGATAATATAGTCCGCGTCATCCATCAGAACCCCGCCTGCGAGATATGTCGCGGCCAGATGACCTCAATATCGAGGGATGGGCAATGGGTTATCGCCGCTCGGAAGCTGCCGCCTCGAGGCGTGTCGCTCTTCGGAAATGCAGACGAGCGGCGACTGCAGAGACGACGCCTATCTCACACCAACATCGCCATCGGGCTCTCGATCAGCGTCTTGAAGGCCGAGAGCAGCTCGGCACCGAGCGCCCCGTCGACGGCGCGGTGATCGGTCGAGAGCGTCACCGACATGATGGTCGCAACTGCCGGCGCACCGTCCTTGACCACGACGCGTTTCTCGCCCGCCCCCACCGCCAGGATGGTTGCATGCGGCGGATTGATCACGGCCGAGAAATTGCTGATGCCGAACATGCCGAGATTGGAGACGGCCGTGGTGCCGCCCTCATATTCCTGCGGCTTCAGCTTGCGAACCTTGGCGCGCGCCGCGAAATCCTTCATTTCGTTGGAGATCACCGACAAGGTCTTGGTCTCCGCCTGGCGCACGATCGGGGTGATCAGGCCGCCTGGAATCGAGACCGCGACGCCGACATCGGCATGCTTGTGCTTGAGCATGGCGCTGTCGGTCCAGCTCACATTGGCCTCCGGCACCCGCATCAACGCCAGCGCCAGCGCCTTGATGACGAAATCATTGACCGACAGCTTGAAGGCGGGCTTGCCGTCCTTGTCCTTGGGGGCCGCGGCATTGATCTCTTCGCGCAGCTTGAGCAACGCGTCGATGCGGCAATCGAGCGACAGGTAGAAATGCGGAATGGTCGATTTCGCCTCGGTGAGGCGGCGTGCGATCGTCTTGCGCATGCCGTCATGCGGCACTTCGGTGAAGGAGCCGGGCTCGAACAGCCTCTTGACCATCTCGTCGGGCATGCCGACCGGGCCGGCCGGCCTCGCCGAAGGCGCCGCGGCAGCGACGGGCGCCGGCTTCGCTTTCGCGGTCCCGCCCTCGATCGCCGCCTTCACATCGTGCTCGACGATGCGCCCGTGCGGCCCCGAGCCCTTGATGCTGGCGATATCGATGCCGGCCGTCTTGGCGATGCGGCGCGCCAGAGGCGACGCGAAGACGCGCGCGCCCTCAGCATGGCCGTTGCCGAGAGAAGGCGCCGCTGCGGCAGCCGGGGCCGGCGCCGGAGCGCTTGCCGGCGCGGGCGCCGCCTTCTCGGGGGACGAAGCCTTCGGCGCGGCCGGTGCGGCCGCCGCAGCAGCCCCGCCCGCGACCGCCTTGACATCCTCGCCATCGGCCGCGATCAGGCCGATCAGCTGGTTCACCGGCACATCCGCCGTACCTTCGGGCACCACGATCTTGGCGAGCACGCCCTCATCGACCGCCTCGACTTCCATGGTCGCCTTGTCGGTCTCGATCTCGGCGATGACATCGCCGGATTTGATGCGGTCGCCCTCCTTCTTCAGCCATTTGGCGAGATTGCCCTTCTCCATGGTGGGCGAGAGGGTTGGCATGAGGATATTGGTGGGCATTGCAGGCCTCAGTTGGTGGCGCTGGTCGTGCCGAGATCGGTCGGCTGCGACCACTCGGCTTGGAACATGCGATGGATGTGTTCAAGCGCCTCGGCTTCGCGCATGCCGCCTTCGGCCGCGAAGATACGTGCAACATGGCGTGCCACGTCGGCGAGCAGAATTCCCCAAGTCGCCGGATCGTCGAAAGCCCGCTGCAAGGCGACGCTCAGGCCGCCATCGACGATGAAGGCCCGTAGAATCTCGTGGCCGCCCTGTTCTTGGGCGTCGGGAGGCACGCCGAGTTGAGTGAGCGCGGGATCGGCCATGACGCTATCGGTACAACACCGCCTTCGCCGCCGCGACCACCTCGCCGACATTCGGCAAGGCGAGCTTTTCGAGATTGGCCGCATAGGGCATCGGCACGTCCTTGCCGGTGACGCGCACCGGCGGCGCGTCGAGCCAGTCGAAGGCCTGCTCGCAGATCCGCATGGCGATCTCGGCGCCGACGCCGGATTGCGCCCAGCCCTCTTCCACCGTCACCAGGCGATTCGTCTTCTTGACGCTCGCCACGATCGTCTCGGTGTCCATCGGTCGGATGGTGCGCAGATCGATGACCTCCGCCTCGATGCCCTCCTTGGCCAGCTCCTCGGCAGCCTTGAGCGCATAGGTCATGCCGATCGACCAGGCGACGATGGTGACGTGCGAGCCGGCTCGCGCGATCTTCGCCTTGCCGATCGGGATGATGAAATCGTCGAGCTTCGGCACCGGCGAGGACTGGCCGTAAAGGATCTCGTTTTCGAGGAAGATCACCGGATTGGGGTCGCGAATGGCAGCCTTGAGCAGGCCCTTGGCGTCGGCGGCGCTATGGGGCGCCACCACCTTGAGCCCCGGCACATTGCTGTACCAGGCCGTGTAATCCTGGCTGTGCTGGGCAGCGACCCGGGCCGCCGCCCCGTTCGGGCCGCGAAAGACGATCGGGCAGCCCATCTGGCCGCCCGACATATACAAGGTCTTGGCTGCCGAATTGATGATCTGGTCGATCGCCTGCATGGCGAAGTTGAAGGTCATGAACTCGACGATCGGCCTCAACCCCGCGAGCGCCGCGCCGACGCCGAGCCCGGCAAAGCCATGCTCGGTGATCGGCGTGTCGACGACCCGGCGCTCGCCGAACTCCTGCAGCAGGCCCTGGGTCACCTTGTAGGCGCCCTGATATTCGGCCACCTCCTCGCCCATGACGAAGACGGTGTCGTCGCGGCGCATCTCCTCCGCCATGGCGTCGCGCAGAGCTTCGCGCATGGTCATGGTCACCATCTCGGTGCCGGCCGGCACTTCCGGCTCGGCCGATACCAGCACCTGCGGCGCGTGATGGACGGCAGGCGCCTCGAGCTTGGCGGCGGCTGCGGGTGCCGCGGCAGCCGATGCCTCGGCCCCGCCATTGAGCTTTGCGGGCGGCGGCGAGGCGGCAGCACTCGCATCCTCCCCCTCCCCGGTGATCACGGCGATCGGAGTATTGACCGCCACATTCTCGGTGCCGTCGCCCACCAGGATCTTGGCGAGCACGCCCTCATCGACGGCCTCGACCTCCATGGTCGCCTTGTCGGTCTCGATCTCGGCAATCACATCGCCGGATTTGATGCGGTCGCCCTCCTTCTTCAGCCATTTCGCAAGTTTGCCTTGCTCCATGGTGGGTGAAAGGGCGGGCATCAATACGTTGGTCGGCATGGGATACTCAGCGGCCTGAATGATTGGTCAAATCCGGAAATGCGCCGGCGCGATCGCGTGGCCCGACGGCGTCACACGAGCACATCGGTCCACAGCTCGGCCGGATCGGGCTCGGGATCGTGCTGGGCGAATTCGGCTGCCTCGTTGACGATCTCACGCACCTTGGCATCCGCTGCCTTCAGCTCATCCTCCGGCACCTTCCAGGTCTCGAGAAGCCGCTTGCGCACCATCTCGATGCAGTCATGCTCCTCACGCATCTTCTGCACCTCCTCCTTCGAGCGATATTTCGCCGGATCGGACATGGAGTGGCCGCGATAGCGGTAGGTCTGCATTTCGAGGATGTAGGGCCCCTTGCCGTTGCGCGCGAAGGAGATGGCCCGCGCGCCGGCGGCCCTGACGGCGCGCACATCCATGCCGTCCACCTGCTCGCCGGGAATGTTGAAGGAGACGCCGCGTCTCGAGAAATCGGTCTGGGCCGAGGCCCGCGTCACCGCCGTGCCCATGGCATAACGGTTATTCTCGATGATGTAGACCACCGGGAGCTTCCACAGCTCGGCCATGTTGAAGCTCTCATAGACCTGGCCTTGATTGGAAGCGCCATCACCGAAATAGGTGAGCGTCACCGCGCCATTGTCGCGATAGCGGTTGGCGAAGGCGAGGCCGGTGCCGAGCGAAACCTGGGCGCCGACGATGCCATGGCCGCCGAAGAACTGCTTCTCCTTGGAGAACATGTGCATCGAGCCGCCCTTGCCCCGCGAGTAGCCGCTGCGGCGCCCGGTGAGCTCGGCCATGACGCCCTTGGCATCCATGCCGGTTGCCAGCATATGGCCGTGGTCACGATAGCCGGTGATCACCTGATCGCCGAGCTTCCCCGCCATCTGCATGCCGACGACCACGGCCTCCTGGCCGATATAGAGGTGGCAGAAGCCGCCCACGAAGCCCATGCCGTAGAGCTGGCCTGCCTTCTCCTCGAAGCGGCGGATCTGCAGCATCGAGCGATAGGCTTCGAGCTCGTCCTCGCGGGTGAACGGGGTGCCCTCCGGCGCCACGCCGCTGCCGGCGGCATCTTCGGGGCGCGGCCCATTGGCCTTCGAGACGTCTTTTTCAGTCGCTGGTCGCGCGGACGAGCGGGCCGGTTTGGCCGCGGCACCTGCCATGCTGTTCCTCCTTGATCGTCGGCTGGAGATTAGACGAAGGACTAAGGCTTGGCGAGGGGGCGATCGGCCAGGGACGATCAGCGACGGGTGACCGGTTGCTGTGGCCCAGCCTTACTGGCTGACAGTCGGCTTCCGAGGCGCTATCCATGGAGTCGCGCCCCGTTTCAGGCGGCGTTGCAGCACTTCCGGGAGGTTTCGATGACGACGTCCTTTGTCAAGCTGGCGGCCGCCGCCGCGATTGGCCTGTTCGCGACCGTCGCGATGGCCCAGACGCCGGCCCCGAAGCCCGCAGCCCCGGCGGCGGCGGCACCCGCCCCCGCCATGAAGCCCGCAGCCCCCGCCATGAAGCCCGCCGCTCCGGCCCCGGCAGCCGCGGCGCCCGCAACGGCCACGCCGGCATCCGCCGCAAAACCGAGATCGGCCAAGAGCTTGGAGTGCTCGAAAGAGGCGGATGCCAAAGCCATCCATGGGAAGGTTCGGCATAAATTCATGTCGGAATGTAAGAAAGGCAAGACGGCGGGCTGAGCGGCTCTGCCACGATACCGAAGGGCGCCGCCAGGCGCCCTTCTCGTCTCAAGGGATTTCGCGTCTCAGGGCGCTTGTGTCTTTAGGGCGTCTGCGTCTTGCCCGAATCCTTGATGAAGACGACGAGATCGTTCTTGTTGACCCGGCCGAGCTCGGCGCGCACCCGCTCGTCGAGGAGATCACCGTCGAGCATCGGGCCGCGCAGCATGCCGACCTTGCGCTCGAGCGCAATGCGCTGCTGCTTGAGCCCGGCGAGCTCGTTGCGCAAGGTCAGGACGCGAGCCTTGATCTGGCGCTTGGCTTCGATGCCTCGCGCGCCCTCATAGGCTTGCGCGACGAAATAGCCCGTGACGAGCGCAGATGCGCTCCACAGGAATGCGAGCCCCACGATCATGCGCCAGCGATGCTTGACGACCATGGCGCGATTAGACCCGAGCGAGGTTAACGAGGGCTTGCCGACGCCGCTTTGGTGATGCGATTCGAGTCCATGAACAGTTCCGCCAACATCGCTGCCCCGCAAATCGGGATTGACGATCGCCCCGCCCCGGTCGATGAGCCGAGCAACAGGATTCGAGGCGCGCATGGCTGAGGCGATCACCACGGATTGCTGCATCAGCGGCGGCGGGCCTGCCGGAATGATGCTGGGCTATCTCCTGGCGCGCGCCGGCATCGACGTCGTCGTCCTCGAGAAGCACGCCGATTTCCTGCGCGACTTCCGCGGCGACACCATCCATCCCTCGACGCTCGAAGTCATGTACGAGCTCGGCTTGATCGACGAGTTCCTGAAGCTGCCGCACCAGAAGGCCTACAAACTGTCGGGGCAGATCGGCGAAGCGCGCATCACGCCTGCCGAGTTTTCACATTTGCCGGTGCACTGCCCCTATATCGCCTTCATGCCGCAATGGGATTTCCTCGACTTCCTGGCCAAGCACGGCCGGCAATTCCCGACCTTCCGGCTGCTGATGCGGACCGAGGCGAAAGACCTCCTCATGGATGGCGGGACGGTCCGCGGCCTGCGCGCCGAGACGGCGGACGGCCCGATCGAGATCAGGGCCAATCTCGTGGTCGGTTGCGATGGGCGCCATTCCACGGTGCGCGAGAAGGCGGGGCTGCAGGTGCAAGATATCGGGGCGCCGATGGACGTGCTCTGGTTCGCCTTGCCGCGCGAAGCCACCGACCCCGACGAGACGATGGGACGCTTCGATCCCGGCGTGGTCTTCATCATGATCAACCGCGGCGACCATTGGCAATGCGGCTTCGTCATCGCCAAGGGATCGATCGAAGCGGTGCATGGCGCCGGGCTTCCCGCCTTTCGCGCCAGGATCGCCGAGCTCGCCCCTTTCCTCGGCGAGCGCGTGCAATCAGTCGCGAGCTTCGACGAGGTGAAGCTGCTCACGGTCGGCGTCGACCGGCTGAAGACATGGCACAAGGAGGGGCTCATCTGCATCGGCGATGCCGCCCACACCATGTCGCCGGTCGGCGGCGTCGGCATCAATCTTGCCATCCAGGACGCGGTCGCGACCGCCAATATCCTCTTCGCCCCCCTCAAGGCCGGGCGGGTGACAGAGGCCGATCTCGCGGCCGTGCAGAAGCGCCGCGAATGGCCGGCGCGAGCGACGCAAGCGGTTCAGGTCTTCATCCAGAAACGGGTCATCGCCCGGGTGCTCGGCGCGGGCGGCCTTGGCCCGACCGGCGCCGCCAGGGCGAGCCAGACCACTCCGAGCCAGACCCCCGTGCGCCCGCCTTTGCTGGCGCGGCTGTTCAACCGCTTCCCCATCCTGAGCCGCCTGCCGGGGCGCATGATCGGCATGGGCGTCAGGCCGGAGCATGTGCGCCTACCGACGGGCTGAGCCTTGAGAGAGCCCCGGTCAGCCGCCCAGATCAATTCCAGAAGCGGGAGGCCGCATAGCAAGACGGCTCGGTGAAGGGCGTCTCGCCCGTCATCATCTCGGCGAGGAGCCGCCCCGTCACCGGGCCGAGCGTGAAGCCGTGATGGGCATGGCCGAAGGCGAACCACAGGCCTTGATGAAGCTCGCCCTTGCCGATCACCGGGACCATGTCGGGCAGGCAGGGCCGTCGTCCCATCCAAGGCTCCGCCTCCAGCCTTTCCGCCAACGGGAAGAATTCGCGCGCCAGCGGCTCGTCGCGAGCGAGCTGCACGGGACTCGGCGGCGCATCGCGCTCGGCGAACTCGACACCGGTCGTGAGGCGGATGCCCTTATTCATCGGCAGCAGCGCATAGCCGCCATCTCCGTCCAGCAGCGGGTGGCCGAGCGTGGCATTGCCCTTGACGCCGTAATGCATGTGATAGCCGCGCTTGACCGCGAGCGGGATGTCATAGCCGAGCGGCCGGAACACGTCGTCGGACCAGGGCCCGAGCGCGACCACCGCCTCGCGGGCCTCGATCGGGCCGCTCTCCGATTGCACGCTCCAGCCTGAGGATTGCGGCGCGAGGCTGAGCGCCTCGCCCGTCAGGAAGCGCCCGCCCTTGCGCTTGAACAAATCCGCATAGGTCTTGGTGAGCATGCTGGGATCAGGGCAAGTGGGCGATGAGCGAAAATGGATGGCGCCGATTACCGACTCGGAGACATGCGGCTCGAGCTCGCGCAATTGCGCCCCAGTCAGCACGGCGTAATCGACGTCATAGGCATCGAGAAGCTTTGCTTCGTGGATCGCCTTGTTCAAGCTCTCCTCGCTGCGCAGGCATTTGATCCAGCCATTCTGGCGCACCAGGCTCGGGGCCGAGCCGCCGGCCTCGGCGACGAGCGCGTCATGCTCGTTGACGCATTGCGCCATCAGCGGCGCGAGCGCTTGGGCGGTACGCTCGACGCGCTCGGGCGCTGCGTTCTGCCAGTAGCGGAACAGCCAGGGCGCGACGCGCGGCAGCGCCGAGAGATGGTAGACGGCGTCGCGGCGATTATTCATCGCATAGCTGAGGATGACGCCGAATTCGCGTGGAAACGTATAGGGGATGATGGCTTCGCGCTGGATCAGCCCGGCATTGCCATAGCTCGTCTCCTCGCCAGCGCCGCGCCGATCGAGGAGGACGACGTTGCGGCCGCGTTTCTGCAGATGCAGCGCCACGCCAACTCCCACCATTCCCGCTCCGAGAACGATCACATCCGCGCGCGCGCTCATCCAGCCCGATCTCCACGTTGCGACTGCAGCCCGCATAGAACCTGCAAGCCCAAGAGCCCTGCAAACCCTTGCAAGCCCGGTACCAAGGACGCGAAAGGCCCCGCCCCTCCACGCCCCTGGTTCAAATCGTGAATCTTGCGCTTTGGCAATCCGTTACGCGCAAAGCAGGCGCGCTCTTGCTCTCGCGCCCCTGGCGCTCGGGCGGTCGACGGAGCAAGTCGCTCCCCGGGGGGCCGGCGTCGCGGGTCGAGTGCCGGTCAATGAGCCCCACCGCGCGCAATCGAAATTGCCCCGTGAACACAACCGGATCCGCGGCGAGGGCGAAGCTCAGGCTCACGATCTTGTTAGCCGGAATGCAGCCAATCCCGTTGACCCTGCCGGCTGGGCGCCGGACAATCGCGCAAATCTCGAGGCTCAGCAGGGAGAGACGTCATGATAAGAATAGGACTGGCAGGCGCCGTCGCCGGAATGGTTCTCGCCGCGGGGCTCTTGTCTCCGGGGCCTGCAGGGGCCGAGACGCTCACCTACAAGGTGCAGCTTCTACCGACCTCGGAAGTGCCGCCGAACGACACCAAAGGCTCGGGCACGCTGGAGGCGACCTATGACACCGCCACCAAGGTGTTGACCTGGAACGCGGCCTATTCGGGTCTGAGCGGTCCGGCGAGCATGGCTCACTTCCATGGGCCCGCCGCAGCCGGCGTCAATGCCAACCCGGTCGTGCCGATGACGGGCAGCCTCGACAGTCCGATGAAAGGGCAAGCCACGCTGACCGACGCCCAAGCCGCCGATCTCATGGCCGGCAAATGGTATTACAATATCCATACGGCGCTCAACAAAGGCGGCGAGATCCGCGGACAAGTCGTCAAATAGGCCGGTTCGACGGATCGCACATCAAGATAACAGGACGCCGAAGCCCAGCCTGCGCGTGCATTACGCAGCCCCACGAGAATCACCGATCCGATTGGGGGCGGACCGGTGATTTGGTATTTTCATCTGACGCATAGCCTTGCGGTGAAGCGAAGGCCGCTTCGCCGGGATCTGGTCCGGATCAGCCACGCACGGCCTCATGGCGCTCGGCGACGCGCGCTGCGAGGAAATCGGTCGGGCTCGCATCGGCCGGCAAGGCCGTCGCATCGCCGAGATCCGAGCGCGTCAAGCCGATATCCTTCAGCTCATATTCGCTCATCTGCGCCAGCATTTCGAGCTCGCGCCGGGCTGCAAGCACGCGCAGAGGCCAGGCAAGCACGTTCGTGAGCTTGGCCAAGGCCCGCGACACTGAGGTCGCGACCGGCGCTGCGGAGAAACCATGATCGGTGGTGCAATCATTGTATGTCGTGCTCATCGTCGCCACTCCTGAGGCGGAACGCTCCCCTCGCCGCGACCGGGCGTCGCGTCGTTGCGGGAGCGGTTCGGTTGTTCCGATGCATGGAAGATGGGGGATGACGATTGATTTGACAAACGAATGTTTGTAATGTGATCCATCTCGAAATCGGATGGATCATCCCATGCTCGATACCGATCAGCTCCGCAGCTTCCTCGCGATCGTCGACACTGGCAGCTTCACCCGCGCCTCGGAGCGCGTGCACAAGACCCAATCGGCCGTCTCCATGCATATCAAGCGCCTGGAGGATCGTCTGGGACGCCCGTTGTTCGACAAGCTCGGCCGCGGCGTGCGGCTCTCGGAAGATGGCGAGAAGCTCGTCGATTATGCACGCCGCATGCTGCAGATCGAGGCGTCGGCGATGGCCGCCATCTCCAATAAGGGTCTTACCGGCCATGTGCGGCTCGGCATCCCCGACGATTACGCGGACAACTTCCTGCCCGCCATCCTGACCCGTTTCACGCGCCGCCATCCGCTGGTCGAGGTCTCGGTCGTCTGCGACGGCAGCCATGCCCTCGACGAGCAGGTGCGCCTGGGGCAACTCGACATCGCGGTCGTCACCGATTGCGAACGCCTGGCCCATGTCGAGGTGCTGCGCGAGGAGCCGCTGAACTGGGTCACCGGACCGCATTGCTCCACCCATACGGAGCGGCCGCTGCCGCTGGCGCTCGGCCGCGCCTCATGCGTCTGGCGGCAAGGAGCGGTGGAGCGCCTCAACGAGCGCTCCATCCCCTGGCGTCTGGTCGTGAGCTCGAATAATTACGCGGCGATTGCGCCCGTGGTGCAGGCGGGTCTTGCCATCACGGTCCTGCCGCGGAGCGCCTTCAGGACCTGGCAGCGCGTTCTCGGCGCCAAGGAAGGGCTGCCGGCCCTGCCGCCTTGCCGCATCGGCTTCGTCACGGCGTCCGGCGCCCACACGGCCGAAAGCAAGGCGCTGGGCGAGACCATTCGCGCCGCGCTCGAGACGCGCGCCGATATCGATCTCGACGACATGGCGCAGCAAACGGCGGCGTAGCGTGATGGTGGGCGCCGCCCCGGCGGCGATCAGCCCCTGAAGGCCTTCAAGGCCCCACGACCCGCATAGATCGCCTGATCGCCGAGCTCCTCCTCGATGCGGATGAGCTGATTGTATTTGGAGGTGCGGTCCGAGCGCGCCAGCGAGCCGGTCTTGATCTGCCCGCAATTCGTGGCGACGGCGAGATCGGCGATCGTTGTGTCCTCGGTCTCGCCGGAGCGATGCGACATCACGGCCCGGAAGGCCGATTTATGGGCGAGATCGACGGCGGCGAGCGTCTCGGTCAGCGTGCCGATCTGATTGACCTTGATCAGGATGGCGTTGCCGGCCCGCTCGGCGATGCCGCGCGCCAGGCGCGTGACGTTGGTGACGAAGAGATCATCGCCGACGAGCTGGCAAATGTGGCCGATCTTCTCGGTCAGCAGCCGCCAGCCCTCCCAATCATCCTCGGCCATGCCGTCCTCGATCGAGACGATCGGATAATCGGCGACGAGCTTGCCGAGATAGGCCGCCTGCGCTTTCGAGGAGCGGGTTTTGCGTTCCCCTTCATAGCGATATTCGCCGTCCTTGAAGAATTCGGTCGAGGCGCAGTCGAGAGCGAGCACGATATCGGAGCCGGGCTTGAAGCCGGCGCTCTCGATCGACCCCATGACGAAGTCGAGCGCCTTGCTGGCGGACGGAATATTGGGCGCAAATCCGCCCTCATCGCCGACATTGGTGTTGTGCCCGGCCTGTTTCAGGGCCGATTTCAAGGTGTGGAACACTTCCGAACCCATGCGCACCGCCTCGGCGAAGCTCGACGCGCCGACCGGCATGATCATGAATTCCTGAAAGTCGATCGGGTTGTCGGCATGCACGCCGCCATTGACGATGTTCATCATCGGCACCGGCAAGGTCCTGGCGTAAGTTCCTCCGACATAACGGAAAAGCGGGAGCCCGCGAGCTTGCGCCGCGGCCTTGGCGGCGGCCAGCGACACGCCCAGGATGGCATTCGCGCCGAGCTTGCTTTTGTTGGGCGTGCCGTCGAGCTCGATCATCGCCTCGTCGATCGCCACCTGATCCTCGGCGTCCATGCCCACCACCGCCTCGGCGATATCGGTGGTCACCGCTTCGAGCGCCTTCTTCACGCCCTTGCCGAGATAGCGCGGCCCGTCATCGCGCAGCTCCACGGCTTCATGGGCGCCGGTCGAGGCGCCGGACGGGACTGCGGCGCGGCCGAGCGAGCCATCTTCCAGGACGACATCGACCTCCACCGTCGGGTTGCCGCGCGAATCGAGGATTTCACGCGCGAGAAGATCGACGATCATGGTCATGGGAAGCTCCAGAGGGGCGGGTTGTCGCCCGCGCTTCTATCGGATCGCAAGGCCTCGTCAAAGGGCGGCGGGGTATCCGAATGGCCGAAGCCGCAAGCGTTGCGGGCTCAGCTTCCGACCTTCGGCTGGGTTTCGGGTCTGGGCTGCGGCATCTCGGTCGGGGCGCCGGCCTTCTTCCAGGCGCCGAACCCGCCCTTCAGATGCGCGACTGGAGAAAGCCCCATGTCGATTGCGGTCCTGGCCGCGAGCGCCGAGCGCCAGCCGCCGGCGCAGAAGAAGATGAAGCGCCTGTCCTGCGCGAAGACCGGCTTGTGATAGGGGCTTTCCGGATCGATCCAGAATTCCAGCATGCCGCGCGGGCAATGAAAGGCGCCCGGTATCTTGCCTTCGCGCTCGATCTCGCGCGGATCGCGCAGATCAACGAACACGACCTCATCCTGGCCCTGCAATTCGCGCGCTTCCTCGATGCCGAGCGTCGGCACCACGGCATCGGCCTCGGCGAGCAGGGCCTTGTAGCCCTTCTTGATCTGTTGCGGCATGCGGCTCTCCCGACCAATGACGACGCGCTCTATCGCTTGCTCGAGCATCATATCACTGTGGGGGGCGGTTTGCCTCCTTCTCCGGCACCGAGTTGGGGCCGTCTCGTGCGCCCCGAAGCAGCAGCCTATTGCCGCGAGAGGTCGAGGTCCGGCGAATACTGCGCGCCTTCGACCTCCTTGACGATCGCCTGGCCGCCGATCACCCGCTTCGTCTCGGGGCTATAGGTCAGCGTCGGCGATCCGTGCAGCTGCCAGCCGCGATTGAGGGCGTCGGTGACGCGATGGCAGAAGCTCGAATCGTCGGGGCCGGTGAGATAACGGTAGAGTTTCATGGCGTCTCAGTCTGGGCCTAGGGTCGCGGGTTGAGCGATCGATACCAGCGCGCCGCTTGGAACGATCCATGCAAGCTTTGCCGAGACATATCCGCAAGGCGCAGATACGCCGGCGCCGCCTTCCCGTCACCAGGAAGCGGTCCATGCCGATCATATGTTCAGGAAGCCGGCTGAAGCCGGCCGTCTCAGCCGTGCAGCAGATAGAAGGCCGAGGCGAATAGCGCCGATGCGCCAAGCACGATCTTGGCGGAATTCCAGGGGCAACGTTGCATCTGAGCGATAATCAAGCTCATTGCATACTCCGGGCTGATCGGCCGAAGATTCGACCGCATTGGGACATGAGATGGTTTACGCCAACTTAACGCGCGCGACAATGCCCCGGTTCCGACACCGTTCCGCCATGAAGGGACAGGGTAAATGACGCTGCCTGCCGGCTCGCTCGCCGATCTCGCAGCCGTCGCCTGCTTCGTGGCGGCCTGGCTCGGCTACCACCTCCTGATCGAAACGGCCGGTCATGGCCGGCGCTCGCTCAATATGCGCATGAATGCCGAGCGCTCCGCTTGGATGCGCAACATGCTCGCCCGCGACAACCGCATCGTCGATTCGAGCTTGCTCGCCTCGTTGCAGAACGGCACGGCCTTCTTTGCCTCGACCTCGCTTCTCGCCGTCGGCGGTTCGCTCGCCCTGTTGCGCGCGCCCGACGATCTGATGCGGCTCGCCGCCGATCTCGATCTCGGCGGCAGCCAGACGCGCGGCACGGCCGAGCTGAAGGCGCTCGGCCTCGCAGTCATCTTCGTCTACGCATTTTTCAAATTCGCCTGGTCCTACCGCGTCTTCAACTATGCGGCGATCCTGATGGGGGCCGTGCCGATGCCCAACCGGGCGAGCGCCGATGAGACGCAAGCCGCAGCCGACCGCGCCGCGGCCATGATCACGGTCGCCGGGCGCCATTTCAATCGCGGCCAGCGTGCCTTCTTTTTCGCGCTCGCCTATCTCGGTTGGTTCGCGAGCCCCTATGTGCTGATCGCGGCGACCACAGCCGCCTTCTACGTCATGTGGCGACGCCAGTTCCGATCGGAGGCCTTGGTGGCGCTCGATACGGGTCGCGAGATTTCAGCCGGGCTCGAGCGATCCTGAAGACGGCCGGCCAGCATCACGGCCGGGCCGCCTCCCCTCAAGCCACGTCGCTCAGCTCCGTCGCCGCGTCCGCGTGCATGACCCGGTTGCGGCCCTCGCGCTTCGCCGCATAGAGCGCCCGGTCGGCCCGCGACAAGGCTGCGTCGGCGCTCTTGTCGCTTGGCTCGACCAGCGCCACGCCGATGCTTGCCGTGATGCGCAACTCCGCGGCGCGGCCGCGAAAGCGCAGGCGCTCCGCCCCGGCGCGCAGCCTTTCGGCGCGTGACAGCGCCGCTTCCAGCGAGGCATCGGGAATGAGGATGGCGAACTCCTCGCCGCCGATGCGCCCGACCACGTCCTGCGAGCGGAACAGACGCCGGCACAAGGCCGCGAAGGATTTCAGCGCCAGATCGCCGGCCTCGTGACCATAGGTGTCGTTGATGCGCTTGAAATGATCCATGTCGATCATCAGCAAGGCGAGCGGCTTGCCGCTGTGGCGCGCCGTCGCGACCGCAGGCTCGGCCGCCGCGAAGAAGCCGGCGCGGTTCGCTAGACCGGTGAGCGGGTCGGTGGTGGCAAGATGCTCGAGGCGCCGTTCCAGCTGCTTGCGGTGGGTGATGTCGAGACCGGCCACCAGGATGTTCTCGACACCGTCGATCTTCACGACGCGCGCGGCGACGAGCACATCGCGCGTCGTTCCGTCCGCAACCCTTATCACCCCTTCGAATTGGTGCGCGGCTCCTTCGGTGGCTGCGAGCGACTGTACGGGGTGGCTCGGATCGGCCCGCAGATCGCCCAGAAAGTTCAGGCCGGTATCCCTCGGATCGCCGCCCAGAAACTCCACCGCCGCGTCATTGGCCTGGACGAGGCGACCATCGGCCTTGGACACGATGAGGAGCGGCACCGGCACTCTCATCAGCATTCTTTGCAGCGTGAGGCGGCTTTCGGCGAGCTCCTGCTTGATGCCCCGCTCCCGCTCGGACGCCATCCACGCCTGACGACGCAAGCGATTGGAGCGGACCACCACCGTGGCGAGCGCGCAATTGAGCAGCAGCATGACGAGCAGCAGCCCGATCACGACAGAGGCGGCATCTTCGTGGAGAAGATAACCGCACACCATGATCACGCTGCAGCCTATGCCCGACAGGGCGACGGCGCCGAACGATGCCGGCACGACGAGCCAAAAGGCCGAGGGCAGCATCAGAGTGACGAACAGCGCGGTATCGCTGTGTGTGGAAACGATGGCGCCGACCGCAAGGCCGAGCGCCGTCGTCCAGGCGAGCATCACAGCTTGGGCGCCCCTGAACGTCGTCATGCGGTCGATGGCGATCAGGCAGACGATGGCGACGCCGACGATCACCGCGCGGGCCGGGATGGAGATCGAGAAATTCGCCTGCCCGTGGACGCGCCAGTCGCTGATGAAGAACACGATGTTCAAGATCACCGAAAGGGCGAATATGATGCGGGCTTGGCGCATCGCCTCCGGCAGGCGCTCGGCTCGGAAGCGCATCTCGTCCTTGGCGACAAGGAACTCGCCCGTGATCGGTGAGAGCTGGTCGATGCGCATAGGGAATCCATCGCATGCCATATTGACCGCCGCGTTAACGCGGACGCCGAAATTGCACCCTTGGTTGCGCACTCGCTTAACGCTTGGTTGCAGTCTCGACCGCGGCGGCAAATGTCGATGCGAAGGAGAGGAGTTCATCGCGCGGCTGCCGCGCGGCTACAACACCTTGGTCGGCGAGCGCGGCGTCAAGCTCTCGGGCGGCGAGCGCCAGCGCATCGCCATCGCGCGCGCCTTCCTGGCCGATTCACCGATACTGATCCTCGACGAGGCAACTTCGAGCCTCGATTCGGAATCGGAGGCGCTGATCCAGGAGGGCATGCAGCGATTGATGCTGGGACGCACCGCGATCGTGATCGCGCACCGCCTGTCGACGGTGCAGAAGCTCGATCGCATCCTGGTCTTCGAGCGCGACCGCATCGTCGAAGAGGGCAATCATCTGTCGCTGATCGGCATCGAAGGCGGCGTCTACCGCAAGCTGTTCGAGCGCCAGGCGCTGGCGCTCGCCGAGGGGCTCGAGCCGGTCTGAGCCAAGTCTTGGAGCGCGGCTCAGGCCGGTTCCTTCAGCAAGCCCTCGAGGTCGAGGCGGCGCGTGTGCATCTGCAGGCCGCCATCCGGGCCGCGCGGCCAGAGTTCCTTCGGGCGGTCCCAATAGAGCTCGACGCCGTTCTCATCCGGGTCGCGCAGATAGAGGGCTTCGCTGACCCCATGATCGCTCGCCCCGTCGAGCTGAATGCCGGCCGCGATCAGGCGGCGCAGCGCATCGGCGAGCTTGGCGCGCGTCGGGTAGAGGATGGCGACGTGATAGAGCCCCGTGGTGCCGGGCGCCGGGGGCTTGCCGCCGGCGCTCTCCCAGGTGTTCAGCCCGATATGGTGATGGTAGCCGCCGGCCGAGATGAAGGCTGCCTGCGCGCCGTAGCGCTGGATCTGCTCGAAGCCGAGCACGCCGCAATAGAAGGCCAGCGCCCTTTCGAGATCGGCGACCTTGAGATGCACATGGCCGATGCGGACGCCCGGATCGATCGGGTCGGCCGTCACGGCGCGGCCGGAGGTCTTGTTCTGCACCAGGGTGTTCATGGTGATGGCTCCGGTCTCGTGCGGCTTCAACGCGCCAGGGCAAGCTCGCCCGGCTTAGATGGGGAGCGCAGCGCATAGGCGCCATCCCCGAGCAGAGCCTGCACCAGAAGCGCGACCGCCCAGAACGCCGGATATTCCCATCCGCCGCCCGCATTGGTGAAGAAGAAGCCGTTGGCGGCGTGCACCGTGACGATGGCGCCGATGAGGACAGCGACGAGCACGAGCGATGCCCAGCGAGTGAAATAGCCGAGGATGAGGCAGAGCGCGCCGAGAATCTCGGCAGCGATCGTGAGGTAGGCGAGCGCCGACGGCAGGCCGAGCTTGCCGAAGAACTGCGCCGTGCCGGCAGGGGTGAACACGAAGAGCTTCAAGCCAGCATGGGCCAGGAACATGGCGCCGAGCGTCAAGCGCAAGGCGAGGGCGGCATAGGGAGCGGTGCGGGCATCGATCATTTTCGGCCTCCGGAACGCGATCAGCTGGAAGTAATCTCCCGCGATTGCATTGATTATCGGGGCAAGCGTGATAACAGCTCACACCGTGCATATGAGATGAACGATGCTCGATCGCGTCACCAGCATGCTCGTCTTCGTACGCGTCACGGCATTGGGGAGCTTTTCCGCCGCCGGTCGCGCGCTCAACCTGTCGCAGACCATGGTGACGAAGCATATCGCGGCGCTCGAGGAGCGGCTCGGCGTCAAGCTATTCCATCGCTCGACGCGGCGGCTGACCTTGACCGAAGCGGGGCGACATTATCTCGCCTCCTGCGAGCGCATCCTCGCCGAAATCGAGGAGGCCGAGACCTCGGCACGCGCGGACCAGGTCGAGCCCAGGGGCACGTTGCGGCTCAACGTTCCTCTGTCGTTCGGCATCCGCGAGATCGCGCCTGCGCTCGCCGAGTTCGTGCATCTCCATCCGGCGGTCTCGATCGATCTCGGGCTGAGCGACCGCTATGTCGACCTGATCGACGAGGGCTGGGATCTCGCCGTGCGCATCGGGTTCCTGCAGGAATCGAGCCTCGTCGCCCGCTATCTCGCGCCCTGCCGTGTCGTCCTCTGCGCCGCGCCCGCTTATCTCGCGGCGCGAGGCACGCCGCATGTGCTGGCCGATCTCGCCGCCCATAACTGCCTCGGCTACACGCTGCCGAGCCCGGCAAGCGCCGATCGCTGGCAGTTCGGCAAGAATGGCGAGGTGGCGGTCAAGATCGCGGGCAATCTGCGCGCCAGCAATGGCGACGCGCTGGTCGCTGCCGCGCTCGCCGGCCAGGGCCTGATCTACCAGCCGACATTCCTGCTCGCCGATCGCCTGCGTTCGGGAAGCCTTGTGACCCTGCCGCTCGATCAGCCGACGCGTACGCTGCCGATCCACGCCATCTTGCCATCCGGTCGCCAGCCGCCCGCGAAGGTCCGCGCCTTCGTCGAATTCCTGGCCCGCCGCTTCAAGCCCGATCCGCCCTGGGATCGCGGGCTCGCATTTCAGTCGAGCGTACAAAGGGCAGCGGACACCCCTTGAGCGAAACTCGCCCCTGCCCTACCCTGCCGGCATGAATCGCCATGGCTCAATTTCACACCGCGCCGTCCTTGGCCTCGCACTCGCGACGCTCGCCGCCTTTGCCGCCGGGACCGGCCCGACGGCTGCCGCCGATCTCGGCGCTTATGGCGCCTCGCCTTGCGCGATCTACGCGCAATCCTTCAATGGGGCCCTGCGCTCGATCCGGCAAACCGCCAGGGTGTTTCGGGCCCATGAGCGCAGCTTCCATCGTCTCAAACGGGTGAGGGCCAATGACGGCTTCACCGGTCCCGATATCGCGCTCAACGCGGTGATGTCCGCCGAGCAGGTCGACGTCGCCACCGGGGCGACCGAGGTCGCGATATCGGTCCAGCAGGCGCGCCGCCTGGGCTGCTTCTCGCCGGCCCGGCTGAACGAGATCGAGAATGAGGCGAGCCGCATCAAGCTCGAGATCGCCGAGGAGACGATCTGGATCGATCCCGTCACCTTCCGTTGATCGGAGGAGCCGGTCGGCACGGACGGATTCAGCCCGGGGCCGCGGCCGGCGAACCAAGAGATTGACAGGCTAGTGAGCGCCGTTCGAGACAAGCGCATCATCGTTGCGGGAGCGGGCCCGGCCGGGCTCCTTGCGGCGCTTGCGCTCGCACGCGAGGGCCTGGAGGTGAGCCTGGTGGGGCAGACGGTGCCCGAGGCCGGCGGGCGCACCGTCGCCCTGTTCCAGCATTCGGTGCACCTCCTCACCGAGCTCGGCGCCTGGAAAACTCTCGCACCTCAAGCCGCCCCCTTGCGCAAGCTCCGCATCATCGACGACACCGACAATTTGTTCCGCTGGCGCCCGCTCACTTTCGCCGCGAGCGAGATCGGGCTCGACGCTTTCGGCTGGAATGTCGAGGCCGGCGCCTTGGCGGCTTCGCTGCGCCGGCTCGCCGAGACGGTACCGTCCATTCACCTAATGGATGGCGTGTTCGAAGAGCCGCGCTTCGAGGCCGAGACCGCCAGCATCGCCGTCAAAGGCCGAAATGGCGGCAAGAATCTGGGCCGCATCGAGGCCGCGCTGATCGTCGCGGCGGACGGACAGCGCTCGCAACTGCGCCAGGCGGCCGGCATCCGAGCACACCTCGAACGGCTGCCGCAATCGGCTCTCACCGCCATCCTGGCGCACGCCCTCCCTCATGACGACGTCTCGACCGAATTCCATATGCGCGGCGGCCCCTGCACACTGGTGCCGCTGCCTGCCTCGACAGACGCGACGGCAGCCCCGCCGGAATCGCGGGCATTTCGCTATCGATCGAGCCTCGTCTGGATGCTGCGCCAGGAAGAGGCTCAGAGGCTCGCGGCGCTCGACGACGACGCCTTCGCGCTCATGGTCGAAAAGCGCGTGCATGCGATCCTCGGCAAGATGCGGGTCGCGGGGCCGCGCGGCGCCGTGCCGCTCGCGAGCCTCGATGTGACGCGCTTCCATGGGCAGCGCCTGGCGCTGGTCGGCGAGGCGGCGCATGCCTTTCCGCCGATCGGCGCGCAAGGGCTCAATCTCGGCCTGCGTGACGCCGCGGCGCTAGCGGCGCTCGCCGGGGAAGCGTTGCGCGACGGTGACGATGTCGGAGGTGAGCTCCTGCTCGAGGCCTATGACCGCGCCCGTCGGGGCGATGTGACCAGCCGGGCCGGCATCGTCAAGGCCATGAACCGCTCCTTGCTCTCGCCTTTCCTCCCCGTCGACCTCGTGCGTGGCCTCGGCATGGCGGCGCTCGACCTCATCCCACCCTTGCGGCATTTCGTGATGCGCGAGGGCGTGGCGCCGGGCTTCCACAGCTAGTCAGGCTCCGGCTGGGTGGCGGCTCGGAACTGTGAGGCTCGCCAGAAGTACAGCATCACCGGGCAAGTCTGCGAAGCATGTATTTCGCGGTCGCACCATAGGATTTCAACTTCTCGCCAAGAGCGCGCTCATGTGCCACATGAAAGCCGCAGCGTTCCCAGAGTGGCTGCGTTTCGTAGACGGAGACGAGGGTCAAAGCGGAAATGCCCCTTTCGCGTGCCAGATCCACGGCGAGCGCGATATAGGCCTGCGCCGAATTGCTGCCGCGCGCCCGCGGAACAATCCCCACGTCATGAACGAAAATGCATTCAGGCGGCGAAGGCAGGGAGATGAGCAAGGTATCGAGCGGAGGGATGCTGTTCAGCACCCAAGGGTGACAGAGCCCATATCCGGCCAGACCCTCGCCATCGCTCAGCGCCATGCACCCATCGGGAAACAACCTGAACCTCTCCTCGAAGATTTCCGGTCGCTCGACGAGATCGGGGTGAATCCGATCACCAATGCTGTTGATCGCTTCCAGATCGTCCGGGCGTGCCGGCCGCCAGTGCAGCAGCGAATTTTTCTTGGCGTTGCCTCTCATCACTTGCGGGCTTCGCCCTCCCCTTCCCAGGGCGCCCGCGACGTATGGCGGATATGCGCGATTTCCACGACATCGTCACGGACACGATAGAAGATTTTGTACGGATACCGGCCAACGAACACTACCCGCACATCGGGCTCGTCGGTCTCATGGCCGCTGCGGGGCTGTTCGGCCAGGCGCGTTACCGTGGTGCGGATATCCCTCATCACGTTGCGAGCACCGCTCGGTGAGCGTTCACGCAGATATTCGAAGATTTGTTCCCGATCCCGGAACGCTCTGAGGGTATAGCGAACCCTCATAGATCGTGGCGCTTGTCTGCCTCCGCAATGATCTGATCGGGCGCGAATTCTCCGCGATCGGCTTGCGCGAGCCCAAGGCGCACGGCAACCTTTTCATCATCCGACATCACATAGACGCCCGTGCGCCGTGCCTGTATCTCGCGCGCGAACTCGGCAAGCTCCGCCTGGTCTTCCGCCGGCCAAGTCTCAGCGCTCAGGACCACTTCTCTAAGTGCTTTGATCATGGCGGACATTATATCATATCCAGCGATATTTGGAGAAGGTCGCTTCAGCATCGTCCTCGGCGGCGAACCGACCTTCGGCCGCCGCGAGCAGTCCACTATCTATGCCCGCCAGCTCTTCGACATTCGCCTCATACTCGCCGGCATGACGCGCTTCGATTTCCTGTGCGAGCTCGACAAGCTCTGCCTGGTCGGCTTCCGGCCAACTTTCGGCCCGCGTCAGCATCTCCTTAAGCTTGCTCATCATGCACCTCAATTAGCATATTTCATCTCCCCGCACAGCAGGCGTGCAGTTTGCTCTCAGCGATCGTTGCGCTTGAAGAACACGGACATATCCGCGTCGCACGATCGAGCCGCTCCCGGCAACGCCGTTGCCGGCCACCTCTCACCTCACTCGGTATCGGGCTCAGCTCGTTCCTCGCTCGGGGCCTCAGGCTCCTCTTCGGTCGTGCCGCTCTTGCCCGCCGTGACAGCTGGTCGCGCATGCCGCGGTGGGCGCGACCAGGGTCGGTTCTCGTCCACCGAGCGGGCTGTCGTCATGGCAAGGTGATCGCCGTCAATACGCAGGCTGACGGCACCGGTTGCTTCGAGCCGAGGTCGATCGAGGATGAGCGGCGCCACGCAATTCGCAGGCGCCCGCAGCGGCGTGACGACGATGTCGGCGCGCAGGCAGTCGTCCTCGAAGGCCGCTGCCACCATCACCACGGCGAGCATGCTGCCGTCGCGCAGCTTGCCAACGCAGCCCAGCCGGTCGCAGACGCTGCCAAGGCCGAGCAATTGATGCGCCTCGCGGCTATCGCCATCGGCGCGCAGCCATTGCTCGGCGGCGAACAGGTTCGGCCGCGCCCCGACCACTGCGAGCTTGCCGTCGGAGAGCCTGAGGGTCGCTGCATCGCCGCCCGGCGCCACGACCACGTCGAAGCCTTCGCCCGACACGGCGCCGAGAAGGCCGAGCGCGAGGAAGATCAGCGCCGTCGAGCGCAGCAGCCAGCTCTTCCAGATGACGGCGGACAACACGGCAAGCGTCAGGAACAGGATGGCCCAGGGCGCGAATGTATGCAGATAGAGCGTCGCGCCCGGAGCCGCGGCGATCTGGCGCGCCGCCCAGAAGATCAGCTGGATGCCGACCCCGAGATAATGCCAGACGAAGCCGTCGAGCCCGAGCGGGTAGAGGAGCGCGCCGATCAAGGCGCCGGGCACCGCGAAGAACTCGATGATGGTCAAGGTGAGCGGGTTGCCGATCAGCACATAGGGGCTGAGCTCGTGGAAGTCATAAGCCATGTAGGAAGCCGTCGCCGAGGTGGCGCAGAGCGTCGCGAATAGCAGCCAGGCCAGCGTCTCGACGGCCTTGCCGATAAAGCGCGCGAGAAGGCCTTGCGGAGGCGGTTCGCGCGCTTTGCCAAGATCCTGCAGTCTCGTCCGCTGCTTCGCCAGCATGGCCATGCGCGTCTCGGAAACGGCGACCAGCGCCGAGACGGCGGCGAAAGACAGCTGGAAGCTCGCACCCAGTATCGCCTCCGGCTCGAAGGCGATGACGGCGAATGCCGCGTAGGCCAGGTTGCGCATGGTGAAGGCACGTCGATCGGCGAGCACCGCGGCGAGCACGATCAGCGTCATGAACAAGGCGCGCTCGGTGCCGACGCGCGAGCCGGTGCAGATGTCATAGGCGATGGCGCCGAGCATGGCGACGGCGGCAGCCCATTTCTTGATAGGATAACGCAGCGCCAGGACGCTGGAAAATGCGAGCAGACGGCGCACTACCCAGAAGATCATCCCCGCCACGAGCGTCATCTGCACGCCCGATATGGTGATGATGTGAAAGATGCCGGCCTCGCGGATGAGCTCGCGCGCCTTGTCCGAAAGGAGCTCGCGCTTGCCGGTGACCATGGCGGCCGCGACCGCGCCCTCATCGCCGCCGAGGATGGCGAAGACGCGCTGGGCGAGCGCGTTGCGGGCCCGGTCGACGGCGGCCATCAGCCTCAACCGCAGACCCGGCGGGGCGGGCGCTGCCTCTGCGGTGATGCGCCCGAGCACCGATCCGACTGCGCCGAGTCTTGCGAAATACGCATCGCGGGCGAAATCATAGCCGCCCGGCAGGGCTGCGCGTGCCGGCGGCAGCAGCCGCGCGGTGACCGCGACGAAGTCCCCCGCCTCGACACGCGGCGTCTCCTTGGTGGTGAGGCGCACGCGATAGGGTGTCTCATCGGGCCGCAAGTCTTGCGCTTCGGCGACGCGCAGGATGAAGCGCGCGCCCTGGCGGCGCAGATTCATCTCCTCGATCGTGCCGGTCAGCTTGAGGACGCGCGGCCGATCGAGGACGGGCGCAGCCAGGAGATAGGAGCGCAAGGTCGCCGACAGGAAGCCGCAGGCAATGGCTGTGACGAGGAGCGCGGCAGCGAAATGGGCGCGCCAGTGCCGCAGGGCCACGCACAGCCCGACCGAAGCGGCCGCGACCAACGCCGCATAACCGAGCGAAGGTTCACGGTCCGCCGCGAAATACAGGACGACGCCGGCACCGGCCGCGACCGGCAGCCACAGGAACAGGCGCCGCTGCTCGATCTCGAGCTCGATTGCGGCCTCGCAGGCTCCTCGCAGGCGGAGCCAGGCTTCGCGCAACGCGATGCCGACAGGAATGCCGCCGGCCACGGCCTTGGCCCCGATCGCTTCGCCTACGCCTCCCCTGCGCACGCCCGTGACAAGCCCCCCTGGATGCCCTATGTGCCGCCCGAACATGCTACATGCGCGGCGTTTCCCGCCAAGGGGAACAGATGTGCAACATCCAACACTTGTCGCACCAAGACCCGCGGCACCAAGACTCGCCGCACCAAGACTCGCCGCAACGGAACCCGAGATGACCCCGGACATCGTCACGCGCTTCGCCCCTTCGCCTACGGGCTTCCTGCATATCGGAGGCGCACGCACCGCCCTCTTCAATTGGCTCTATGCCCGCCATCACGGGGGGCGCATGCTGTTGCGCATCGAGGACACGGATCGCGAGCGTTCGACCGAAACTGCGATCGCTGCCATCCTCGACGGCTTGAAATGGCTCGGCCTCGATTGGGACGGCGATGCGGTGTTCCAGTTCGCGCGGGTCGCGCGCCACGCCGAGGCGGCGCTCGGCCTCGTCGCCTCGGGGAATGCCTATCCCTGCTACGCCTCGAAGGAGGAACTCGACGAGATGCGCGAGGCGGCCAAGCGCGAGGGCCGTCCGATGCGCTATGACGGCCGCTGGCGCGACCGCGACCCCAAGGAGGCGCCGGCCGGTGTGAAGCCCGTCATCCGCCTCAAGGCTCCGAGCCAGGGCGAGACGGTGGTCGAGGACATGGTGCAGGGCCGCGTCACCTGGCAGAACAGGGACCTCGACGACCTCGTGCTTCTGCGCTCGGACGGCACCCCGACCTATATGCTGGCCGTGGTCGTCGACGATCACGATATGGGCGTCACCGACGTCATCCGTGGCGACGATCACCTGACCAATGCGGCGCGCCAGACGCAGATCTATCGCGCCTTCGGCTGGGATGTGCCGCGCATGGCGCATATCCCGCTGATTCATGGCCCGGACGGCGCCAAGCTCTCCAAGCGCCATGGCGCGCTTGGCGTCGATGCCTATCGCGGGCTTGGCTACCTGCCGGCGGCGCTGCGCAATTATCTCGTGCGTCTGGGCTGGTCGCATGGCGATCAGGAGGTGTTCTCGACGCAGGAGATGATCGACGTCTTCAACCTCGAAGCGGTGGGGCGCTCGCCGGCGCGCTTCGATTTCGCCAAGCTCGAGAATTTGAACGGGCTTTATATCCGCGAGACGCAGGATGCCGAGCTTGTCCAGGCGATCGAACGCATCCTGCCCGAGGTCGGACCGCCGCGCGGCGCGCCCGCGGCCCTGGAGCCAGCCATGCGGACGCGCCTCGTCGCCGCAATGCCGGGGCTGAAGGAGCGCGCCAAGACGCTGATCGAGCTGATCGAGGGCGCCTATTATCTCTACGCCCCGCGCCCGCTGGCGCTCGACGACAAGGCGAAGGCGCTGCTGACACCGGCCGCGATCGCCGTGCTCGCCAAGGTCACGCCCCTCCTCGCCGCGCCGCAAGGCGAGTGGAGCACGGCCGCTCTCGAAGCCGTGGTGCGCAGCTTCGCGGAGGCGGAGGCGCTGAAGCTCGGCCAGGTGGCGCAGCCCCTGCGGGCTGCCCTTACCGGCCGCGCCACCTCGCCCGGCCTCTTCGACGTGATGGTGGTGCTCGGGCGCGAGGAATGCCTGGCGCGTCTCCAAGACCGGCTTTGAGAGACCGGCTTTGAGAGATCGGCTCTGAGAGGCCGCCTCTGATATGCAAAGCGCGAGCGACCGGAGCTCCGCGCTACCGATGCGGCAGCGCACAAATGCCTTGCGGAATCGGCCGGGAACCGCTGAAAAAATGGGCGGTTTTCCGGCATCGCCATGACGGTCTGCGGCAGCAACCCGGCCATCTCTTGCCCGCCCTTGTCAAAAGCGTTACGCACTGCAACATTCTGGGGGAGACGGCGTCGTCATTGGTTGGTCATCGCGCCGGCCCATCGTCACGCATTTATTCGAACCGTCGCGCAATCGGCGACCAACCATGGGCTTGAACATGAGCGCAATCGTCAGCTCGATCACGGTGGGCAACAAGGTCGTCGAACTTCCGGCACGTGACGGCTCGGTCGGCCCAAGCGTCGTCGACATCTCGAAGCTCTACGCCCAGACGGGCATGTTCACCTACGATCCGGGTTTCACCTCGACTGCGAGCTGCGATTCCAAGATCACCTATATCGACGGTGACGAGGGCATCCTTCTCTATCGCGGCTACCCGATCGAGCAGCTCGCCGAGCATGGCGACTTCCTGGAGACCGCCTATTTGCTGCTCTACGGCGAATTGCCGACCAGCCAGCAGAAGGACGATTTCGTCTACCGCGTCACGCGCCACACCATGGTGCATGACCAGATGACACGCTTCTTCCAGGGCTTCCGCCGCGACGCTCATCCGATGGCCGTGATGGTGGCGGCGGTCGGCGCGCTGTCGGCCTTCTATCACGACTCGACGGATATCTCCGACGATCATCAGCGCATGGTCGCCTCGATCCGCATGATCGCCAAGATCCCGACGCTGGCGGCCATGGCTTTCAAGTATACGATCGGTCAGCCCTTCGTTTATCCGAAGAATGATCTCGACTATACGTCGAACTTCTTGCGGATGTGCTATGCGGTGCCGTGCGAGGACTATCACGTCAACCCGGTGCTGTCGCGCGCCCTCGACCGCATCTTCATCCTGCATGCCGATCACGAGCAGAACGCCTCGACCGCCACGGTGCGGCTCGCCGGGTCCTCGGGCGCCAATCCCTTCGCCTGCATCGCAGCCGGCATCGCCTGCCTGTGGGGCCCTGCCCATGGTGGAGCCAACGAGGCGGCGCTCAAGATGCTGGCCGAGATCGGCAAACCGGAGCGCATCCCGCAATTCATCGCCCGCGCCAAGGACAAGAACGACCCGTTCCGCCTGATGGGCTTC
Organism: Rhizobiales bacterium GAS188; assembly: GCA_900104855.1. Taxonomy (NCBI): domain Bacteria; kingdom Pseudomonadati; phylum Pseudomonadota; class Alphaproteobacteria; order Hyphomicrobiales; species Rhizobiales bacterium GAS188. Next base: position 8,023,685 of record FNSS01000001.1, read on the forward strand.
GGCCATCGCGTCTACAAGAACTACGATCCGCGCGCCAAGATCATGCAGCGCACCACGCATGAGGTGCTGGCCGAGCTCGGCATCAAGGATGACCCGCTGCTCGACGTGGCGCTCGAGCTCGAGCGCATCGCGCTGCACGATGAGTATTTCATCGAGAAGAAGCTCTACCCCAATATCGACTTCTATTCGGGTCTGACCTTGAAGGCGATGGGTTTCCCGACCGATATGTTCACGGCCTTGTTCGCGCTCGCACGCACCACGGGCTGGATCGCCCAGTGGAAGGAGATGATCGAGGATCCGAGCCAGAAGATCGGCCGGCCGCGTCAGCTCTATACGGGCGCGCCGCGGCGCGAATACACGCCGCTCGCTCAGCGCCGCTGACGGCGCCTAGCCCCCTCTCGTCGCAGATGGGGAGAGGGCGAGCGCCGCAATGACGATGCCGGCTGCCCGCGCCGCCGGCGTTTCGCCCGGTATGGCTATGCGTTCGCGGACCTGAGCCAGCGCCGCCAGCTGGGCGCGCCGGGCCGGGCTGTCCTGGAGGAGCGGCAGCAGGGCAGCGCCCAGCGCCTCAGGCGTGCAGTCATCCTGGACGAGCTCCGGCACCGCCCTCTCCTCGAGGATCAGGTTCGGCAACAGGATATGAGGCGCCGTGACCAGGAGCCGCAGGATGTGGACCTCCAAGGCTCCGACCTTATAGGCCGCGACGGTCGGCACGCCTGCCAGCGCCAGCTCCAGCGAGACCGTGCCTGAGGCGGCAAGCGCGGCGCGCCCCTGGCGGAAGGCGGCAAGCTTGGCCGCCTCTCCGGTGACGATCTGTGGGACCAGAGGCCAGCTGCGCGTCGCATCGGCGATCTCCTGCGCCAGCCAGGGCACAGCCGGCAGGACGGGCCGGATCGGGTGGGTCGCGTGGAGCCTGGCGATGGTCTCGCCGAATACCGGCAGGAGCCGCCTGATCTCGGTGCGGCGGCTGCCGGGCAGCACCAGCAGAAGCGGCGGCGAGGCCTGGCGTGCAGCCTCGTCGTCGAGATCGGGCATGAAATCGCCAAGCCTTTGCGACAATGGATGGCCGACATAGGTGCAGCTCGGGCCGCCGAGCTTGCGATGCGCCTCAGGCTCGAAGGGCAGGAGCGCCAGCACCTGATCGACATAGCGGCGCATGGCCCGCGCCCGCCCCGGCCGCCAGGCCCAGACGGAGGGGCTCACGTAATCGACGACGGGCAGCTTGGGCAGCCTGGCGCGCAACCGCCTCGCGACCCTGTGGGTGAAGTCTGGACTGTCGATGATCACGAGCACGTCCGGCCGCGCAGCGAGCAGCGCCTCGACGGTCTGGCGTATGCGCCGCAGCAGGAGCGGCAAGCGGGCGATCACGGCCGTGAAGCCCATCACGGCGATGTCGGAAAGGGGAAACAGGCTCTTGAGCCCCTCGCCCTGCATCGCCTGGCCGCCGACGCCGACGAAGGCGACCTCGCGCGGCGCCAACGCCTCGCGCAGCGCGCGCATCAGCGGCGCGCCGAGCGCATCCCCCGATTCCTCGCCGGCGACCAGGCCGACGATGAGGGGGCGGGGCGCGGCGGCCGCCGGATCCGATGCGCTGCTCATTGGCTGCGATCGCGTTTCAGGCCGAACAGGAAGAGGCCTGCCGCATCGGCGGCCGCGACCACCGCCTGGCCCTCGATGACCAGCACTCGGCCCGCCTCGACCACCACTCCGGCAAGGCCGGCCTTGGCGGCGCGCTCGATGGTGCGCGGCCCGATGGTCGGCAGGTCCACCTTGAGACTCTGGCCGATCTTGGTCCCCTTGAGCAGTAGGCCATCCCGCCCCGATCGCGGCAGCCTTCCCAACCGGCGCAGCTCCGCGATCCTGTCGATCAGCCCGTCAGTGCCTTCGGCGCCCTCGATCGCCACGATGCGCTCGCCGAAACTGACGAGCGCTTGACCGACATCGAAAGGCGAGATGGCGTCGAGGCAGGCAAAGCCCTGCGCCGCCGCGGCGAGCGCCTCGGATGGCGCGGCGAGCTGGCCGATGCGGCCCTCCGGCGCCAGCAGCTCAGGCGCAACCTCGCCGGCGCTGAGCACCGGAAAGCCCTGATCCTCGAACCAGCGCAGCATGCCGCGCAGCATCCCGTCATCGCTGCGCCGGACGTTGCGCAGGAAGTCGAAGAGATAACTCCAGCCGATCGCATCGATGCGCATGGAGCGCAAGGTCGGACGCTGCATGGCGCCGACGAGCACGACGCCGGCGCAGTTCTCGCGGCGCAGCAAGGCGAACAGCTTGCCCAATTGCCCGAGCGCCAGCCAATGGGCACCGAGCCGGTCGAGCCCCGGATCGGCGATGCCGGCGATCGCCACGATCAACGCCTGACGCCCGGCCAGGCGCATCGCCTCGGCGACGGCGAACGGCAAGGCGCCGCCGGCGCAGAGCAAAGCGATGGGACCCTGCCTGGATGAGGGCACGCCGGCCCGCGCCGGGCCGCTCGAAATCACGATTTCTGGCCTTGCCCGTTGCGCGGCGTGCACAAGGCACGCTCGCCGCCCTCGCGAATGAAGTCGAGGATCTCGTGCACCTGCGGATGCTCGGCGAATTCCTGAGCAACGTCCTCGACACGCTCCTTCAAAGCGCCCTCATCGGCGAAAAGCAGTCGATAGGCTCGCCGCAGATCGTGGATCGACTCGCGCGAGAAGCCACGCCGGCGCAAGCCGACGAGATTGAGCCCCCCAAGATACGCCCGGTTGCCGAGCGCCATGCCGTAGGGGATCAAGTCGTTCTCGAGCCCGGACAGGCCGCCGATGAAGGCGTGCGCACCGACGCGCGTGAACTGGATGACGGCTGCGCCGCCGCCGATGATGACGAAATCTCCGATCGCCACATGGCCGGCGAGCATGACGTTATTCGACAAGATGACGTCGTTTCCGACCTTGCAATCATGCCCGACATGGGAATTCGCCAGGAAGGCGCAGCGATCGCCGATCACTGTCGCCATGCCCCCGCCCACTGTGCCGGGGTTCATGGTCACCCCCTCGCGGATGAGGCAATCCGAGCCAATGGTCAGCGTCGAGGGCTCGCCCGCATATTTCAGGTCCTGAGGCTGATGGCCGATCGACGCGAAGGGAAAGATGCGCGTCTTCGCACCGATCGTCGTGCGCCCGGCGAGCGCCACATGGCTGACGAGTTCGCAGCCATCGCCGAGCACCACGTCGGGGCCGACCCAGCAGAACGGGCCGACGCGCACGTCCGCACCGAGACGGGCGCCGTCCTCGACGATGGCCGTTGCATGAATCAAGCTCATCGCAGCGATCAATCGCGGACCAGCATGGCGGCGATCTCGGCCTCGCAGACCAGCACGCCCGCGACCTTCGCCTCGCCGCGAAACCACCACATGTTGAGGCGGTTCTTGAGCTTGGTCATATGGTATTCGACGACATCGCCGGGGAACACCGGCTTGCGGAATTTCGCCTTGTCGATGGTCATGAAATAGACCGCCTTGGGCCGCGGCGTGATGGTGCGGGCGCAGAGCGCACCCGCCGTCTGCGCCATGCCCTCGATCATCAGCACGCCGGGCATGATCGGGTTGCCGGGGAAATGGCCGGTGAATTGCGGCTCGTTATAGCTGACATTCTTGATGCCGATGCAGCTCTGGTCGCCCTTCATCTCGATGATGCGGTCGACGAGCAGGAACGGATAGCGGTGCGGAAGATAGTTCAGGATGTCGAGGATCTGCGCCGTATCGAGTGAGTTCGGTGTATCGCCCATCTTTCAATCCTTCCCCGCGGCGGAATCCCCCGCCTTCCCCTCACCTTTCACATCAGCGCCCCCAAGATCGACGCCTCCAAGACCTGCGCCTGCAAGACCTTGACGTTCGCCGCGCTGCCAGCGCCTGGCAAGCAAGGCAATGAGCTGCATTTCCCGGAACCAATCCCGAATCGGCTTGGCCGGCGTGCCGCCATAGCGCGCGCCGGCGGGCACATCGCCTGTGACATTGCTCGACCCGGCGACCTGCGTGCCCTGGCCGATGCGCAGATGCCCGACGACGCCGACATGGCCGCCCAGCACGACGAAATCGTCGAGCGTTGCGCTGCCGGAAATGCCGACGCCGGCGGCGATCACGCAATGGCGGCCGATGACGACATTATGCGCGATCTGGACGAGATTATCGATCTTCGTCCCCTCGCCGATCATGGTGTCGCGATTGGCGCCGCGATCGATGGTGGAGTTGGCGCCAATCTCGACATCGTCCTGGATGATGACGCGACCGAGCTGCGGTATCTTCAAATGGCCTTGCGCCCCCATGGCGAAGCCGAATCCGTCCTGCCCGACCCGCACGCCGGCATGCAGGATGACGCGGTTGCCGATCAGGGCATGTGTCACCGAGGCGCAAGGCCCGATGGCGCAATCCCTGCCGATCCGCACCGAGGGTCCGATCACCGCATTGGCGCCGATCAGGCTTCCGGCGCCGATCTCGGCGCCTGGGCCGATCACCGCGCCCGGATCGACGGTCACGCCGGCCTCGAGCCTGGCGCTCGCATCGACGAAAGAGCCGGGCGACACGCCATGCGTGCCGCAGACCGAGGTCGGGCGCAGCGCGGTCGGGAACAGCGTGGCGGCGACGCGCGCGAAGGAACGTTGCGGATCCTTGACCAGGAGTGGCAGGACGTGAGCGGGAACGCGCGCCGCGTGCTTCTGGGCGACCAGGCAGGCGAGCGCCTGGGTCTGCGCCAGCGCGCCGACATAGCGGGGATTCTCGAGGAAAGTGAGATCCCCCTCACCGGCCCGGTCGATCGCGGCGAGGCCTGCGACGCGCAGCTTGCCATGCTCCAGCGCAGGCGGCGGCGCGCCGACAAGGGCTGCCACCTCCGCGAGGGTCAAGCTGGCCGCAGGCTCGTGGAAGACCGGATCGGGCACGATGCTTTGCCGAATCGCCGAGGCGCTGTGCGCCTCGGCCTTGATCGCAATTGCGCTCAGAACGACCCGCCGCCCGAGAAGCGGAAGACTTGCAGGCGGTCGTATTTATCCTTCGTCGTCGCATAGGCGAGATCGAAGCGGATCGGCCCGAGCGGTGAGTTCCAGAGAATCGAGCCGCCGACCGAGGAGCGGATCATGTGCGAATCATGCACATTCACGCATTCGCTGACCTGGGTGGCGGTGATCTGCGCGAAGGAAACCGGCGGATTACAATTGACTGGGTTGGCGAGGGTTCCGCCATAGAAACCAGGGAAGTATTTCTGCCCGCGATAACCGAACAAGGTGCCGGCATCGGCAAACAATGCCCCTTTGAGCCCGATTTCCCTCGGGATGCCCCAGATCGGAAACTGGACTTCGAACGAGCCGCCGAAATAGGTGGTTCCACCCAGCGGATTGTTCTTGAAATCGCCGTTCAAGTCACGCGGGCCGATGCCCTGTGGAGCGAAGCCGCGCACGATCTCCGGACCCAGGTTGAAGTTATCCGTGATCTTGAGCTTGTTGTTGCCACCATAGCCCCACAGATAGCCGCCCTGGAGCTTGAAGAGGCCGACGACGTCCTCATACATCTCGTAATAGTATTTGGCGACGCCGGTGGTGCGGACCCACTTCGAATCGCCGCCGAGGCCTGCGAAGTCCTGCTTCACTTCGGCGAATATGCCGGCATGCGGGTCCTTCACATTGTCGACGGTGTTGTAGTCGAAGGTATAGCCCGGCGCCGAGGTCAGCCGCGATCCCTTCGATTGCTTCAAGGCGATCGACGCCTCGCCATTCGCCGTGCAGCTCGTCAGGTTGGTCGTGCCGTCGGGGTTGACGAGCGTTACGCCCGGAATTGGCGAGGTGCAGTCGTTGAAGGGCTGCGTCGTGGTGTTCGGGATTTTGATATCGGTCGAATAGAGCGCGTAGCGCGCGATGAAGGTCCACTCCTCCGTGAGCGGAAATCCGAGCCGGATCTGGCCGCCGGTCGTGCGGCTCGTGTAGAGCGCGTATCTCGTATTGTCCTGGTATTTGGTGAACAGGTCGAAGCCCGCCGCCAATCTCTGCCCGAGGAAATAGGGGTTCGTGAACGAGAACTCGACGCCGTTCGTCCTCTGGCCGAGCGAGCCCGACACTTTGACGTAGAGGCCGCGGCCGAGGAAGTTGCTCTCGGTCACCGACACCTCGCCGATGATACCGTCGCTCGTCGAATAGCCGCCCGAAACCGCGAAAGCGCCCGTCGGTTGGTCTTCGGCATTCACCACCACGACAATGCGGTCGGGCGTCGACCCGGGCTCGGTCGTGACGGCGACCTTCTTGAAATAGCCGAGATTGTTCAAACGGCGCTCGGCGCGGTCCATCAGGACCTTGTTGTAGGCGTCGCCTTCGCTGAGGTCGATCTCGCGGCGAATCACGTCGTCATGGGTGCGTGTATTGGCCTTGATGTCGATGCGTTCGACGAACACCCGCGGCCCTTCCTCGACGATGTAGCCGATCGAGACCGTATGGGTAGCCGGGTCGCGCGTGCCGACGGGCCGCGCCTGGCCGAACGCATAGCCCTTGGCGCCGACCTGGCTGGTCAAGGCCTGGACGCTCTTCTCGACGAGCTCGGCGTTGTAGAGGTCGCCGGTCGAGGTGCGCACCACGCGGCGAAGCTGGTCGCCGTCGATGCTCGGGATATGGGATTCGACACGCACATCGCCGATCCGGTAGGGCCCGCCCTCGTCGAGCACGACGGTCAGCACCCAGCCCCCTCTCGCCTCGTCGAATACGGCTTCCTGGGAAACGACCCTGAAATCGGCATAGCCGTTCTTGAGATAGTAGCGGCGGATCTGCTCGAGATCGGCGGCGATGCGGTCCGGATCATAGATGTCGGAGGTCTTGAAGAAGCTCAACCAGTTCGACTCGGTGGTCGTCATGATGTTCTTCAGACGCCAGTTCGAAACGGCGTTGTTGCCGATGAACTTGATCTCTTTCAGACCGGTCTTCTCACCCTCCTTGACCGTGAAGACGACGTCGACCTTGCCGTCCGGCAGATTGACGGTTCTCTCCGAGACAATGGCATGACCGCGGCCTTGCGTGCGGTAGAGGTCCTTGATGCGCTGCACATCGGCATCGACGACGGATTGGCTGAACGGGCCGCGCGTCTTCGACAGCACCGTGGTCTCGAGGGTGTCGGTCTTGAGCTTGCTGTTTCCCTCGAACACGACGCGCGAGATCTGCGCCTTGGCCGAGATGGTCACCACCAGGTTCGAGCCCTGGCGAGTCACCTTCGCGCCCGGGAAGAATCCGGCCTTGTCGAGCTCGGCCTGCGCCGACGCCGGGTCGAGCAGCCGGCCTTCGCGCGACACGTAAGGCTTCACCGCCTCCGGATCGACATTGGCGTTGCCGCGCACGATCACCTGCTGGGCGAAGGCCGGCAGGCCTCCAGACAGCAAGGCAGCCGCGAAGGCGGCCATCCGGAACGCCGGAAGTCGAAGTAAAGCCCAATCAAACATCGTCCGTCACCGCTCTCGCCAATGATGCACGCCCGGTCCCCGGGATTCTCATCCACTGACCTTCTATCCGGTTTCCGAGCCAGCGCAATCACTTCGCAGCGTTAAGGGGAGATTTATCGGGCAGGCGTGACCTCCAGGCCACGCCTCGCCGCCCCTCAAACTTCGAACCGTCGAAATCGAGCACTGACAGGCCAGTTTCAGGCGGGATTTGCGCGGATGTCAACCGGACGGAGAGGCCGGAAGGCCCTGCCCTGCTGAATTCCCCAAAGCGAGGAGCGATGCCCCATCGGCATCGCCGCTCAAAGGATCGATCCTTGCGATTTCAGGATCTTGCGGGGAGCTCCTGGCCATCCCCGGCTTGCAGTCGATTCGACAGCTCAGGATGAGGTGATCTTCAAGATATCGTTGAAGGTGACGAACAACATCAGCGCCACCACCAAAGCGAGCCCCATGCGGAAGCTCATCTCCTGCGCCTTCTCGCTCAAGGGGCGCCCGCGCGAGCCCTCGATCGCGTAGAGCAGCAGATGGCCGCCATCGAGAATCGGGATCGGGAAGAGGTTGATGAGCCCGATCGACACCGACATCAGCGCCATGAAATTGAGCAGCGCCCCGAGGCCCCAGCCCGCCACCACGCCGACGGCCTGACCAATCCCCAGCGGGCCCGAGAGCTGCGAGGCGGATTCGCGGCCGAGCAGCATGCCGCCGATATAGGATAGCGTCCTTTCGACGAAGCCGAAGGTGTCGGACATGCCCGTGCCGATCGAGCCGAGCAGGGAGGGATAGATGTAGTGCAGGTCGCTCGGATCGCTGGACGGGCTGACGCCGAGGAAGCCGCCGCGCTGCTTGCCGAAAGGCGTCTTGAGATCGGTCGCGACAGGCGTGGCGACGAGCGTCACGTCGCGACCTGCGCGCGCCACGACGAAGCTCAAGGTCTCACCTGGACGGCTGCTGACCGCCATCTGCAGCTCGGAGAAGCCCTGGATCGGCTGCCCGTCGATCTTGAGGACGACGTCGCCCGGCAGGAAGCCCGCAGTCGCAGCCGCGCTCGCCGGCTCGACCCGCTCGATACGCGGCGTCAGCACCGCCTTGCCGTAGAAATACGACGTCGCCGAGAACACGACGATGGCGAGCAGGAAATTGGCCAGAGGACCCGCGGCCACGATGAGGGCCCGCGCCCAGAGTGGCTGAGCCGGCAGGCTCCTGCGCCGCTCCTCCGGAGTCATCTTCGCGACCTCGGCGAGGTCCGGCGCGCTCGCCGCATTCTGATCGCCGTAGAACTTGACATAGCCGCCAAGCGGCACGGCCGCGAGCCGCCAACGTGTCCCGTGCCGGTCGTTGAAGCCGAACAGCTCGGGTCCGAAGCCGATCGAAAAGGTCCAGACGCCGACGCCGCACCAGCGGCCGACCAGGAAGTGCCCCAGCTCATGCACGAAGACGACGATGCCGAGCAGCACCAGCATGGGGACGATGTTTGCGGTCAGGACATGCATCATCTGTGTCGCCAGTGAAAGGAGATCCATATCACGTCCTTGGTGTCGTCCGAATGTGGCAAGATCACGCCGTCACCCCATCGGAGCTGGTGGGATCGGCTCGGAAGGCAGGCTGCGTTAACGGTTTGTTGAGCATAAAATCGCAGGCGCGGCCGGCACTAGCAAGCCTCGAGCGGCGACTGCTTGCAAACATGGTGAACGCCGCGAACAAAGACCAGCCCCGGCATCGGAGGAATGCAGGGCTTTCGGCTCAAACGGCGATGCGCAAGGCGAGCGCAATAACGATCGACGCGGCCGCAAATCCGTCAAGCCGGTCCATGAATCCGCCATGTCCTGGAATGAGTTGGCTTGAATCCTTGATGCTGTATCTGCGCTTGAGGGCCGATTCCATGAGATCCCCCGCATGGGCCGCTAGGCTCGCAAGCGAACTGATTCCTGCCACGGCTCCCGCGGAAAGCGGCAGGACAGGCCAGCACAGATTGGCAAGGCTCGCCGCGCCGACCCCGATGAGCGTTCCCCCCACCAGGCCGGACCAGGTCTTCTTCGGGCTGATGCGGGGCCACAGCTTCGGCCCGCCGAGGCTGCGGCCGACGAAATAAGCCCCGATATCGGTGGCCCAGACCACGGCGTAGAGCCACAGCGTCGCAGCGAGGCCATGCAGGGGCTGCGATCTGATCAGGATGACGGGAAGCGCGACGCAAGCCGCATAGACGAGGCCGGCGACACTGAGATAGCGCGCAGCGCTGCCTGCCGCGCAAGCCGCCATCACGAGCCCGGCCAGGCCGATGACGGCAAGGCCCACGGGAAGCGCGCCCGGCTGAAGGAGTATGAGCGCCGACCCTGCAAGGCCAAGCCCGCCGACCGCGATGCCCACGACCAAGGGCTTATAGGCGACCATGACCAGGAATTCCGCAAGGAAGAAGACGGAAGCGGCGGCCCAGAACACCGCGAAAGCCGCCCCGCCCCAAGCCGTCGCGCCGAGCGCGAGCAGCGCCAGGCCGAAGGCTGAGGCCACGCGTGAGGTGAGTTCGTGTTCTCGGAGTCGCGTGAAGAGGGATGGTCGTGCGCTGGAAGAATTTGGCTCGCCCCTCACGCGCGTTCCTTCAAGGAGGCGGCCGGCGAGCCGAGGCCGCCATAGCGGCGATCCCGGCTGCGGAACTCATGGATCGCCGCTTCGAGCGCGGCGCGATCGAAATCCGGCCACAGGAGAGGCGTGAAGACGAATTCGGTATAGGCGCATTGCCACAATAGGAAATTCGACAGGCGCTGCTCGCCGGAGGTCCGGATGAGGAGGTCGGGATCGGGAATGCCGATCGTGCCGAGAAAGGCTTCGAAGCCCTCTTCGTCGAGGCGATCCGGATCGACCTTGCCCTCCTGCGCCGCCTTGGCGATGGCGCGCGCCGCGCTCAGGATCTCCTGCCTTGCGCCATAGTTGAAGGCGACCACGAGGGTGAGCCCGGCATTGGCGCGGGTCAGTTTCTCGGCTTCCAGGAACAGCCCGGCAATGTCGGACGGCAGGCGCTCGCGCGAGCCGATGAAGCACACCTTGACGCCTTGCGCATGCAGGTCCGCGAGATCGCGGCGCACGAACAGGCGCAAAAGGCCGAAGAGATCGCCCACTTCCTCGGCCGGGCGGCGCCAATTCTCCGAGGAGAAGCTGTAGATCGTCAGGTAGCTGATGCCGAGCTCGATCGAGGCGCGCACCGTGCGCCGCAGCGCCTCGACGCCGCGCCGATGCCCTTCGAGGCGCGGCAAGCCGCGCTTGGTCGCCCAGCGGCCATTGCCGTCCATGATGATAGCGACATGGCGCGGGCCTCGCGCGCCAGAACTCGCAAGATCATGGCTTGCAACATCATCTTGCATATCGGCCTGGTCCTTTTTCACCGTGCCCCTTTCGCCGCCGAGGCTCGTGCGACGCTACAGGACACGGGCTAGACCTGCATGATTTCCTTTTCCTTGGCCGCGAGGGCGGCGTCGATCTCGGCGATCACCTGGTCCGTCGCTTTCTGCACCTGATCGTGTTCGCGCGCCACATCGTCCTCGGCAATCGCCTTCTCTTTTTCGAGCTTCTTGATCAGATCCATGCCGTCGCGCCGCACATGGCGCACGGCGACGCGCGCATCCTCGGCGTATTTATGGGCGATCTTGACCATCTCCTTGCGCCGCTGCTCGTTCAGCTCCGGGATGCGGATGCGCAGCACCTGGCCCTCGATGGTCGGGCTCAGGCCGAGATTGGCGTTGCGAATCGCTTTGTCGACGGCCGTCACCATGGACTTGTCCCACACCTGCACCGACAACAGCCGCGGCTCGGGAACGCTGATGGTCGCCACCTGGTTGATCGGCATTTGGGCGCCATAGGCCTCCACCGTCACCGGCTCGATCAGGCTCGCCGAGGCGCGCCCGGTGCGCAGCCCGCCGAGCTCATGGCGGAAGGATTGGGTGGCGCCCTGCATGCGGCGCTTCAGTTCGGCGAGATCGAGAGGTGGGGTCGGCATGGCGTTTCCTGTCGTTCCAGCGGCGCCGCCGGCACGGGCCGACGGACCGGATTCCGCCCCTCAGGGCGTGATGCGAGTCGAGGGCCGCCGACCGGAAAGCGCGTCGGCGATGGCGTGCTCACCCATCAGTGCACATACGATTATCGGCAACCGCGCCTCGCGGGCAAGGGCGAAAGCGGCCGTATCCATGATCTTCAGATCGCGTCTGATGGCTTCGGCATGGGTGATCTCGTCAAAGCGCTTGGCATTCGGGTCCTTACGCGGATCTGCATCGTAGACGCCATCGACCTGCGTCGCCTTGACGACAAGGTCGCACGACAATTCGGCGGCGCGAAGCACTCCCGCCGTGTCGGTGGTGAAATACGGGTTGCCGGTGCCCCCGCCGAGCACCACGATGCGGCCCCGCCCGAGATGGTCGCGGGCCTGCTGGCGCGAATAGGATTCGCAGATCGAGGGGGCAGGCACCGCCGATTGGGTGCGGGCCGGGAAACCGAAGGATTCGAGCGCCCCCTCCAGCGCCAGAGCATTCATGAGTGTCGCCAGCATGCCGATCGAGTCGCCCCGCGCCCGATCGATGCCTTGCTCCAAACCCTTGATACCACGGAAGAAATTTCCACCCCCGACCACGACCGCAACTTCGCTGCCGCTGGCGTGGACGGCGCCGAGATCGCGCGCGATGCGGGCGACCGTCGGCGGGTCGAGGCCGAAAGCCCCCTCGCCTGCCAGCGCCTCGCCGGAGAGCTTGATCAGGATACGGGAGGGGTGGCGGGGTGATGGCGGTTGAGCCGTCTCGGTTTGCATGTCGCGCCACCATCGATGTTTCGGGGCCGGCTTGTGCCAAAGACCGGGCGATGTGGCAAGGAGCGGCCGGCCGAATCGGTGCTTGGAGAAGGCGCGGGCCTTGGCTAGACGTCAATCGGATGCAGCACAGCCGGGATTGACGAGATGGATGACGAGTTCGCCGGAGCGGTGCGGCGCGACGAGGCGGCGACACAGGAGATGAGGGATCAGGGGCGCGGCTTCGCGCCTTCGCGCGAGATCGAGGCGCTCATCGCCATCATGGCGGCGCTGCGCGACAAGGAGACCGGCTGCCCCTGGGACCTCAGGCAGAGCTTCGCCTCGATCGCCCCTTATACGATCGAAGAGGCTTATGAGGTCGCCGATGCGATCGCCAAGGGCGACATGGCCGAATTGCGCGAGGAGCTCGGCGATCTGCTGCTCCAAGTCGTTTTCCATGCGCAGATGGGCGAAGAGGCCGGGCTTTTCGATTTCGCCGACGTGGTCGAGGCGATCACCGCAAAGCTCATCCGCCGCCACCCGCATGTGTTCGGCGGGGCGCGCGGTGCGAAGCTCGGTGAGGTCAACGCCGCCTGGGAGCGGATCAAGCAAGAGGAGAAGGCGCACAAAGCTGGCGCCGATCCCGAGCGCGTCGCGGCGCCGGCGAGCCTTCTCGACGGCATCGCGCTTGCCCTGCCGGCGCTAACCCGCGCCGAGAAGCTGCAGGCGCGCGCGGCGCGCATCGGCTTCGACTGGCGCACGCCCGAGCCCATCCTCGCCAAGCTGCGCGAGGAGATCGCCGAGTTCGAGGCCGCCCTGGAGGCGAAGGATCAGGCAGCGCTCACCGACGAAATGGGCGATCTCCTGTTCACTCTCGCCAACCTCTCGCGCCGGCTCGGCATCGATCCGGAAGCGGCGGCGCGCGGCGCCAACGCCAAGTTCGAGCGCCGCTTCCGGGCAATGGAGGCGAAAGCTGCGGGCGCCGAGCGCGAGATGGCGGCAATGAGCCTTGACGAGCTCGAGGCGCTTTGGGTCGAGGCCAAGCGCCAGGTCGGCTGAGACGGCGCGGGTTCGCGCCTGTTCCGAGCGGCCAGGATTCGCGCCTCGCATCGACGCACGCCTCGCACCGCGCCGGTCGGGGGCGGTCCGCTCGCGATCCCACCTTGCGCAACTCGCATTGATGCCCGCGCGGCCATGCCCTAACTAACCTCGCCGCAAGACAAAGTTCGGGCGTGCGATCAAGACGCCAGGGAGGAATGGGGCAATGACGGATATCGTGCAGGGGGGCCTGTCGCCGGCGGTGGCGACGCCGATCGACTACGCCGATATGAGGCGACGCATCAAGGCGATCATCATCGGCTCCATCGGCAACCTCGTCGAATGGTACGATTTCTACGTCTACACCGCGTTCTCGCTCTATTTCGCGCCGGCCTTCTTCCCGGGCTCCGATCCCGTCATCCAGCAGCGCGACGCTGCCTTCTTCTTCTGGGCGGGCTTCGTGGTGCGCCCGCTCGGCGGCTGGTTGTTCGGGCATCTCGCCGATCGATTCGGGCGCCGCGGTTCCCTGATGGCGTCAGTGCTGATGATGTGCTTCGGCTCGCTGATGATCGCGGTCCTGCCGACTTACGCCTCGATCGGCATCGCAGCACCGCTGCTTCTCGGCCTTGCCCGCATCATCCAGGGGATCAGCCTCGGCGGCGAATATGGCGCGAGCGCCACCTATCTGAGCGAGGTCGCCGATCCGCAGCGGCGCGGCTTCTATTCGAGCTTCCAATATGTGACGCTGATCGGCGGCCAGCTTGCGGCGATCCTCGTGCTGCTCGTGCTGCAGAAGCTCTTCCTGACCAATGAGGAGATTACGGCCTGGGGCTGGCGCATCCCCTTCGTCATCGGCGCGCTGCTCGCCGTCATCGCGGCCGTGATGCGTTCGCAGCTTCATGAGACCGAAGCCTTCGAAGCGGCGAAGAAGACCGTGCAGAAGACGAGCTCGCTCAAGGCGCTCATGGCGCATCCGCGCGAGGTTCTCCTGGTGATCGGCCTGACGCTCGGGGGCACCTGCGCCTTCTACACCTACACCACTTACATGCAGACCTTCCTCAAGCTCTCGGTCGGACTCGATTCCGACACGACTACGCTCGTCGTCGCCGGCTCGCTGATCTTCGCGATCATCCTGCAGCCGATCTACGGTTACGTGTCCGATCATATCGGACGCCGGCCGGTGCTGACCTGGTTCGGCGTGTGCGGGGTGGTCTTCACCTATGCGCTGCTCACCGGCATCCAGGCGACCAAGAACGCACCTGCCGCGTTCTGCATGATCTGCTTCGCCTGGATCATCGTCGCCGGCTACACCTCGATCAACGCCATCGTGAAGGCGGAACTCTTTCCGACACGCATTCGAGCGACGGGTGTCGGCCTGCCTTATGCGCTCACGGTCTCGATCTTCGGCGGCACCGCGCCGCTCATCGCCCTCCAGCTCAAATCCATGGGCCACGAGTCCTGGTTCTATCTCTACCTCACCGGCTGCATCCTGGTCTCGCTTCTCGTCTACACCCTGATGCGCGACACCAAGCTCGAATCGGCGATGGAGAGGCATGAGTGAAAGCTACGGCTGTTCGAGGAGCACCTCTATCGACCGCGTCAGCGGAGGAGAGATGAAATGAAACCTTGGCGAGCCGCGCTGCTTCTTCTACCCCTCATGGCTGCGGGCTTGCTCCCGGCGCGGGCCGAATGTCAGTTCAGCCCCTTCAGCTTCTTTCCCGACCGCAATGACGCCGTCGAGATCAGGGTGCGGACCGAGTCGGGACATTCCTGCGCCATGGCCTTCAAGGAAGGGCCGGGCTATCGCTTCACCAAGGCCTCATTCCAAAAGCCGCCTCCGCATGGCGTGCTGGCGAGGACAGGCCCCACGAAATTCCTCTATCTGCCCTTCAAAGGCTATAGGGGTGAGGACAGCTACGCCATCAAGCTCTGCGCCATCGTCCAAGGCCGCAGCGGCTGCTCTTCCCTGACCTATCTGGTCGATGTGCAGTAGGCAGAAGGCCCCGCGGCTACTTCACCGATTTGATGCTGCTGGCGATGGCGCGCAGGTCATGCTCATTCGCCTTCTCGCCATCGGGCGAGGCCCAATAGGTCAGCAGCAACAATTTCTCGGCCGAAGCGGCGACGAGCGTCACACTGACCTTGGTCGGGCCGTCCTTGTCCTTCCCCTCCCAGGAGAGGGCGACGGTGTCCATCCCGTTGATGTTGATGTCCTTCTGCTTCATCGTCGAGGCGTCGATGGCGACACCCTGCGTCGCCAGCCATTTGATGGCGTCGACGGTCGATTGCTTGACGTCCCTGGTCGCGGTCGCCTCGACCGCGAGATAGACGCCGGAATCGGGCGAGGTCGCTTCGACCCCCTCGTCGATCTCGTTGATCGTCCAGGCATCGGGAATGGTGATGATCGCGACCGTGTTGTCGTCGGGGATCTTGATGGTCTTGGCCAAAGCAAGCGCCGGCATTGCCGCGGCGAAGATCACCGCGAGGAGGAGCTTTCTCATGACCAAGTCCCGGAAACGCATTGCAAGGCGACGGCAGGTAGGGGCCGGCTGAGAATGGGACAAGGCCTGTGGCAACACTGTGACGGATGCCTGCCAGCCGCGCCCGGCGGGCGAAAGAGTCTCCGCCGCTCTTCCGATTTCCAGCTCTCTTTCCATTTTCATGCGCTCGCGCCATCTTGCGGGGCCGCCAACCCGGCCGGAGGCCTGCCGCAGTGACCATCCTCAAGCCTAAGCTCGATGCGAGCTCCCGCGATCTTGCAGCGAACGCCGCCGAATGGGGCAAGCTCGCAGCCGAGTTGCGCGAGCGACGCGCCGTGGTGGCGCAAGGCGGCTCCGCCAAGGCACGCGAGCGCCATGTGGGGCGCGGCAAGCTGCTGCCCCGCGAACGCGTGATGCGGCTTCTCGATCCGGGATCGCCCTTCCTCGAGATCGGGCTTCTCGCCGCGAACGGCCTTTATGGCGACGACATCCACGCAGCCGGCATGATCGCCGGCATCGGGCGCGTCGAGGGGCGCGAGGTGATGATCGTGTGCAACGATTCCACCATCAAGGGCGGCACCTATTACCCGATGACGGTGAAGAAGCATTTGCGCGCCCAGGAAATCGCGCGCGAGAACCGCTTGCCTTGCATCTATCTCGTCGATTCGGGGGGCGCCAACCTGCCCCATCAGACGGAGGTGTTTCCCGACCGGGAGCATTTCGGCCGCATCTTCTACAACCAGGCCAATCTGTCCTCGTTCGGCATCCCGCAGATCGCCGTGGTGATGGGATCGTGCACGGCGGGCGGCGCCTATGTGCCGGCCATGTCGGACGAGACCATCATCGTGCGCAAGCAAGGCACCATCTTCCTAGCGGGCCCGCCTCTGGTGAAGGCCGCGACCGGCGAAGTGGTGTCGGCCGAGGAGCTCGGCGGCGCCGATGTGCATGCGCGCCAGTCGGGCGTCGCCGATCACTACGCGCTCGATGACGGGCACGCGCTGGCCATCGCCCGACGCATCGTCGGCAATCTCAACAGCCGCAAGGAGATCGATATCGTCCTTGCCGAGCCGCGCGAGCCCTTGCATCCGAGCGAGGAGCTCGAGGCCGTCGTGCCGACCGACCTCAAGAAGCAATATGATCCGCGCGAGATCATCGCGCGCCTCGTCGACGGCTCGGAGTTCGACGAGTTCAAGGCGCTCTACGGGCAGACCCTGGTCACCGGCTTCGCCAGGCTGCATGGCGTCCCGGTCGGCATCATCGCCAATGCCGGCATCTTGTTCTCCGAAAGCGCCATGAAGGGAGCCCATTTCATCGAGCTCTGCTGCCAGAGGCGCATCCCGCTGCTGTTCCTGCAGAACATCTCAGGCTTCATGGTGGGACGCCAATACGAGGCGGGCGGCATCGCCAAGGACGGGGCGAAGCTCGTCACTGCGGTCGCGACCGCGCGGGTGCCGAAGCTCACGCTGATCGTCGGCGGTTCTTTCGGGGCCGGCAATTACGGCATGTGCGGGCGCGCCTATCAGCCGCGCTTCCTGTTCATGTGGCCGAATGCCCGGATCTCGGTGATGGGCGGCGAGCAGGCCGCGAGCGTGCTCGCGACCGTGCGCCGCGACAATATCGAGGCCGACGGCAAGAGCTGGAGCGCGCTGGACGAGGCCGAGTTCAAGGCGCCGATCCGGGCGAGATATGAGGAAGAGGGCTCGCCCTATTACGCCACCGCGAGGCTGTGGGATGACGGCATCATCCTGCCTTCCGAAACCCGCCGCGTGCTGTCGCTTGCCCTCTCGGCCTGCCTCAACGCCCCGATCGAGGAGACGAAATTCGGCGTGTTCCGGATGTGATCGGGGCCTTGGCGAGGCGAGCGGGGCGTGCCTCTGATATAAAGCGGCAATCGACATTTCACTGGGGGCGATGCGATGGCGGTAAGCGATCATGAGTTTGGTGGAGTATCGACGGATCTCAAACTGTCGCTTGTGGGGGGCTATCTAACCGCTTTTACCACCGCTCTGCGAGCGAGGTTCCAGCATCTTTGGTATATCGACGCATTCGCCGGGACTGGCGAACGCACTGTCCGTCATGCCGCCCAGGATGGTGGCTTGTTCGATTCGGCAACTGAGGAGCGAATTGAGCGTCACCGAGGTTCAGCTCGCATAGCGATAGATGTGAAGCCGCCGTTTGATCGGCTAATCTTCATGGACAAAAATCCGAAGCACTGCGAGGCACTGCGCGCCCTTCGATCGGCACAAATGGACCGCCAGATTGAGGTTCTTGAGGGCGACGCCAATGAAGGCATTAAGAGCTTACTCGTCGGAAGGCGGTGGGTATCAACACGAGCTGTAATGTTCCTCGACCCGTATGGCATGAGCGTCGATTGGGAAACGCTCGAAGCAATCCGCGCTACCCGCGCGATCGACGTTTGGTACCTGGTTTCGTTATCGGGGCTCTTTCGCCAAGCCGCGCGTAGGGCCAGCGCGGTAGATGAGTCGAAACGCGCGGCCCTTACCCGAATGCTCGGTACGGGCGATTGGGAGAGCGCTTGGTATCAGAAGGCGCCTACAACTACCTTATTCGGGGAGATCGACGGAGAGAGCTCCCGAATCGCAGATGTTGAAAAGATGGAGGTATTCGTCTGGAATCGACTTAGGTCTCTCTTTCCGAGTGTTCTCAAGTCGCTCCGACTAAAGGACGGGCGCGGCATTCCTCAATTTGCTTTGTTCTTCGCTATATCGAATCCCGAACCCAAGGCCATCGGACTCGCGACAAAGATTGCCAATCACATTCTCAATTCGGGAAGAGCGTCCCAAGTGCGGCCATGATAGGAGCGACCGGTCGCCTTCTTGTTTCGACCACCCCACTGTTTGAAGAAGAATGCGGCGCCAGCAGGCCCACACAGCATATGAATTTCGCGGAGCCATGCTTCATCCATTGGACGCGCGCGCGGGCCAGACTCGCCTCCAACTATGGCCCAATGAATCCCTGTCAGATCAGCCCCGGCTACAGACCCGATCAGTGGCTCGAACGAGACGAAGCGTATTTTAGCGGGCGTGAGTCGCAGGTCATCTAACCGCCTCAACACCTTCGAATCCTCCACGCTAGTACCGAGCCAGACGTTTGGGAGAACGGGAAATCTTGCATTGACCAGTATCTCACGCATACGTTCGGGCCGTTTCGTGAGAATTTGATAAGTGTGCTGCCGAGTGCCTCGCATCACTGCCCACACACGCTCGATGAAATCGACTGGAACCCGTTCGTGGAATAGGTCTGACATCGAGTTCACAAATATTCTGCGTGGCCGCTTCCAGTTTGTGGGTACGGCGAGCGCGCGCTCGTCCAGCGTTACGCGGCCTGTCCAAATATGCCTGCCCCCGCTCTTGCGCGTTAGACCGCGATATTTTTCGATACCCATAGCATCAAGCCTCGCAGCCATCCTCATTGCGTAGCAGTTCGTGCAGCCCGCAGTTAGGATCGTGCATCCCCCGACAGGATTCCACGTCGCGTCGGTCCACTCGATTGAGGTTTCAGCCATGGGATCCTCCAATGCCCGCGCAGGCTGACGAAATATGGTTAATGGGTCGGAAATCAGGCCTATTCACATTTTGTTCTATTTCGAGCCAAACCTCAAATCGTATACTTTCGCCGATGGGCTGCCCGGGACAAGAAGCAGCTCCAAGCGATGGGAACCGTTAGCCGGGCCAACAAGGCAGCTCCTTCTGGCGTTCAGAACTTTGGCGCTGCCCGCGCGCCTCGGGCTCGCCGAATTCCCGCCCTCGCTAGGCTCCAACGCGCCAAGTTTCGGCCCCGATCATGCGCCATCTCGGTGCCGCGCGGGCGGTGCGAGACTCTGGAGCTGCAATGAACGAGATGGCCCGCAACCTCGCCGCGCCCGAGGTCGATTCGCCCCAACTGGAATCGCCTAAGGTCGCTTCGGCGGAAGTCGCTGGGCCCCAAGTCACGCCTGCCCCGACGCTGCCCCGTTACACGCCACTCGCACAGGCGCTGCATTGGGTCACGGCGCTCCTCGCCTTCGCCATCTTGCCGATCGCCTGGGTGATGCAGACCATGAGCCGCAGCCCGCAGCGCGAAGCCCTCGTCACTATCCACAAATCGCTGGGCGTGACCATTCTGGCCCTCGTCGTGATCCGCATGCTCTGGCGGGCCGGCCATCCTGCGCCGGCAGCGTCGGGTCGGCATGGCGTGTTCCTGCGCATCGCGGCCGAGGCCGGACATTGGCTCCTCTATGCGAGCTTCATCGTGATGCCGGTGAGCGGCTATGTCCTCTCGGCGGCAGGCGGCCATACGGTGCCGTTCTTCGGCCTCGTCGATTTGCCGGCACTGCCGGATAATCACGCCTCTCCGAGGCAGCGCGCTTCGTTCACAACGCCACGAGCTGGGCGGTCTACGCGCTCGTCGCCACTCATATCGGGGCTGCGGCCTGGCATGTCGCCGTGTTCCGCGACGGTTCGCTCGAGCGCATGCTGCCGGCGCAGGACACTGCCGGGCACTGAAATGACCCGACACAACACCAGTTCCCCGTCAAGATCATGAGGTTGCGCTCTTGACGCGGCGCGCCCCTGTTGATGGGGTGCAAGACGGCTAGAATCCGTGCCGGCCGCTGCACGCCTCGAGGGATAAGTCGATGTTCTCTTCGCTCCTCATCGCCAATCGCGGCGAGATCGCCTGTCGCGTCATCCGCACAGCGCGGCGCCTGGGCCTGCGCAGCATCGCGGTCTATTCGCAGGCCGATGCCCGCGCCCCGCATGTGAGCCTCGCCGACGAAGCCCATGCGATCGGGCCGGCGCCCGCGAGCGAGAGCTATCTGCGCGCCGACAAGATCATCGAGGTCGCGAGAGCCTCAGGCGCGCAAGCCATCCATCCGGGCTATGGCTTCCTCTCCGAAAATGCCGAATTCGCCGAAGCCTGCGCCGAAGCCGGCATCGTCTTCGTCGGGCCGCCGGCCTCCGCCATCCGCGCCATGGGCCTCAAGGACGCAGCCAAGGCGCTCGCCGAGAAGGCCGGCGTGCCGGTGGTGCCGGGCTATCACGGGACGCGCCAGGAGCCGGATTTCCTGCGCCAGAAGGCTTACGAGACCGGCTATCCGGTGCTGATCAAGGCGATCGCCGGCGGTGGCGGCAAGGGCATGCGGCGCGTCGATCGCCAGCAGGATTTCGACGCCGCGCTCGATTCGGCGCAGCGCGAGGCCAAGAGCTCCTTCGGCGATTCGCGCGTGCTGATCGAGAAATACATCCTCTCGCCGCGCCATATCGAGATGCAGGTGTTCGGCGACGCGCATGGCCATGTGGTGCATCTCTTCGAGCGCGATTGCTCGCTGCAGCGGCGCCATCAGAAGGTGATCGAGGAGGCGCCCGCCCCCGGCATGACGCCGGAGGTGCGCGCCGCCATGGGTCAGGCGGCCGTCGAGGCGGCACGCGCCGTGGGCTATGTCGGGGCCGGCACGGTCGAGTTCATCGCCGACGGGCGCGGTGCGCTCAGCGCCGACGGCTTCTACTTCATGGAGATGAATACCCGCCTGCAAGTCGAGCATCCGGTGACCGAAGAGATCACCGGGCTCGATCTCGTCGAATGGCAATTGCGCGTCGCTTCCGGCGAGCCGCTTGCGTTCGACCAGGAGGATCTGTCGATCGGCGGCCATGCCGTCGAGGCGCGGCTTTATGCGGAAGACCCCGAAAAGGGTTTCCTGCCCTCGACCGGCAGGCTGTTCGCCCTCAAGCTCCCCACAGGCGAAGGCGTTCGGGTCGATTCCGGCGTCGAGGAAGGTGGCGAGGTCACGCCCTTCTACGATCCGATGATCGCCAAGATCATCGCCCATGGCGCCTCGCGTGAAGAGGCGCTCGAGCGGCTTTCGGGCGCGCTGGCGCATACGGTGGTGGCGGGGCCGAAATGCAATGTCGCCTTCCTCAAGGCGTTGGTCGATGCCGAGGAATTCCGCGAAGGCGCGGTCGATACCGGCTTCATCGAGCGCCAAGCGCAGCGTTTGGGCGCGGTCGAACGGCCCCTCGACCCTGAGGCGGTGGCGGCCGGCGCCGCCCAGCTGCTGCGCATGAGCTACGACAAGGTCAATCCGTCGCTGCTGATCCGCGGGCGGCTGGGATCCCGCGAATGGCTCTACGATCCCTGGGGCGTGCGCCAAGGCTTCGAGTTCGCCGGCCGCCGGCACACCTTGCTGCCGGTGACGACCGAGGCCGGCCCGGCCAAACTCGATCTGTTCTTCGACGAGAACGGGCCAAGCCTGCGTGCGCCCGGACAAAAGCAGGAGAGCTGGCCGGAGATCGAATGGAACCCCAGCCGCAAGCTCGCCGAGCTCGGCGACCGCAGCGGCGTCGTGGTGCGGGCCGGCAACAAGGCGCTGGTGATCCGCCAGGGCCGGCAGACCGCCGTGTCGCTCGTCGATCCGCTCGATGTCGATCTCGAGCATATCGAGAGCGATAATGGGGGCCTCGTGACCTCGCCGATGCACGGCAAGCTGGTGGCGCTCCTGGTCAGCGAAGGCGAGGAGGTCGTGAAGGGCCAGAGGCTCGCCGTGGTCGAGGCCATGAAGATGGAGCATGCTCTGATCGCCCCGGTCGACGGCATCATCGCCGACATCGCGGCCGAGCCCGGGCAGCAAGTCGCCGAGGGGGCACGGCTGATGACGGTTACCCCGGCAGCCTCGGCTTGAGCCGGAACCGGGCAGGCTGCCATCGATCAAATTCACGGTCCTTGAAGCGAAGACGCCGGCCGCCTCGGGGGCGGCCGGCGTGTTGCCGAACGGGTGGCTGTCGGCTGTGAATCTCGGATGGGTCAGTCCTGCTTCTCGAGCGCGTTCGCCAGGCTGACATTGCTGATGAACTGGAAGATCTGAGCAATCACAAGGATTGCAACAACACCGTAAAGCGCCATGACATCTCTCCTTGTTGATCGCCGGGCCCGGTCATTCGGGCCAGGTGCTCATTGGTCGAGACGGTCACGACAAAGGTTCACGCCGGCGCATGGAAATCGTTCATGCGCCGGTCAGGTGATGCGGCTCTTCGCCGAATGATCGTGAGGTGGCCGAGCCGGTCTCAGCCCTGCATCTCGGCATGCGCCTCGATCCGGTAGCCGTCCGGATCGACCACGAAGGCCGCGTAATAGCCCGCGCCGTAATCGGCGCGCAGGCCCGGCTTGCCATTATCCTTGCCGCCGGATTTGAGCGCCGCCGCATGGAAGGCATCGACCGCTTTGCGGTCATCGGCCTTGAAGCACAGATGCAGGCCTGAGTCCTTGTCCGCGGGGACCGGGCTCTTGACGGCAAGCACCCATAATTCCTCGCGGTCGCGGCCATAGCCGAGGGAGGTCTCGCCGGGGCTGCTGCAGCTATAGCCCAGCGCCGAGAGAGTGGCGTCGTAGAAGCGCCGCGAGCGCGCAAGATCGCGAACGCCGATGGAGACATGGTCGAGCATCGTCAGCTCCCTTTTTTGAGTAACCAGCATCATGGTTATTTACTGCTCGCAATTATTGCGGTTGTCAACCTCCATGCTGGTTACTAAGTGGGACTGATGGAATCTCCGCCCGAATCGGATGCACTCGCCATCCCAGCCCCGCCCGATGATCTGTGCTTGGGCTTCGTCAACACCCGCTATTGGCGAGGCAGCGAGGTCTCGACCGAGGAGCTCAACAGCCTCGACGATCTCTTGGCCTGGTGTGGAGCCAAGGCTGGGGCGGGCCCGGAGCTGCTGCGACAGGCAAGGGAGGAGCTTCCCGCAGGGTCGCCCGAGGCGGAAAGCGACTTCAGGCAGGCGATCGCGTTGCGCGAAGCGCTCGCTGCGATCTTCAGAGCAACCGCCGAGGAACGCAGCCCGGCGAAAGAGCATCTCGCAGCCCTTGATGAGGCCCTTGCGGCGGCGCCTGCGCGCTCGCGCATCTTGCGCAGTGGCGGCGACTATTTCTGGCAGGTCGCGCAGCCTGAACCCGCGCTTCGCCTCTTGCTCGCCCCGGTCTTGTGGTCGGCCGCGGATCTGCTCACCGGCAAGCGGCTCGGTCGCGTACGGCGCTGCGGCAATGATCGCTGCTTGTGGCTGTTCCTCGACGACAGCAAGAGCGGAAATCGCCGCTGGTGCTTCATGAGCTCATGCGGCAATCGCGCCAAGGCGCATCGCCATCGGGCCAAGAAGAAGCAGGAAGGCGCCACTTAGGGCGCTACACCCTTGGCGGAGCCTATTCGCCGTCGACGATCTTGCCGTCCCGCAAGGTGACGCGACGATCCATACGCGAAGCGAGATCGAGATTATGCGTCGCGACCAGCGCCGCGAGGCCGGTGCCGCGCACGATGGCGCCGAGCATGGCGAAGACGCGTTCGGCGGTCGGCGGGTCGAGATTGCCGGTCGGCTCGTCGGCGAGCAGGACGCGCGGCGCATTGGCGATGGCGCGTCCGATGGCGACACGCTGCTGCTCACCGCCCGACAGCGCCGCCGGGCGATGGCTCGAGCGCTCGGCGAGGCCGAGCACGCGCAACAGCTCGCCCGCTCGCTTGCGCGCCTCCGCGCGCGGCAGGCCGCGCAGCAATTGCGGCAGCATGACGTTCTCCAGCGCCGAGAACTCGCCGAGGAGGTAATGCGACTGGTAGACGAAGCCGATGGTCTCGCGGCGAAGCTTGGTGCGCGCCGCGTCGTCGAGCTTGGACGAGGACAGGCCATTGATGATCACATCCCCGCCATCCGGGCGCTCCAGCAGGCCGGCGATATGCAGAAGCGTCGACTTGCCGGCCCCCGACGGGGCGACCAGCGCCACCATCTCGCCGGTGCGCAAGGTGAGGTCGGCGCCGGTGAGGATATGGAGGCGCTCATCGCCTTGCGCGTAATGGCGCTCGACGCCGTGGAGCCTCAGGGGCTGAGCTTTCCCGGTCATCGCATCATCCCGAAAAGGGGCTTTCCGCTTTTCGGAACCGGATGATGCGACGTCAAGTGAGCCCTCAGCCACGGCGCAATTGCTCCACGGGGTCGAGCGAGGCGGCTTTCCAGGCCGGATAGAGCGTCGCCAGCAGCGAGAGCACAAATGCGATCATCGTGATGGTCGCCACTTCGTGCCAGTCGAGCACGGCCGGCAATTGCGACAGGAAATAGAGCTCGGGCGAGAACAAAGTGGTGCCGGTTAGGCGCGACAGGAATTGGCGGATCGACTCGACGTTCAACGTGATGAGAAGGCCGAGCAGGAAGCCCGCGAAGGTGCCGGCGACGCCGATGGCACCGCCCGTCAACAGGAAGACACGCATGATCGTGCCCTGCGTCGCTCCCATGGTGCGCAGAATTGCGATGGCCGAGCCTTTGTCCTTCACCAGCATGATCATGCCCGACACGATATTGAGGGCTGCGACCAGCACGATCAGCAGGAGGATCAGGAACATGACGTTGCGCTCGACCGCAAGCGCGCTGAAGAAGGTGCGGTTGCTCTGGCGCCAATCGGTGATCAGCGTCGGGCGCCCCGCAGCCTTCTCGATGACCGGTCGCATCTCGTCGATGCGGTCGGGGTTGTCGAGGAATACTTCGATTACGGTCGCCTCACCCTCCTTGTCGAAGAAGTTGTCGGCCTCCCGAAAGGGAATGAAGACATTCGACGAATCAATGACCGACATGCCGGCCTCGAACTCGGCGACGACCGTGTAGGCCTTGAGCCGCGGCACGACGCCCATGGGGGTGGTGGCGCCGCGCGGCGAGATCAAGGTCACCTTGTCGCCTACGGTGACACCGAGTTGCTGGGCAAGCCGCAAGCCGATGGCGATATTGGCCGCAGCGTCGAAATCCTCGAGGCCGCCATAGCGGATATTCTTGGCGACGCCCGGCACCTTGGCGAGATCGGCGCCCGCCATGCCCCGCACCAGCGCGAAGGCCGCACCGTTCGGCGAGGAGACGAGCGCCTGGCCTTCGATGAAGCCCTTGGCCGAAGCGACGCCTGGCACCTTCGACAGGCGCTCGACCACATCCTTGTAGTCGGTCAGCGGTGCCTCGATCGGGTTCAGCAGAAAATGGCCGTTGAAGCCCAAGAACTTGGCATAGAGCTCCTGGCGGAAGCCGCCCATCACCGACATCACGATGATCAAAGTCGCGACGCCGAGCATCACCCCGATGAAGGAGAAAATGGCGATGACCGAGATGAAGCTGTCCTTGCCCCGCGCCCGCAGATAGCGCAGCGCCAGCATGCGCTCGATGGCCGAGAAGGCGCGAGGAGAACTCAGGGCGTCAGCCGGCATGCGCTTGTCCAGATCTCCTCGGCGTCTCGCCTTTCGAATGCTGATGCGCCAAGAACAAGGCGGATATTCGGCTCACGACACTGGCAGACCCGCCGCCCATCATCCGCCGGTCACCAAGGCGACTGCATCTTCGATCGAGACCGATTGGCGTTCGCCCGTGGCCCGGCGCTTCACCTCGACCTTGCCCTCCGCAAGGCCTTTCGGCCCGGCGATGATCTGCCAGGGCAGGCCGATGAGATCGGCGGTCGCGAATTTGCCGCCCGGGCGCTCTTCCGTGTCGTCGATCAGTGCCTCCCTGCCCTTGGCGGCGAGCGCAGCCTCAAGCTCGGCGCAAGCGCGATCGCAGGCGCCATCTCCCGGCCGCAGATTGAGGAGCGAGACGTCGAAGGGCGCGACGGAATCGGGCCAGACGATGCCTTGCTCGTCATGGGACGCCTCGATCACCGCGGCGACGAGGCGCGAAGGGCCGATGCCGTAGGATCCCATATGCACCGGACGCTCGCTGCCGTCAGGGCCCGCCACCACCGCCTTCATCGGCTCGGAATATTTCGTGCCGAAATAGAAGATATGCCCGACCTCGATGCCGCGCGCCGTCACCTGCTTGTCGGCGGGCACGGCAGCGAAGGCATCGGCCTCGTGCTTCTCCGAGGTCGCGGCATAGAGCGAGGTCCATTTCGCCACGATCTCCTTGAGCGCCTGCGGATCGTCGAAATTGGTGTTCGGCCCGGGGACTCTGAAATCGAGATAGTCCTTGTGGCAATAGACCTCGCTCTCCCCGGTCGAGGCGAGGATAATGAACTCATGGCTCATATCGCCGCCGATCGGACCGGATTCGGCGCGCATCGGGATCGATTTCAGGCCGAGCCGCTCGAAGGTGCGCAGATAGGCGACGAACATCTTGTTATAGGAGTGGCGTGCCCCCTCCTGGTCGAGATCGAAGGAATAAGCGTCCTTCATCAGGAACTCGCGCGAACGCATGGTGCCGAAGCGCGGCCGGATCTCGTCGCGGAACTTCCACTGGATATGGTAGAGATTCAGCGGCAGATGCTTGTAGGAGCGCACATAGGCGCGGAAGATCTCGGTGATCATCTCTTCATTGGTCGGCCCATAGAGCATCTCGCGCTCATGCCGGTCCGAAATGCGCAACATCTCCTTGCCATAGGCATCGTAGCGCCCGCTCTCGCGCCACAGCTCCGCCGATTGCACGGTCGGCATCAGGAGTTCCAGCGCACCCGAGCGGTTCTGCTCCTCGCGCACGATCTGCGCGATCTTGTTCAGCACCCGTAGCCCGAAGGGCAGGAAGGCGTAGATGCCGACGCTCTCCTGGCGCACCAAGCCTGCCCGCAGCATCAGCCGATGCGAGACGATCTCGGCATCCTTGGGAGTTTCACGCAGGATCGGCAGGAAATAACGGGAAAGTCGCATGACGGTCCTGATGCAAGGGAAAAATCGGGTGTAAGGGAAGAATCGCGGCGCGGTCGATGACGTCGCGCCGCATCACAAAGCCCAAGCTCCTCGCAAACACAAGTCGCTCCTCAAACACAAGTCGGGTATTCGCGGCCGTCATGAGTCAGACGTCATGAGTCTGGCCTGGCGCGGTCGGCCAAAGAGAGACCTCTTCCATACCATCGCGTCAATTGCGAAATTTTTTTTACACAACCCCACCTGCAGCGTGACAAGCATGCGGGGCGGTGCTATGCATTTGCGCAGACTGGCTATGCATTCAGCAAGCCAGCGGCCCGAGTCTTGGGAGGAACGCTGGCCCCTTTCGGCATGCGAAAGGCGGAATCAGCGAATAAGAAATTCCTGAAAGCAGAGCCGAGGCTCTGCTTTTCTTTTTTTGGGCCTGCCTTCAGCGCGTCATTTCGCCCCAAGCCCCCTGGGACTGCGGCCCTCTTGGTTGCTCTTCTTCCCGGTGGGTGACACCAGCCTCAGCATTTTCAAGAGCGGGCGAGGACGCCCGCGGTCCCACCGCGCTGGGATCGCGACCGTCTCGGTCGCTCTTCTTCTCTGCGGTGGCGACCTCGCCGTTCACGACAGGGCGCGAGGACGCCGGCGTTCCAGGCGCCCCGCTCTTATTTCTTGAGGAAGCCGCAGGCTTGCGGGTCGGCAGGCAGGAAAGCGTCCTTGGCGGCGATCGAGCGGATCTTCTTGTAATAATCCCAGGGCGCCTTGCTCTCCTGCGGGGTCTTCACCTGATAGAGCGCCACGTCATACATGACGCGGCCATCCTCGCGCAGCGAGGCCGGGTGGCCGAAATAGTCGATCGGCGCCTTGCGCATCGCCTCCATCACCGCATCGGGAGCCTTGCTTTTCGCGGCAGCGATGGCGGCGAGGTAATGCTTCACCTCGGCATAGGCGTTGGCCTGCGCCTTGGTCGGCATGCGGCCATTGAACTCCGCCGCGAAGCGCTTGGCGAAGGCGCGCGTCTGATCGTCATCATCCCAGTAGAAGCCGGTGGTGACGAACAGGCCCTGCGCCACCTTCAGGCCGAGCGAATGCACGTCGCTGATGAACAGCAAGAGGCCGGTGAGCTTCTGGCGCCCGTCATGGCCGACCCCGAATTCAGCCGCCTGCTTGATCGAGTTGATGGTATCGCCCGCCGAATTGGCCAAGGCGATCACATTGGCGTTCGATTGCTGGGCCTGCAACAGGGCCGAGGCGTAGTCGGTCGCGTTCAAGGGATGCAGCGCATGCCCGACCACATGGCCGCCGAGCGCGGTCACCACCTGGCTCGCGGCGTCCTCCATGGTGTGGCCGAAGGCGAAATCGGCCGTCAGGAAGAACCAGTCCTTGCCGCCCTCCTGAACGAGCGCACGGGCGGTGCCCGCCGCGAGTGCATTGGTGTCGTCGGCGAAATGTACGGTGTAGGGCGAGCATTGCTTGCCGGTGAGCTCGGTGCTGGCGCCTTCATTGATGAGCAGGATCTTCTTCTGGGCGCGGGCCACGTTCTGCACGGCGAGCGCCACGGGCGTCACCGGCAAGCCGACGATGGCATCGACGCTCTCGACCTCGAACCAGCGCCGCGCCGTCTGGGCCGCGCTGTCGGGCTTGTTGAGGGTATCGGCCTGCACCACCTCGATCGGCTGGCCGAGCAGCTGACCGCCGGCCTCCTTCACGGCCATCTTGACGGCGGCGACCACGCCCGTCCCGCCGGAATCGGCCGCAAAACCCGAAAGGTCGGTGAGCACGCCGATCTTCACCGGCGCCTCGGCGGCTTGCCCCGCAAAGCTTCCCGCAAGCAGAGCCGCAAAGCCGAGCCCCGCCATCACACGAAATCGCATCCCATCCTCCCCTTCAGCCCTGCGTCTCGCGCTGGCCAATCCCAGACCCCACCCGGCTCGAGCGTCGCCAGGAACTGACCACACAGAGCCAGAGAGGCTGACTACAAGGGAGGCTGGACTAGCAGGGAAGAGGCCGATCTGGATAGAGGGTCCGGCCGCCGCCCGGCAGCGATCGGCCGGCACAGAGGGCCGAAGCGGAGGCGATCGCGACGGCACCTTTCCGATGTCGATCGAACAAAGAGGCGCTGACCCTTCAAGACGTGGGCCGCGCCCCTTCTGAAGCCGGCTCAGTTGCCGCTGATATCGCGGGCGGCGCGCGCCAGGATCTCGGCGATGCGGCGCTGCTCTTCGAGGGACGCGTCACGTTTCTCGTCGAGCGCCGAGCGCAACAGGCGGCGCGCCGCCATCATTTCGGATGCACGCCAATCCTCTCTCGAGAATGCGCGGCGGACCCCTTCCATCTTCTGCCCTACCCTCTCGATCTGCGACAGGATGGCGTCTGCAACCTCCTTGCGCTCCTTCAGGAAGGCAAGGCCCGCCTCGGTCGGGCTGTAGAGCTTGCGGGAGGCATCGGCCGCCACGGTCGCATAGCCGATCTCTTCGAGATAGGTCA
Organism: Rhizobiales bacterium GAS188; assembly: GCA_900104855.1. Lineage (NCBI taxonomy): Bacteria > Pseudomonadati > Pseudomonadota > Alphaproteobacteria > Hyphomicrobiales > Rhizobiales bacterium GAS188. The sequence continues at coordinate 8,053,511 of FNSS01000001.1, forward strand.
GCGCCGGATAGATGACGCCGGGGCTCGGCGCATAGAAGCCGTTGGAGCGCTCCTCCAACGCCTTGATGATCTCGTAGCCATGGCTCGGCTTCACGGCGATCAAGGCCAGGATCAGCAGTTGCAGATCGCTGCCGGACAGCTTTCGCCCGGTGCGGAATCCGCGCCCACCCATTTCGCCTTCATCGGCGAAGCCCCCGGCAAAACGCCCGAAGCCATGCCGGCCATGATGGCGCGGGCCGAAGGCGCTTTCGGCGCGACAGGCCCATTCGCGGAAATAGTGACGATACATGCGGCACTCCTCTTGTTGGTTAGATGTGTTCATTGGTCGCTAGATGCATTTTACGATATATATCTTACGATGTATCTAGCGGCACTCGGTGGTTCCGTCAAGAGCGGGGCGTGCCATTCCCGGGTCGGCCCATTCGCCTGTCACCGCAGCGACATATGTCCCGCTTACGCAAAGAGAATCGGCGGCGGCCAGGCGAGTTTCGAGGCCCTTTCGAGGTTGCGGCCTTCTGACGCGTATGCGGCTGCCGCAGGTCTCGTACTCGGCCCTTGCAATTCTCCTGGCTTTGGTTCAGCGCAAACGCCGGCAACCGGTCCTGAGCGGCCAAGACATGGATTTCGGCCATGAGACTGTTCTCGAAAGCCGCCGGACTGTCGGGATATCGCGCGACCGGTGCCGTCGAGCGCCGCGGCTTCTTCCCCAATCAATATGATCTCGCCGCCATCGCGCTGATCCTCGCCGGGCTCGTGCTGGTGGTGGCCGGCGGGCGCCAGATGACCGCGCCGATGGCCGGGCTCGGCATCGCGCCGATCTCGCTTGATCCGACGAACCTGCCGGCCTATGCGCTGCGCACGGTGCTGCGCATGTTCGCCGGTGTCATCGCCTCGCTGGTCTTCACCTTCATCTTCGCGACCGCCGCGGCCAAGAGCCGCAAGGCCGAGATCGTCATCATCCCGGCGCTCGACATCCTGCAATCGATCCCGGTCCTCGGCTTCCTCACCTTCACGGTCACATTCTTCCTCGGCCTGTTCCCCGAGAGCCAGTTGGGCGGCGAGCTCGCCGTGATCTTCGCCATCTTCACAGCCCAGGCCTGGAACATGGCCTTCAGCTTCTACCAGTCGCTGCGCTCCGTGCCGCATGATCTCGATGAAGCGTCGCGAGCGTTCCAGCTGTCGGGCTGGCAGCGCTTCTGGCGGCTCGAAGTGCCCTTCGCCACGCCGGGCCTCGTCTGGAACACCATGCTGTCCATGTCGGGCGCCTGGTTCTTCATCGTCGCCTCTGAGGCGATCTCGGTCGGCGACACGACGGTCAAATTGCCCGGCATCGGCGCCTATCTCGCGCTCGCGATCGATCAGGCGGATGTTCAATCGGTCCTGTATGCGGTCGGCGCCATGGCGGTCGTGATCCTGCTTTACGACCAGTTGATCTTCCGCCCGATCGTCGCCTGGGCCGACAAGTTCCGGGTCGAGACGACGGCGAGCCAGGCGCGCCCGAGTTCCTGGATCTACGATCTCGCCAGGCGCACGCGCCTCGTCCACACCGTGACCGGGCCGTTGAGCGCGGCGCTGGGCGCCGTGTCGATGGCGCGCCTGCCGCGCCTCAGCCTCGGCTCGACGAAGGCTGCCGCAGGCCCCGCGGCGAAAAGCGCGCCGCGCAAGAGCCTCGCCAAGCTCCTCGACTGGGCGTGGATTGCCGTCGTGCTCGCGGTGGCCGCCTGGGGATTTTGGACCATCTACCACTATGTCAGCGAGACCCTGACGCCCTCGGACCTCGTCACGGCGGTCGGCCTGTCCTTTCTCACCTTGTTGCGCGTCATCGCCCTCATCGCGCTGTCGACGCTGATCTGGGTGCCGATCGGGGTCTGGATCGGATTGCGCCCAGCCTGGACCGAGCGCATCCAGCCGCTGGCGCAGTTCCTCGCCGCCTTTCCGGCCAATGTGCTCTACCCGATCGCCGTGATCGTGATCGTGCGCTTCGATCTCAACCCCGATATCTGGCTGACGCTCCTCATCATGCTGGGAGCGCAATGGTATATCCTCTTCAACGTCATTGCCGGGGCCAGCGTCTTCCCCAACGACCTCAAGGAGGCCGCCTCGGTGCTGGGGCTGCGCTCCTGGAACTGGTGGCGCCGGGTGATCCTGCCGGGTATCTTCCCCTATTACGTGACCGGGGCGCTGACCGCGTCAGGGGGGGCCTGGAATGCCAGCATCGTCGCCGAGATCGTCAAATGGGGCGACACGACGCTCAAGGCCAAGGGCATCGGCGCCTATATCGCGCAGGCGACGAGCGATGGCGATTTCCCGCGTGTCGTTCTCGGCATCGCGGCCATGTCCATCTTCGTCATCGTCTTCAACCGGCTCGTCTGGCGCCGGCTCTATGCCTTTGCTGCCGAACGCACGCGCCTCGATTGATCGCCTTCCTCTCCGCGGCCGCGGAGAGGGACATCGCCTCAGCGCCTTTCTCTCCCGAAGAGGTCTTCCATGCTGATGAATCCGCAAACCGCCCTGCGCGCGCCGCTCATCGAGGTGAAGGGGTTGCGTCATCTCTACCATAAGGGCTCGACGCCCGATCTCGTGGTGCTCGACGGGGTGGAGATGACCTTGCGTGAAGGCGAGATCGTTGCGCTCCTCGGGCGCTCGGGCTCGGGCAAGTCGACGCTGCTGCGCTCGATCGCCGGTCTCATCAGGCCGACCGACGGCAGCGTCACCTTCGCCGGCACGCCGGTCACCGGCTGTTGCGAGGGCGTGTCGATGGTGTTCCAGTCCTTCGCCTTGTTCCCTTGGCTCACCGTGCAGGAGAATGTGGAAATCGGGCTCGAGGCGCGCGGCGTGCCGGCAGCCGATCGGCGCAAGAGCGCGCTGGCCGCCATCGATCTCATCGGCCTCGACGGTTTCGAGAACGCTTATCCCAAGGAGCTCTCGGGCGGCATGCGCCAGCGGGTCGGGTTGGCGCGCGCCCTCGTGGTGCACCCGCAAGTGCTGCTGATGGACGAGCCCTTCTCGGCGCTCGACGTGCTCACCGCCGAGACCTTGCGCACCGATCTCATCGATCTATGGACGGAAGGCCGGATGCCGATCAAGTCCATCCTGATGGTGACCCATAATATCGAGGAGGCGGTGCTGATGTGCGATCGCGTCCTGGTGTTCTCCTCGAACCCCGGACGGATCGCAGCGGAGATCAAGGTCGAGCTGCCGCGCCCCAGAAGCCGCATGGAGCCGGCCTTCCGCGAGCTCGTCGACCGCATCTACGGCATCATGACGAAACGCCCGGTCGGCAAGCCGGCACGTGAGGGCGCCTTCCCCGGCACCGGCCTCGGCATGTCGCTCAAATACGTCTCCAGCAACACCCTCGCAGGCCTCCTCGAGACGCTCGAAGCCAAGCCCTATGAGGGCAAGGCCGACCTCCCCCATCTCGCCCAGAGCCTGCAGATGGAGATCGACGATCTCTTTCCCATCGCCGAGACCTTGCAGCTCTTGCGCTTCGCCGAATTGGAGGAAGGCGATCTTCGCCTCACCCCGGCCGGGCGGCGCTTCGCCCATGGCGAGGTCGATGAGCGCAAGCGTCTGTTCGCCGAGCATCTCGTCACCTATGTGCCGATCGCCGGTCATATCAGGCGCGTGCTCGACGAGCGCCCGAGCCACCAGGCCCCGGCGACCCGCTTCCAGGAAGAGCTCGAAGATTACATGTCGCCCGAATTCGCCGGCGAAACCTTGCATGCGGTGGTCGCCTGGGGCCGCTATGGCGAGGTGTACGCCTATGACGAGCAGGCCGGAGCCTTCAGCCTCGAGAACCCCGCCTGAGGCAGGCCTCGACCACGTCCAAGCAACTCGCGCGCCTACCTTCTCCCGCCCTGTTGCGGGACAAGGGAGCCGCCCTCAGAAATTCAGGATTGCGCCATCATCAGCCTCGGCCCGGCCGCCCGGCGCTGGAAGAGTTGTCGCGACCACTTCGCCAAGCGGGGATGGCGGCGCAGATGCCCCTTCAGGCTCGCCTCGGCGGCCATCGGTAGGCCGCGCCAGGATCTCGCCTGGGTCAGCTCGAACAGCTTCAGGCGCTCGCCGCCCAGCCGGCGCTTGAACTCGTAATCGCCGATGGTGAAATCGAAACAGCCGCAGCCCTCGGCGCTCAATTGCTCGATGGTGCGGGTGATCACCAGCCGGCCGGGCGAGCATGACCTCCAGGCCTCTCCGGCATTGGAGATGCGCACCATCGAGAACACCTCGCTGTCGCGCACGCCCAATAGTGCCGCGACAACTTCTTCGCCTGCAAGCAGCACCGTCATCACCGTATAGCCCGAGCCGAGGCCGCCGATCACGAGCTCGCGGTAGAAATTGGCGATATCGGGCGTGTCGAGGATATAGGGCAGGCCGAGCCCCCTGATACGCCGCTCCTGCTGCTCCTCGATACGCCGCAGCACGCCGAGCGCGCTCTCGACGTCGGTAACACGCCGGAACTCCGTGCCGCCCAGGCGCTCGAAGACCCGCCAGCTCCGTTCGAGCTCCTTGCGGTAGGTGCGGCCGCGGTCGCGCTTGAACTCGTCATAGGAGGCGAGTTTCAGCACATTGCCATGCAGGCTCGAGGGCTGGCTTGCCGACAGAAGCGCGAGCGGATTGGGGCGTCCGGCGATCACGCCCGGCATCTTGGTCAACCGGATCGCATCGGCCTTGGGCAGATGGCGCTTGAGCGCCGCCCACAGCTTGCGCGCGCCTGCGACGCAATGGGGCGCCGCCGGACCGAGAAGCGGCGCGTTGTAATCGGTCACCCCGAGATCGGCGAACTCGATCAGAATGCGCCCGTTCTGGCGCAGCTCGATCAGGGGCAACACCATGGCGAGCTGGCCGCGCGCCTCGTCACGAATGCTGGCCACGAGAGGAACCACGTGAGGGTGGCGGCCCGCCGTCTCGAACCAGGTCCCAAGCCAGGTGCGGTGCTGGAAGGGCGAAGCCGCAGCGAGCGACCCCGCCATGCCAAGCGTCCTCTCCGCATCCGCGAAGCTCTTTGCCACCGCGACGGAATATTCGTCGGTGCGAACCTCCTGACCCCATCCTCGAACATCGTACTCTACGCCAGCGGCGGTCAGCATGTGGTGCTTGTCCTCTCCGAAACGATTCTCTTGCAACACCGATATAAGAACAACATCCAATTTTCCGCGCCCCGGGCAAGCGCATGCCTCTCGCGAGCGGCTTGTCTCCCGGATTCGAGCCGGATGATCTTCAAGCCGGATGATCTTCAAGGAAGTAATCTTGGAGGCCGTTCGAGCCCTGCGCCGCGGACCCGTCGCGACGCCGGTTCGAGCCTCAGCCTGCCGAGCCTGTCGCCTCGATGTCGAGGATCGCGCCCAACCTCGTGCGGTCGAGCTTGAAATCGACCGGCCGGCGGGCACTGCGCTCCTTCTTCACCCAGCTCGTGTCGCGCAGCGCCCGTTGCAGGATCGCCTTGGCGTAGAAGCTCGGACCGCTGGTGGCGCGGCTCTTTGGCGTCACCCCGAGGCGATTGCGCAAAATGGCATTGCCCATGGTGACGATATGCGAACGCCTGATATCCTCCGACCAGTATTCGAGCGTCATCGACACGTTCAGGCAGTCATGGTTCTCGACCCGGTGCGGCGCGTTGAGCGGCCAGTGCAGCATCTGGCCGGGCTCGAGCTCGAGCACCACGGCGTGGTCGTCGTACCACTCCTCATAGGGCATATCGACCTCGACGCCGAACAGGGCGATGCCTTCGAGGTGCTTGGGAGTGAGGAAGGGCGCGGTCGGCGGATAGACATAGACGCGCTTGCTGCCGATGATCTGCCACAAGGCCTGACCCGGCAAGTCGGCATGATAATAGACCTGCGCCTTGGGTGAGGAGATCAGGATGCCGGCGCTGTGGTTGAAGCTCGAAAATCCCGGCATGCGCTGCGACCATTCCTGGAAGATCGCCTCGACGAGATCGGCATAGCTTGGATCGACGTCCTTGACGCGGCGCAGATTGAGCCACATGCGCCCGGCTTCGATGGCGGAGATGACCTCCTCGCCGCTCAGGCCCTGGATATCGCCCTCGCGCCAGAAGCGCCGCTCGCCCTTCGCGCCCATATGCACCAAGCTGTAATGCTGCTTCGGATAGATCTCGATCAGGCGCGCCAATTCCTGGCGTGAGAATAGCGGCGAGCGATGCAGCTCATGGGCGAGCCGGATCGGCTGGTTGCCGAAGAGCTCGGCGTGGCGCTCGGTCCAGTCGGTGAAGATCGGCTTTGCTTCCGGGGGCAGGCTGGTCGTCGGCATGGCAGTCCTTCCTAAGAAAGAATCCGGCTCAGCAACAGTTTCGAAAAGTGATCTTCAGCTCTTCGAAATAAGTGGTGCGATGGCAAAGACTAAAGGCAACGGCGCGTCTTTGCTGAAGCCGCGTCAATAGGCGTTGCGATAGGCTTTTCCCGACAGCACGGTCATCAGGATGATCCGCAGATCGAACCCGAAGGACCAATTGTCGATGTAGTGGAGGTCGTGCTCGACGCGAGCGCGCATCGTCTCGTCGGTCGCGGTCTCCCCGCGCAACCCGTTGACTTGCGCCCAGCCCGTGATGCCGGGCTTCACGTTGTGGCGGCGCGCATAGAGCGCGACCCGATCCTGGAAGGCATGGTCATGGGGCACGGCGTGCGGACGCGGGCCGACGAGCGACATTTCGCCCAGGAAGACGTTCAGGAGCTGCGGCAACTCGTCGAAGTTCCAGCGCCGCAGGAAACGGCCGATGGCGGTGATGCGCGCATCGTTCTTGGTGGCCTGCTGGAACTCGCCCTCCGAGGCGCCGATGGTCATGCTGCGGAACTTGAAGATCGGAAAAGGCTCCTGATTGAAGCCGTAGCGGCGCTGCACGAAGAACACCGGACCCGGCGTATCGAGCTTGATCAGGATCGCGATCATCAGAAAGATCGGCGCGAGCAGAATGAGCGCGACCGTCGAGACCACGAGGTCGAAGAGGCGCTTCACCAGCACTTCCAGTACCGAAAGCGGCTCGCGCACCAGATTGAGCCCGAGCACCGGGCCGAGCCTGGAGATCTTCAGATCCTCGAAGCGGCTGAGGATCTTCTCCGGGTCGAGATGGATGGAGGCCGGCACGGTCAGGAAGGCCTCGATGCAACGCTCGATCGTCTCCTTGTCCGACCAGGGCAGCATAATGAAGACATCCTCTGGGCGCCGGAAACGCGCGACGCTGACCGCGAGCCGGATATCCTCGGCAAGCTCTTCCTCGCGACGCGAGCGATCGCCCTTCGCCCCGTCATCGCGCAGGAGCGACGCCCCCACGATGCGCAGGCCGCAGGTCGTGCTCTCGCAACGGCTACGAAAGGTTTCGACATCCGCCTCGCGGCCGACCAGGAAGACTTGCCTCAAGGCCGCCACACCCCGTTCGGCGATCTCGCGCGCCACGCCGACGAGCAGGAGGCGCGCCAGCACGATCGAGCCGAAGCCGCAGACATAGAAGAGCAGGACCGCCCCGCGGGAGAAATCGGCGGTGGCCTTGACCATGAAGCCGAGACCGAGAGCTGCGCAAAAGGCGACATTCCACAAGGTGAAGGCGCGCCGCAATCCGCTCGGAAAGGAAAGGAGGCTCTCGATCGAATAGGTGGAGCGGGAAGCGTTCGGCGCCGCGAACAGCAAGCCGATCACCAGCCCGGCCTCGGTGTAATTGCCGACGACTCCGGCCTCTCCATAGAAGACGACGTGATAGGCGAGGCCGACCACGATCGAGGAGGCGAGGATGGCCCCCATCTCGGTCAGGCAGGCGCCAAACGACAACAGCGAGCGCAACAGGCCCGCCTGGCCGTGCGGCAGGAAGCTTCTGCGCCCGAACAGCCAGACGAGGAATGGCCGTTCTTGCCGTGACAGACCGCGCAATGCGCGCGGCGAGGGCGACGTGGCCGCTGTGTCAGCGAGCATGTGACGATCGATATACACGGGACACGCGATCCTATTTGACACATTCAGTGTTCCGGCTTCGCACGGAATCAGCGTTTCCGGGCTCGCCTGCCATGGAAGTGGCAAAAGGCGCGCCGCAGATGCCATCAGCGAATCGGGAGAGGGCGAGGCAGTACGCAGCCAGCCGCAACAACACGCAGTCTTCAGCTTGCCGTCACGCAATCGCCGCAACGCGCAGCCCTGAAGCCGGCCGCCATCCAGTCCTCAGCCAGCCGTCAGGACGCCGGAAATGCGGAAAAAGCTATAGATGTGCTTAACCAGGCGTGAACGAATATTCAACTCATGCGTGCCAGGATGCGGCCACGGCGTCGGCCAGACACTGGCTCACGCTTGCGCGAGGGCGCCCGCAAGCAACTTCCGTGCCACCATGATATGGTCTGGCCGGTCGCATGCGGCGGGCGCCACGCGCGACTCGATTGGAGCCTGGCCGATACGCATGTCGATTCCCGTTCCACCGCGGCCTGCCGCAGAGGCCCCAAGATCTGAGGCCAATCCGGCTCTGGCCGGCACCACGGATTTGCGTGAGCTTTCCGCGCATCTGGCCGAGCGCTGGCGCCTGATCGTGGCCTGCGTTGTCGCAGCGCTTCTGCTCGCGGCCGGATATCTCTTCGTCTCTTCGCCACAATATCTCGCGCTGGCGTCGCTGCTGATCGACCCCCAGGCCAATGGCAGCCTGACCGCCGATACGGGCTTTTCACGCGGCGCGCCGGATACCAGCGTCGTCGAGAACGAGTTGAAGCTGGTCGTTGCCGATAACGTGCTGCGACGGGTGGTCGATCACGAAAACTTGATTTCCGACCCTGAATTCGGCCCGCAGCCGCCTGGTATCCTCAGCCGGCTCCTCACCCTCTTGGGGCGCGCGCCACCCTCGAGCGACGACCCTATGACCTCCGCCATCGGCACGTTGCGCGAGCACGTGTTCACGCGACGCTCCGAGCGGACCTTCGTGATCGATCTCGGCGTCTATGCTCGCGATCCGAAGAAGAGCGCCCACCTGACCGATGCGCTCGCTCAAGCCTTCATCGACGACCAGACGGCGGCCCGCGTCGCCATCGCGCGCCAGCAATCCGACGAGATTCGGACGCGGCTCGCCAGCCTGAAGTCGCAGATCGAGGCGGCCGAGACACGCGTCGAACAGTACAAAACCCAGCACAACATCTTCGACAGTGATGGCAAGCCGCTCTCCGCCCAGCAGCTCACCGATTCCGAGCGCGACCTGACGCAAGCCCATCTCAGGGTCGTCGACGCCAAGGCGAGGCTCGACCAATTGCGCTCGAGCCTGGCGGCAGGGCGCGATCCCGCTGCCGTGCCGGAGGCGATGCGCTCGACCGCGGTCGAGCGCATCAAGACGCAGATCGCCGACATCATCCGCCAGCAGGCCAATCTGCGCACGACGCTCGGACCGCGCCATCCGGCCCTTCTCGAATCCGAGAACCAGCTGCGGGAGGCTCGCGCCCTCCTGCAGATGGAACTGACCCGCATCGCCGACGGGGCGCGCAACGACTACGACATTGCGCTGGCCAATGAGGCCGCCCTGCAGAAGCGCTTGGTCGAAACGCGCACCAAGACCTCCGGTATCAACGAGGCGATGGTGAAGATGCGGGAGCTGCAGCGCGACGTCGAGGTCAGCCACGCCATCTATGATCGCTTCCTCAAGGCGAGCGGCTTCGTCGCCTCGGACCAGCTCGACACGCCGACCGCGCGCGTCTTCTCGGCCGCGGTCGTCCCGACGCGACCCGAGAGCCCGAAGCGCCTCGCCGTGCTGTCGATCGCGCTCGCCGCGGGCCTCGGCCTCGGCCTTGGTCTTGCCCTGTTCGGGAGGTCGCGCAGCGTCTACCCCGCATCCCCGCAATCGGGACAAGAGACGCCGCGCGGCGGCCCAGCAGCGGGAACAGCGGCCTCGGCGGTCGCCGAGACCTCCTCTGGTCTTGCGGCCAAGGCCGAAGCCGCAGAGGTCCTTGCGGCGAAGGAGGAGACGCGAGCAGCCTCCGTGTCGCAAGCCGAATTTGCGACGCCGGTTGCGACGGATATCACGCCGGCCGCGGCTGCGAGCCCGCCAGCTGCCCCCCTGGTCCTGAAGCAGGTCGTCACCTCGCCTTCGGTGTCGGCGAGCGAGCAAACGGCTCGGCAAGACCGCGAGCCTGTGCCTCGAGCCGCCCCGGCATTAGGAGATGCGGGTGAGCGCCCGGCGCCAGTACGGCCGCGAGAATCCTCCCAAGTACCATCCAAGGAGGTGCCGTCCAAGGAGGCAGACGCAGCTTCGCGCAGCTTCGCCTCTTCTGCCCCGCCGCCGCCGGATCGCTTCGACATCCCGGCTCTCGCAACCGCCGCGGACGCGGAGGCTTCGCTGACGACCAGGCTGCGCGTCGCCCGCGACAACCCGCAAGCACTGCTTCCGCATGCGCGCGAGGTCGAGCTGCATCCGAGCTCGGAATTCGCGAGGGTCATGCGTGAGCTGCGCCGGGCCCTCACCGCCGGCACGGACGCAAGGCTGCTGGTGGTGGCGATCGTCTCGGAGATGCGCGGCTGCGGAAAGTCGACGCTGGCCACCAATCTGGCACGCGCCTTCACCGATACCGGGGAGCGCGTTCTGATACTCGACGCCGACCGCCGCAATGCCAGCCTCACCCAGGCCATGGGCACCGACGCGCCCGAGGGCACCATCCGCCTTGCCGACGCCATGCGGCCCGTCTTCGCGCTCGACGGTTCCTGGCGCGCCGGCATCTTCCTCGCCTCGCTGGCGCTGGGCCGCGCCGAGCCGGGGCGCGCAGATGCCCGCATGCCGAGCTTTTCGGGGCCCAAGGCGCTGACGGACGTGCTGATCATCGATACGCAGGCCGGCACGCGCGGACCAGCGCTTGGTCCGGACCTACCGATCGATGCGACGTTGATCATCGGGCCGGCGCTGCAGAGCCCGGCAAAGCCCCTCGCCTCCCCGGCCTTCGCCCATGTCAGGCTGGTCGCCGGACCAGGGGACCTCCACAGCAGTGCGGCGCCGCGCCGGCCGGCAACCGCGAATGCGTGAGGCGGAAGGCCCGGCTCGAAACAAGATGATCGCGGTTCTCGGTCGGGGATTTTGAATCTCGGCGTCCGACCCGTTGCGGACGTTCAACGCGGTGCAAAAATCAAGAATATTGCACCGCTTAGCCTCTATGCGGCGCCGGAGTTGCTATTCGCCATCGGGGATCCGACCTGGGCCCATTTTGCGGGAGGCATCCTGCTTCAAAAAATCCTGCGCCGTCTGACCCGGTGCCGCGTCGAATTTCGCTTCTAGTGGCGCGAAAGCGGACATTCGGTCGATCCGGAAAACGCGAAATCCCTCGCGGAGTTCGCACCAGGCAGCGAGCAACCAGACGGGGCCATAAAACGCCATGATCAAAGGACGGACTACACGCTCGGTCGATTGGCCATCGATGTCCTGATATGTGAACCGTATCTTGCGTTGGTCGCGGATGGCGTGGCGCAGGGCCGCCTGATCGATTTTGATGGTATCACGGGCGTGATCGGCCGGTGCCCACAGCCTCACCAAATCGAGCTGTCGACGTAACGAGTCCGGAGATACGGCTCCGACCTTGTCCATCACGGTGGCCGCCGCTGCGGCGAGTTCGGGATCGGCCCATGATTGCACGATGCGCGCTCCCAACAGCAACGCTTCGATCTCGTTCTCATTGAACATGAGTGGAGGCAAATCAAAGCCCGGCCGCAAGATGTATCCAACGCCCGCCTCTCCGTCGATGGGGACGCCTCTCGAAACCATGTCGCTGATGTCTCGGTAAATCGTGCGTTCGGAAACCTCCAAGAGAGCGGCAAGATCGACCGCTCTCGTCGCCTTCTTCCGGCGCAATATCTGTATGATTTCGAAAAGACGATCAGCGCGGCGCATGCGGATTCCAAGCCGTCCTTACGACTTCAAACGCTCTTCCGACTCGCGTTCTGAGACTGACAGGATCGCCTTCCCGATCAAGGAGGTCTCCGCTTCCACACAATCGGCATAGATTTCCGCTCGCACGCGATGAACCTCCTTATTGTCCGGCGAGGCTGCTGCGGCGAATTCGATCACATGGGCGGCGAGCTGCGTCCGGCCCGTTCTGGCAAGTGCTTCCGCGCGCCGCGTCAACGCTCCGACACCGCCGGCAAGCATGGCGATCTCCTCGCCCAGTTCACGCTCGGCAGCGGGCTTCAGATGGGCCGGATTCCCGTCAAACCAGCCTGCGTACTGGTGCCAGATGCTTCGCACGACAAACGCGGGATCGTCGTATTTCGGCAGCAGATAGGGTTTGGCGAGGAGTTCTTGGGGCGCATGGACTTGTTGGAGGACCGAATTCAGGGTGTGCCCCTTGCTCATGAGTTCGAGCGCCTGCTTGACCAGGCTTTCCAACGCGCTAGCCCCGTCATCCAGCATCCGAGCCACGCGCGCGGCACCAGAAATCACGGGCCCGTGGCCTGGCACCAATAGTCGGGGACCGAGTGCCTGCATCCGCCGGAGCGCCGAAGCCCAGTCCGGCGCGAACCGCTGGACCTTGCGAGGGTTGCCGGCATTCGGGAACACCCAGATGACGAAGTCGCCGCTGATCAAAATCTGCTTCCGGGGAAGAAAGACATAAGTCGCGTCGTCGGTTTCTCCGCGTCCATGAGCCAGATCGAGGCGGAGCCCGCCGACAGTAAGGCTATGTTCCTCGTCGTAGACTGCGTCCGGGCGTCGATGCTCTCCGGGAAAAACGTAACCGGGCGTGTTGAACTGCCGCCCCATGATGAGACTGTTGAGGTCCTGCGACTGGTCATAGCGCCGGAAACGATCCAGGACGTTCCGGTGCGCAACAATTCGCGGGCGCGCAACACCATTTGCATCTGCCTCCTCGTCCAAAAGCCGAGCGCCCCAAGTGTGATCGATGTGGCCGTGCGTGTAGATGACGGTGTTGATCGGGCTCTTGTCCCAGCGGCGGATCACACCGAGCGTGTCCTTCGCGCTCTCTCGGCTGCCGGTGTCCACCAGAACCAACCCGTCACCCGTCCGAATCGCGGTGACGTTCCCGAAGAGGTAGCTGGTCGAGACGACGATCATGTCGTCTGAAATTGCGTTGGCCGAGCCATCGGCAATCGCTGCGCTCCATTCCTCCATCGCGGCTTCGCCGCTCCAGAGCCGTTCGAAGAGGCGGTCGATGTCCGTCTCGCTCATGTGCTGTCCCCTTATGTCGAGGCGACTTTACAATAGCGCTCCTGCCAGCGTGGTGTCAGGAGAATGTCAGGGGCGTTCCGGGTTGCATAACAAGCCCGGTCGGTGGCCGGGATGCGGTGAGGTCAGAGCGTCATTCCACGACAGGGACGTCAGGGCGCGCGGGAGAGGGCCTCCGCGAGACCGCGCCTTGCCGCCTTCGGACGCATGGCCTGATCATAGATCGTCGGTCGCGGGCACGGAGGCTCGCTGACGCAGTTGGCCCAACGGCCGAGCGAAGGATAGACGGCCGAAGGCGAGCCGTTTTCCCGCAGCCAGGAATATTTGTCAGAGAGGTCCCAATTCGAGACCATGGTGACGGCCGGCACCTGCAGCGCCGCCGCAACGAAGGAGCGCATATAATCGGCGACCAGCCTGTCGCGTTGCGCGGTCTCGCGCATGGAGCAGTCGTTGACGTCGAGCTCGGTGAGATAGATCTCGACACCCCGCGCCGAAAGATCCTTCAGGAAGGCGACGAAGGGGCGCCAATCCGGCTGATGCGGATCGCTCATCCATTGCGGCATGAGATGGCATTCGAGGCCGACCGCATCCACCTTCCGGCCGGAGCGCTGCAGCACCTCGACGAGGCGCAACATGGCGGGCCGGACGATCGGCCCGAAGCGATCATTGTCGCAATTCGTCTCATTGACGAAGAGAGCGGTGGACGATGAGCTGTCGAAGCGCTCGGCCAGCTCGAAAGCCCGGCCGATATAGCCCGGCACGCCATCGGCTTCCAGGCCGAAGGCATCGAGCCACAGGCCCTTGCGCCATCCCGGCCGTCCGCCGCTCGCAGCCCAAGGATCGAAGGGCTCGTTGACGAGCCCGCACCAGCGCATCACTTTTCGGCCGGCCTTCGCCGAGAGGTCGTCGAAATGCGAAAAGACGCTCCGGAAATGGGCTTCGTAACCCCCCTTGAGCATATCCTGCCAGCCGGTCGCCCGCGCGCCCGCGATAGTGGTGAGCCAATCCGGCAGCCAATCGTTCCAAGCCAGGCAATCGCCCCGCACCGGGATGCCGAGCTTCGCGGCGATCGCGACGATGTCGTCGCACTCGTACCAGGTGTGGAAGATCTTCCCGTCCGCCTTCCCTTCGAAGCTCATCGATTGCGGATGAAGGTTTCCGAACTTCAGGCCGCTGCCGACCACCAGGAATTGCGGCTTTTCGGCAGCGATCGCATCGACCAGCGCCTGGTCATAAATGCCTGGAGCTTCGAGCTTCACGCCCCAGGCCACGCGGCTGCTGATGGCGCCGAGCGCCACCGCGGAAGAAAACGGCCGCTCCGACGCTTCGGTCGCGTCGCTGCAGAAGCTCGCGCCCTGCGCCGCAGCGGGAGCCAGTCCCAGGCCGGCAAGCCCCGCGAGGCAGGCGCGGCGCGTGGGCCGCCGCCGGCCTCCGCGAGCTTCGCCGGCCGCTTCTCCACCCATCACCTCGTGAATGACGTCACCTCCCGATTGCACGCCAGGAACGGCCATCATTGGCCCGAAGATAGCATGGGAACCAACACGCCCGCTAACCTTACCGAAAGCTTAGCATTTGGCCGCCGACGCAAATGCGGTAGACGGTCTTGCCCAATCCGACAGCCATCTGTCGCGCGCGCCAAAGGCCCCATGATGAGCACTGCCGTCGAAAGCGACGATCGATCGCTGGCATTGGATGCGAGGTCGTCCTCGATCTTTGCATGCCTGCTGTTCGGCGCCGTCATCTGCCTGCGGCTGGCGATCCAATATTTCCAGAACGGCGATGTCTATCTCGAAGACGATGCCTATTACTATACAGTCATTGCCCGCAATATCGCGCAATCGGGGATCAGCAGCTTCGATGGTCAGACGCTCACCAATGGCTACCATCCGCTGTGGCTGTTGCTGCTGGTCGCCCAGGACCACCTCGTCGGCAGCTCGCCCTATGCGACGATCCTGATCGAGCTCGCCCTGACCATTGCGGGGCTATGGTTCTTCCTCGCCTCCTTCAGCACGAGCTCCGCGCTGTTCAAGATCGCCTTCGCGATGATCTACACCGTGCTCTTATGGCCGATGACGGCAAAGGGGATGGAAGTCTCGCTCCTGATCTTCTCGCTCGGTCTGTTCACGCGCGTGGCGGTCGCCCAATTCAGGGGCGGCGATCATGGCGTCACGCTCGGGATCGCGACTATCTTGTGCATCGGCGCGCGTCTCGACGCCGCGGTCTTCGTCATCCCGACGCTGCTCCTCGTCTCACGCAGCCTTCGGCAGGCGCTGATCCCCGTCACGCTCGTCGGGGTCGCCGGCGCCGTCTATGCGGGTGCCAATCTGTGGCTGTTCGGCGTGCCCTTTCCGATATCCGGCGCCATCAAATCGCTCGGCGGATTGCAATGGAACGAAGCCCTGCTCGACCAGATGAGCGCCTATTGGCGCGGGGTCGGGGTGCTCAAGGGAAGCATCTCGTTCCTGAACTCCTTCCTGGGCCGGCCATTCGTGCTCTTCGTGCTCAGCGCGCTCGTGGTGCTGTTCACGAGACCGGGATGGAAATCCCGCCCGCTCTGCCTTGGCTTCCTGGCCGGCTTCGTCCTGTTCGCCGTCAAGCTCGTTGCGTTCTCCTCATGGGTCGTGTGGCCATGGTATGCCTTCCCCTCGATCATCGCACTCACCGCGCTGTTCCATGCGATCGATGATGCCCTGCTTGCGGCGCCGATCGACTTGCATCCGCGCCGCGAGCTGATCGCGACCATCGCACTCGCCCTCCTCTTCGTCGGGCTGCAGCTGCGCCAGGGCTTGGCCAAAGCCGACAATTCCTTCGAAGCCGTCAATCTCGAAGCCGTCGCCAAGTTCGGCCCTGCGCTGCATGGCGCGCGCGTCGCCATGGGAGACCGAGCGGGCTCATTTGCTTCCCATTATGCGGGGCCGGTGACGCAGCTCGAGGGGCTGGTCAACGACAAGGCCTATTTCGACCTCATCCAACAGCATGCCGATATCCGGCCTTTGCTCTGCCGCCGCGGCGTGCGCTACGTCCTGTCCTACCAGCGCGATCTCGGCCAATACGACAAGGTGAGCCTCACCATTCTGCGGCATCCGCTCACCCATTTTGCCGGGCCGGTCCTGACATTCCGGCGTTCGGACGAAGTCGGTCGCGTCTCCGATCTTTCGAAATACGACAACAGCGCCGAGGATGAAGGGGATAATTATCTCTATCTCTGGCGCCTCTCGGGTTGCGAAGCCGGCGGCTGAATCGGACCCATATGAACGTCAGCGGCACCATGGTCGGGACCGCCCGCTGCCTACGCCCAGCCGCAGATACATTTTGGATACCCCAGGATGCTAAGCTCTGCTCCCATGATCGAGGATCAAGTCGCTGCCGCCATTCCCCTGGTCGTCGATCTCGACGGCACGCTGATCCGTAGCGATCTGCTCGTCGAATCCTTTTTCCAGAGCTTCGGCGATGACTGGCTGGCGCCCGCCGCCCTCTTGCGGCCGCTCCTGCGCGGCAAGGCGCAGCTGAAGGCGGCCATCGCCGATCGCACCGAGATCGACCCCTCCGAGCTGCCTTACGACGAAGCCGTGCTGGCCCGCATCCGCGCGGCGATCTCGCAAGGCCGAAAGGCCTACCTCGCTTCGGCCAGCCATGAGCGTTATGTGGCGGCGATCGCCGCTCATCTCGGGCTGTTCTCGGGCTGGTTCGCTTCGGACATGACCCGCAATCTGTCCGGCCCCGCCAAGGCGGCACGCCTGGTCGAGGCCTTCGGCCAGCATGGCTTCGACTATATCGGCAATGACGAGGCCGATCTCCCGGTCTGGGCGGCGGCGGCGACCCCGATCGGCATCAGGGTTGCGCCCGGCACGCGCCGGCGGCTGAGCCACATGGCGCCGCAGGCCGAGTTTCTGCCCTCCGAGCGGGCCTCGCTGACCGATTGGCTGAAGCTGATCCGCGTCCACCAATATGCGAAGAACGCCCTGATATTCATTCCGCTGCTGACCGCGCAGAAATTCCAGGCAGCCTCCTTCCTGATCGCGCTCACGGCCTTCATCGCCTTCTCGCTCTGCGCCTCGGGCGTCTACATCCTCAACGATCTCGTCGATCTCGCGGCCGATCGCTGCCACCCGACGAAGAAGAACCGCCCGCTCGCGGCCGGCACCATCCCGCCTTTCGAGGGCATCGTCGCGGCCTGCCTGCTGCTCTGCAGCGCCGTGATCATCGGCGCGACGGTATCGCCTATGTTTCTCGGCGTTCTCGTCGCCTATTTCGCCCTGACGAGCGCCTACACATTTGCGCTCAAGCGCAAGATGCTCGTCGACGTCATCGTCCTGGCGATGCTCTACACCATCAGGGTCATCGGGGGCGCGGCCGCCGTCGACGTGCCGATGTCGGAGTGGCTGCTCGGCTTTTCCATGTTCATCTTCACGGCGCTGGCGCTGATCAAGAGATATACTGAATTGTCGGTACGCCTCGACGGCGATCTGCCTGATCCGTCGAACCGCAACTACAAGATCGGCGACCTGCCTATCGTGGCGACCCTCGCAGCCGCTGCGGGCTTCAACGCGGTCACCGTCTTCGCGCTCTATATCTCCTCCGACACGGTGCACCGTCTCTATCGCCACCCGCTCCTGCTCTGGCTGATCTGCCCGATCCTGATGTACTGGATCGGCCGGGCGTTGATGCTGGCTCACCGGCGCATGATGGACGACGACCCGATCGTCTTCGCCTTGAAGGATTGGCGCAGCCGCGTCTGCGTCGGCATGGTCGGCCTCATCCTGCTCGCCGCGATCTAAGCGCCATGGTCGACCCATCCGGCAGCATCGCTTCGCGCTACCCGATTTCCGGCTATGCGATCTTTCGGCGCTATGTGGCGTTCGCGTTCGTGTCAGGGCTTGCGAACCTCGTGACCCAAGCTTTGTCCATACGTGTCGCGCCCATCTACCCCCTCCAGCTCTCGATCCTGTGCGGCACCGCCACGGGCTTCCTGGTCAAATACCTGCTCGACAGGCGCTGGATCTTCTTCGACGAATATGACGGGCGGGCGAGCGAGTTGCGCAAGATCATCGTCTACGGCCTGTTCGGCGTCGGCACCACCTTGCTCTTCTGGGGCGTGGAGCTCGCCTTCTTGCACATCGGGGGAACCGATGAAGCGAAATACGCCGGCGCCGCCATCGGGCTCGCGATCGGCAACGTCCTGAAATATCTGCTCGACCGGAAATACGTCTTCAAGGCGCGGCCGGCATGATCGAGCTCTCCGGATGGGGGCGCTACCCTGTCGTTGCGACCGAGCTGCATTCGCCCTCGTCGCCTGAGCAACTGCGCGCCCTGTTGCCGAAGCTCGACGACCATGTGGCGCGCGGCAATGGCCGCGCCTATGGCGATGCCGCGATCGGCCTGCGCAACACTGTCTCGACCGGGCATCTCGACCGCATGCGCAGCTTCGACGCTGCGACCGGACGCTTGACGGTCGAATCAGGTGTCAGTCTCAGCGACATCATCGCCGCCCTCCTGCCCCGCGGCTTTTTCCCTCCCGTCGTTCCAGGCACCAAATTCGTGAGCGTCGGCGGCATGATTGCCGCGGATGTGCACGGCAAGAACCATCACAAGGACGGCGGTTTCGGCACGCATGTCGAGACGCTGAGTCTCGCTTTGGGCAATGGCGAGGTCGTGACCTGCTCAGCCAGGGAAAACCCCGAGCTCTTCGCCGCGACGGTCGGCGGCATGGGGCTGACCGGCACCATCCTCGAGGCGAGCTTTCGCCTGCGCTGCGTCGAGACCGCCTGGATCCGGCAGCGAACCCTCATTGCCGATAATCTCGAGGCGGCGATGCGGATATTGGAGAGCGAAGACGCATCGACCTATTCGGTCGCCTGGATCGATTGCCTGGCCAGAGGCGCGGCGCTTGGCCGATCGCTCATCTATCTCGGCGAGCACGCCACGGCCGCCGATCTGACGGCGGCTGCGAACCGAGCGCCGTTTCCGAAAGCTCGCGGCCGACGGCTCGCCGTGCCTTTCGATCTGCCGGGCTTCACCTTGAATTCCTTGAGCGTCGCGGCTTTCAACGAGATCTATTTTCGACGCGGTGCGGCCCGCGCGGGCCGAACCGAGATCATCCCCTGTGACCCCTATTTTTTTCCGCTCGACGGCTTGCTCGAATGGAACCGCATCTATGGCCGCCGGGGTTTCGTGCAGCATCAATGCGTCATACCGACAACGCAGGCCGCCCGCACGCTCGCCGAGATTATCGGGCGCATCGCTCAGCGCCGCGAAGGTTCCTTTCTCGCAGTGCTCAAGAAGCTCGGCGCAGGCTCCGGGCTGATGTCCTTCCCGATGCCGGGCTTCACGCTCGCTCTCGACTTTCCGGTCCGCCCCGGCCTCTTCGCCTTTCTGGACGAGATCGACCGGCTGGTCACCGAAGCTGGCGGGCGCGTCTATCTCGCCAAGGATGCGCGCCAATCGAGACGAACCTTCGAGGCCGGATATCCTGCGCTCGCCGAGTTCCAGGCGGTCCGGCAAGGTGCGGCCCGATCCTCCAATATTCGATCCCACCTGTCCGAGCGTCTCGGCATCTGAGAGACATTCGTCATGAGCGCAGCAGGCAAAACCATTCTCATTCTTGGCGGCACCTCGGATATCGGGCGCGCCACCGCCTTGCGCTATGCGCAGGATGGCTGGCGGGTTCGGCTCGCCGGACGTGACCCCGCCGGGCTGCGTCGAGAGGCCGACGACATCACGGCGCGCAGCGCTGCCGAAGTGACGACCTATCCGCTCGACATTCTCGATGCCGGCGCCTTCACGGCTTTCGCCGACGCTTTGCCCGAGCTTCCCGACACGGTCCTGTGCGTCGTCGGCCAACTCGGAGACCAGAAGCGGGCGCAATCCGACATCGAGCATGCGGCCGAGATCATGCGCAGCAATTTCGAAGGTCCGGCGCTTCTGCTCGGCCTGTTCGCGGAGCGATTTGTGGCCCGGGGATCCGGGACCATCATCGGAGTCGGTTCCGTCGCCGGCGACCGGGGTCGAGCCTCGAACTATGTCTATGGCGCTGCCAAGGCCGGATTCGGCGCCTTTCTTTCGGGCCTGCGAAACCGGTTGGCCGGGGCAGGCATCCATGTCCTGACCGTGAAGCCGGGCTTCGTCAGGACCAGGATGACCGAAGGGCTGAAGCTGCCGCCGCCGCTGACGGCGACGCCGCAAGAGGTCGCGGAAGCCATCTTCCGTGCCGCCGCCCGTCGGCGTAACGCGATCTACGTCAAGGGAAGGTGGCGCGCCATCATGACCGTTATCGGGCTGATCCCGGAACCGATATTCAAGAAGCTTAAGCTTTGAATGGCTATGATCCCATGGTGGCTGCGGACGATCGGCCACGGTCTCGTTCTTCCGGCATGTCAGCGGCTTCGTTCGCCTTTTGCGGCAATATGATGCGATAGACTGCTGCTCATGAGCGGGGCCGCCCGGGCGGCGCAAGCCCATATGAGCAACACCGACGGATATGAGGAGAGCAGGTGGCGGCGATGATGCGCCTTGGCGTAGCGCAGATGCGAGGAGATGAGGCGGCGCGAGCCCCGCTCATGCTTTTCGGCTTGACGCTGGCCACGATCGCCTTCGCCTTCACGCTCTCGGCGCTGGCCCTGGCGCAGCTCGGCATCAATTACGGCGATCCGGGCGGCTTCCTGCTGGCGAAGATACATCCGGCCACCTATCTTGTGGCCGCTTCGCTCCTGGCCAGGCTCGCTCTGCACAAGCACCCGACACGCTTCCTGGTCGCCGCCGCTTCACGCCATCGCGGCGCCACGGTCTTTCTTTGGATCGCGGGGAGCCTGATCGCCTATGTGGCCGTCAATCTGCGTGTGCCCTTGTCGTTGCTCGTCGACACCTTCGTCTTCCCGATTCTGGCGTTGATCCTGCTGGATGGCATCGACGAGACGAGCGCCCGGCGGCTCGCCCGGCTGCTCCACTTCATCTTTGCGGTCAATGCCATGCTCGGCCTTGCCGAGATGGCCAGCGGATGGCGGCTGACGCCGATCGTCGTGCTCGGCGTCGACATGTCGGCCCTCGAGCACCGTTCCTCCGCCCTTTTCGGCCACCCGCTCGGCAACGCCATGTTCACGGGCCTCTACGCCATTATCCTGGCCGTCGGCGGCGGGCGGGATCTGCCCTTCTGGGGCAGGTTTCCGGCGATGTTGCTGCAAACCGTCGCCATGTTCTCGTTCGGCGGGCGCCTCGCGACTGTGACGATGCTGTCCCTGCTCCTGCTTCTTGCCTTGCGCCAGCTCGCGCTCGTCCTCGCGGGGCAGCGCTTCCGGGCGTCGAGCGCCTCAGTCTATCTGGTCTTGCTGCCGGTGATGCTCGTGGCCGTGGCCGGCGCCTATGCGGCAGGCTTCTTCGACCTGCTCCTCGACCGCTTCGTCAATGATCAAGGCAGCGCGCAGGCGCGCGTCGTCATGTTCGACCTCTTCCCCCATTTCAGCTGGTTCCAGCTCCTGTTCGGGCCCGACCAGGAATTGCTGCGTTCGCTCATGTGGACGGAAGGGACCGAATACGGCATCGAAAGCTTCTGGGTGAGCTTCCTCCTGACTTATGGAGCGGTGCCGAGCCTCTTGTTCTTCCTGGGTTTCGGCGCTTTCCTCTTCGAGTTGTCGCAGCAGGCGCGCCAGGGCGTGGGCTGGGTCATCACCTATTTCCTGATCGTCGTCTCGGGATCGCTCTCGATCGGCGACAAGACGCTGGCGCTCGGGGCTCTGGTGATCACCACGATGATCTTGTTGCGCCTGCCCGAGACGGAGCGAGCAGCGTTCGCCTGGCCTCGCGCGCTGCCTCGGGCCGGGCACGCAGCGGCGACGTCTCCGCTCTAGATCGCGCAATGCTGCTCTATCACACGCTGCTCTATTTGCCGGCCCAACTGCTCGGGCCGGCCTTCCAGTTGCTGGCCGCGGTCGTCTGGACGCATTGGCTCTCGCCCTCGGAATATGGCGTATTGGCGCTCATCATCGCGGCCCAGGAGCTGGTCTTCAGCCTCTGCCTGTCCTGGTGGTCGCAATACACGACCCGTTATTATGCGGCGCATCAGGAAGAGGGTTCGACCGCCCGCTTCCAGCCGACCGAGAACAGCGTGCTCCTGGGCAGCGTGCTGCTGCAGACGCTGGTCGCCTCGATCGCGCTTGCCTTCAGCGATGCGAGGCTCGATCTCGCTCTCGTCGGCGCGACCGTCCTGTTCACCGTGACGCGCTCGATCGCGACCTATCTCGGCGAGCGCGCCCGTGCCTCGGGGCGGATCGCCGCCTACACCTTGGCGCAGACCTCTGGGCCGGTCATCGGCTGCCTCATCGGTTTTGCGGTGGTGCTCGAAGGTCATGCGAGCGCGACGGCGGTGCTGGCCGGCTTCGCAATCGCCCAGACACTCACCTTGCCGGTCTTGTGGCGCATGCTCGGTCTCGGCGCCGTGCTCGGACTCGACCGCGGCATCCTCTCGATCGCCATCCGCTACGGCGCGCCGCTGCTCGGCGCGGGCGTCATTTCCTGGGCGAGCGTCAACGGGCTACGCGTGGTGGTCGACGTCTTCAACGGCGCAGCCGATGTGGGCCTCATATCGGTCGGCTGGAATCTCGGCCAGCGCGCCGCGGTCGTGGCGGCCATGCTGGTGACGGCCGCGGCCTACCCGCTCGCAGTGAGGCGCGCCGTCACCCATTCGCGCGGAGCCGCCCTGGCGCAGCTGGCGCAGGCGGGCGCCTTGCTGCTCGGTGTGCTGGCGCCGATCGCCGTCGGCTTGCTGATCGTCAACCGCACGGCGGTGGAGCTCCTCATCGGCCCGGAGTTCCAGAGCATCACCATCGCGATCCTGCCCATCGCGGTGCTGTCGGGGGCGATCCGCAACCTGCGCATGCACTATGCGGACCAGACTTTCCTGCTCTGCGAGCGCTCGGACATCGCGCTCATGGTTTGCGCCATCGAGGCGGTGCTCGTCGTGCCGCTATGCATCATCGGGCTGCTGGTGAAGGGCCTGGTCGGCGCCTGTCTCGGCTGCCTCGCGGGCCATGCGCTCGCCGCCGTCATCATCTTCATCTTGGCGGTCGGCCGCTTCCGCCTGCCGGTCCCCTGGGCGCATTTCGGCCGCATCGCTCTCGCGACCCTGTGCATGGCGGGCTTGCTCGAAGGGCTGCCTTGGGCCGCAACGCGGCTGGGGCTGATCGCCGAGGTCGCGGCCGGCGGCCTTGCCTATGCGGTCGTGATCGCCCTCCTCTATCGGCGCGAGCTGCGCGCTCTCCTCGCCGCCTGGATCGCGAGATCGGCCGCGCCCGCGGCGCCCTGAATTTTGCGGTCGAGCCCGGCGAATGGCTCACGGCGCGCTGCGTGCCTCGTTCGGCAAGCCAGCGTCACAGCCGACGTTAATCGAAACGTATCTGGCTCGCGCCTATTCAAGACCGCGTGGAGATGGCGACATGATCCGGTAGTCTCTGCGCCGCCCCGCGGCCGTTAGACCCTGCAAGGATGTGAAGGACCCTCATGCGGCTTCTCGGTGTACATCGGTTGCATTACCGGATGGGCGGCGCGGAGGCCGTGCATCTCGATCATCTGACGCTCTTCCGCGAGAAGGGGTGGGAATGCGCCGAGTTCGCGATGGAGCATCCGCAGAACGATCCATCGGCGTTCGAAGAATATTTTCCCGCCTATTTCGAGCCGAAGAATGCAAGCGCCGCCGCTCGGCTCGGGGCGGCCGCACGTTTCCTGCATTCGGGTGAAGCGAAGCGCAAATTCGCCGCCCTCCTCGACGCCTTCCGCCCCGACATCATCCATATCCACGGCATCTACCACCAGTTGACGCCGGCGATCCTGGCGCCCGCGCTGAAGCGCAAGATCCCGATCGTCTACACTTTGCATGACTACAAGATCATCTGCCCAGCCTATAATTTCTTCCGGCCGGAAGTCGGGCCGTGCGAATTGTGCCGCGGCGGGCGTCAATGGAACTGCGCGATACACCGCTGCAGGCAGGATTCCTACGTCGTCAGCTCGCTCTATGCTCTCGACGGCTTCTTGCAATGGCATCGCGGAACGATCCGCAACACAGTCTCGGCCTTCATCGGACCGTGCCGTTTCATCGTCGACAAATTCGTCGAGCATGGCCTAGCGCGTGAAAAGCTTCATTACGTGCCGAATTTCTTCGAGACCGCAGATGACCGGCCAGTCGAGCCGAGCAGCGTCGAGGCGCTGCGCCAGCGCTACGGGCAGTTCCTCTTGTATTTCGGACGCCTCGCCGTCGAGAAGGGATTGCCGCTTCTTGTCGAGGCCGCGAAGCAGGCCGACGTGACCGTCGTCTTTGCCGGAGAGGGCAAGGAAGAGGACGCGCTGAGAGCCCAGGCCTTGTCGCTCGGTCTTCGCGCCCATTTCACCGGGCATCTGAAGGGCACTGAGCTCTGGGCCCATGTCGAGGCGGCCCGGGCCATCGCCTTGCCGTCGATCTGCTACGAGAATGCCCCGAAAAGCATCCTGGAAGCGCATGCCCGCGGCAAGGTCGTGATCACCACGGCGATCGGCGGCATTCCCGAAATGGTGGAAGATGGCGTGACCGGCTTCCTGGTGCCTCCGAATGACGCGGCTTCGCTCGGCAACGCCATTTCTCGGGTCTTCGCCGCGAGCGATGCCGAGCGCGATCGAATCGGTGGGACGGCGCGAGCACGCGTCTTCGCGACCTTCACGCGCGACAGGTATTTTCGCGAGATGAGCGCCGTCTACGAACAGCTGCTTCAACGCGCCTGATCCGTGCGCGCCGCAACGGCGACCGCGATCGCCAAGCGCATGGCCCTCGGCCGTTGGACCGAGCGTCGAGACCGTGCACGGCGCCTGCCGAGGCATCCAGCTGGACTGGATTCTCCGGCCCGCATTTTGGCACCCTACCCGCCATGCGCCTGCCCACCCGCTTCACTGGCGACCTCTTCAAACAGCCGCTCATAAGCCTCGACAGCCCGGTCGATGGAGAAAACCTCGGCACGCGCCACGCGCGGGGCCGGATCGCCCGGATCCTCGAGCGCTGCCTGCAAGGCCGCCGCGAGCGCGGCCTCATCGCCGACCGGCACCAGGACGCCCTCTTGCGGCCGCGAGATGATCTCAGCCGGTCCTCCGCAATCAGTGGACACCACGGGCAGGCCGTGGGCTAGCGCCTCAACGGCCACGTTCGAGAAGGATTCCGACAGCGACGAGATGGCGCAGACCCGCGCGCTCGCGAAGCGGTCCCAGGGCTCGTCGACATAGCCCGGCATCTCGACCCGTTCCGCCACGCCGAGCTTGCGCGCCTGCGCCTCGAGCGCCGCTCTCTGTGGCCCCTCCCCGATGATGACGAGCTTGGCGCGAGGCTGTTCGAGGCTCGCGAAGGCCGCGATCAAGAGCGCAAAATCTTTCACCGGCTCCAGGCGGCCGACGGCCAGGATCACCGGATCGCGCCGCGACAGCTCGGCCGCATGGGCGGCCGGATGCGCCGCCTCGATCGACACCGGATTGTAGATGGTCACGGCGCGGCGAGAGCTGCCATGCAGATCCTGCACCACATGGCGGCGCATCCAGTCCGAGACGCAGATGGTTCGGGCGGCCAGCCGCGTCGTCAACGGTGTCAGCCGGTTCGATACGCGGTCGAGGAAGCGCGGCTCGGCCTCGACATGACCGTGATAGGACAGGATGGCGCGCGGCAGGCGACCGGCGATCGCTGCCGCGACGACATGTTTGAGATTGCGCACGCCGAGAGCCGAGAGCGAGATGTCCGGGCGTTCCTCGGCGAGCAGCTTCGCGAATTTCAGCGTGGCACGCCCATGATGGGCGCCGAGGTTGACCAGGCGCACACGCGGATCAAGGAAGGCTCTGTTCTCCCGCGCCTCCACCTCGACCGCGACGATGCATTCGACGCCGCGCCGCGCGAAGCCGGAGGCGAGCAGCGCAATGACGCGTTCGGCCCCACCCCGGCCGAGCGAATGGATGTAGAAGACGAGCTTGCTCAGCGCCATCCGCAGCGCCGCGGGTGGCCGGTCTCAGCCGCGCCCGGCCGCGATCGCATCGTCGATGCCGGCGTTGATGATGTCGCGATCGAGCTCGCCGACAGGATTGCGCCGGCTCGGCAGGAATTTGCGGAAATGCACCCAGCGCTCGCGGCTGACCCCTTCGAGCCGCGTCAGCTCGGCGAGCGGGTCAGCATGATCGTCGACGCGCAAATCGAGATCGGAATATTCCTCGGTCGAGGCGACGATCAGCGCAGCCGACTGCTTGCCGCGCTTGTCGCCACCTGCGGCCTCGCCCGCCTTCATGGCCGCGATCAGGCGTTGCGCCATGGGCAAGGCGGCGTTGTGCTCGAAAGCCTTCACGGTCTCCGCGACCACTTGCGGACCGGCCAGCATGTTGCCGGCGCACGAGCAATCCTTAGCCGTGAGATGCCCGGCCCATTCGACGCAGCCCGCTCCGGTATGGGCGGCGAAACGGCCATCCTTGTCCATCACATGCAGCTGACGCACCCCGCGCCCGGCATCCGCCTCGGTCAACAGGCGAACCACATCGGCTGCCGGCACCCCGGCTTCGAGCAGAGCGAGGCCGCGGCGCCCATAGAGCGGGTTGACCAAAGCTTGCGTTGCCAGGCCTCCAAGGCCGGCACGCAGGAACGGCACGCGCCCACCGACCGCGAAGAACTTGGTCGCGACCGCGATGCCGATCTCTCCCGTGCTCGTGTCGCGCGCGATGATGGACCAGGTCATGTGACACCTCCCTCCGGGGCGAATAGCGAGTAGCGAATGGCGAATAGTCAGGCCCGAACGACGCCGGCACCCATCTCCTACTCACTACTCACTACTCGCTACTCGCTACTCGCTACTCACTACTCGCCACTAACGATAAAGATCAGCGCGCGTCGACGGCAGCCCGGTTGCGCCCTTGATGCGCTTCGAGGCGAGCGTCTGATGCAGGCCCACGCTGTTGCGCTCGAAGGAGATCGAGCAGGCGGCGAGATACATCAGCCAGATGCGCGCCTTGACCGAGCCGACCTCGCGATTGGCCGCATCCATATTGGCGAGCAGCCGATCATGCCAATGACGGCAAGTGCGCTGGTAGTGCTCGCGCCAGCCCTCGACGTCATGGATCTCGAAGCCGAAGCGCTCGAGACTGGTCACGGTGCGGCCGATATAGTCGAGCTCGCCGCCCGGAAAGATGTATTTGGTCAGCGCCGCGAATTCCGGACGCTTCTGGCGCTTGCGCGCCTGATGGCTCTTGCCGGGACGCGTGATGGCGTGGTGGAGGAACAGGCCGCCAGGTTTAAGAGACCGGTGCACCGTCTTGAAATATGTAGGGAAATTGTCGATGCCGACATGTTCCAGCATGCCGATGGCGGCGACCTTGTCATAGACGCCTTCGACGGTCGCATAGTCTTTGAGCTCGACCTTGACCCGATCCTGGAGGCCGAGCCGCTTGATCTTCTCATTGGCGAAGGAGACCTGCTGCTCCGACAGCGTGACGCCATGGGATTTCACGCCGTAATGCTGCGCGGCATAGATCGAGAAGGCGCCCCAGCCGCATCCGAGATCGAGCACCGTCTCGCCGGGCTTCAGCCGCAGCTTGCGGCAGCACATCTCCAGCTTGTCGATCTGAGATTGCGCCAAGTCATTGTCCCATTTGGTGAAATAGGAACAGGTGTAGACCATTTCGGGGTCGAGCCAGAGCTCATAGAAGGCGTTCGACACATCATAGTGATAGGAGATGTTCTTCTTGTTCTCGGCGGCGCTGCCGTCGCTCTGATGCTCTTCACCGATATTCTCGAGCGGCCAGGGGCCGCCGCGCGGCACGAACAGGAATTTCGCCGCGGTGCTCAAGATCAGCGATTTCGAGAGCATCTTGCGCATGTCGCGGGTGCGTACCGCCGGCCGGCGCTCCACGAGATCGAAGATCGTGCCGTTGCGGATATCGATGCGCGCCGCGGCCCAGAGATTGGCGAGCGTCTGCACATTGGGACGGCGCACCAGCCCCGCAACCGCCCCTTCATCAGCGATCCGGACGCAAAGCCCATCACGGGGCCAGTTCGCCGGAACGAGGGAATCATCCCATAGGAGGAAGCCGAATTGCAGAGCGAATGTGCGATGCACATGGTCGAGGAAACGTCGCAGCGCCTCGAGGCGTCCGTTGGACATGGGTGACAAAATCTTCCGTTTGTGCCGGCAACGGCGCGCTTATTGGATCAGGCTCGACAGGAAGTCCAGCGGCGGGAGCGGGGAAAGCCGGCGCAGCTCGCCCTTCCGGAGCTGCTTCAACATCCTGTGACAAAAAGCTGACGGCGCTCGACGCAAGGTGAGCCGATCCCTATCTTCAAGGTTACGACTTGAAACCGGACCGGGCTTTCAGGGAGTTGGCACCATGTCGCGATGGCTCGCCGCAATCCTTGTTTCGCTGCCGCTCATGCTCGCCTCGCCTGCCGTTCCTGCCGCCCGGGCGGCGGAGCAGGTCGACCTGTTGCTCGTCCTCGCCGCGGATGTATCGCGCAGCATCGACGACCAGAAATTCGAGCTCGAGCGGCGCGGCTATGCGGCCGCCCTGAGCGATCCGAGGGTGCTGCAGGCGATCGCGTCGGGCCCCAACGGGCGCATCGCCATCGCTTTCGTCGAATGGGCCGGCGCCGGCTCCCAGAAGCTTCTGATCGACTGGACCTTGGTGAGGGACGCAAACGACGCCAGGAGCTTCGCCGGGCGTCTCCTCGAATCGCCACGCTCCTTCGCCGACCGTACCGCGATCGGCGCCGGCATCGATTTCGCGCGTGCCCAGTTCGCAAGGAGCCCTTATGTGAGCGACCGGCGCGTCATCGACGTCTCGGGCGACGGCACCAACAACAGCGGGCGCGATGTGCGTGCGGCGCGCGACGAGGCGGTCGGCAATGAGGTGACGACCATCAACGGCCTCGTCATCTTGAGCGACACGCCGATCCCCTACAACCCGGAGCATACGAACCCGCCGGGCGGGCTCGACAACTACTACCGGGAAAACGTGGTCGGAGGCACGAACGCCTTCGTGATGGTGGCGGAGAATTTCGAGAGCTTCGGCAGGTCGATCGTCGCCAAGCTGATCCGCGAGATCTCGGCGCTGCCGCCGAACGAGACATCCTCGCCCGGTTGAGAACGCGATCGCTGGAGGTCGGGGACGGAACTCAGGCGGTCAATCGCGATTCGGCCTCGTTGGGCTCGCGCAGCACATAGCCGCGGCCCCATACGGTCTCGATATAGTTCTTGCCGCTCGAGGCGTTGGCGAGCTTCTTGCGCAGCTTGCAGATGAACACGTCGATGATCTTGAGCTCGGGCTCGTCCATGCCGCCATAGAGATGGTTGAGGAACATCTCCTTGGTGAGGGTCGTGCCCTTGCGCAGCGAAAGCAGCTCGAGCATCTGGTATTCCTTGCCGGTCAGATGCACCCGGCTGCCGGCGACTTCGACGGTCTTCTGATCGAGATTGACCGTCAGATCCCCGGTATTGATCACCGATTGGGCATGCCCCTTGGAGCGGCGCACGATGGCGTGGATGCGCGCCACCAGCTCGTCCTTGTGGAAGGGCTTGGTGAGATAGTCATCGGCCCCGTAGCCGAGCCCCCTCACCTTGTCGTCGGTATCGGCGAGGCCCGAGAGGATCAGGATCGGCGTCTTGACCTTGGCGACCCTGAGCGAGCGCAGCACGTCGTAGCCGGACATGTCGGGCAGGTTGAGGTCGAGAAGGATGATGTCGTAGTCGTAGATCTTGCCGAGATCGACCCCCTCTTCGCCGAGGTCGGTCGTGTACGTGTTGAAGTTCTCAGACTTCAGCATCAGCTCGATGCTCTGAGCGGTGGCGCTGTCGTCTTCGATGAGCAAAACGCGCATGAAGTGTCCCCAACCTCGACTTTGGCAGCTCCGCCCCCGCGCGGATACGCCTGACCGCAATCCCTGCGGACGATGCAACGGACACCATCCGACCTGATTCGCGACCCTACGCACCATTGGTTAACAAAAACTGATTCGCTGCGGAAGCGTTTGCTGGCCTGTTTCGAGGAGGCGGCTCGGAAAAGTAACGATACAGCAACCTAAACGGGTAACGAAGCAGCAACCTCGACGCGGTAAGGTTACTGGGTCTCGCGCCAATTCGCCGCGCCTCCGTCGGCGCGCCTTCATGTGTTCAGGAGTAGCTCGTCGATGAAAACGCGAGGATCCGTTATCCGCCTCAAGCGCTTCGCGGTCGAGGAAAAGCGCCGCAACCTGTCCCGCATCGAGCTGATGATCCGCGAATTCTCCAGGGATTCTGCCGAGCTCGACCGCGAAATCACCGCCGAAGAGGGGCGCGCTGGCATCAGCGACCCGAAACATTTCGCTTATCCGACCTACGCAAAGGCCGCGGCCCAGCGTCGCGACAATCTGCGCCGCTCGGTCGAGGACCTGAAGCAGCAGCTCGAGGAGGCGCGCGTCGAGCATGAGGACGCGCTTGCCGATCTCAGGAAGGTCGAGGCGCTCGACGAGCGCGAGCGTGCCGTCGAGGTGCCCCGCGACCAGCCTGGCCTCTCCTCGGGTGGCTTCGCGATGGCTCGCGCCTGAACGCGCCGGCCGTGCAACCGGCGCCGCTCAGGGCGCCGGCATTTGTCGCGCCTCAGCCCACCCCCGCCTGAATTTCGGGCAGTTTCACGATTGCCTCCAGAGGCGGACTCCGCCTAGTCTCCCCGGCGCGGCAGGCAATAGACCTGCCCGTCCATAACAACACGCAGCTCGCGCTGCATGGGGAGAAACGCGATGAATGATGAGGCGCAGAGCGCATCTCGCAAAGCCTTCTGGCGGCTGATGCCCTTTCTGATCCTGTGCTACTTCTTTGCCTATCTCGATCGGCAGAACATGTCGTTTGCCGCTCTCGGGATGAACAAGGATCTTGGCTACAACTCCGAGATCTTCGGCTTCGGGGCGGGCATTTTCTTCATCGGCTATTTCCTGTTCGAGGTGCCGAGCAACCTCATCCTCGCCAAGGTCGGAGCGCGGGTGTGGATCGCGCGCATCATGATCACCTGGGGCGTGATTTCGCTGTGCATGATCTTCCAGGATGCGAGCTGGAACGCCATCATGGTGCCGATCGCTGCGCCGATCGCTGCCTTCTATCGCGGCGTCTTGTGGCTGATCGGCACGCCGAGCAATTTCGTCGACCTGACGCCGAACGCCGCGATGCTGATCGTGCTGCGCTTCCTGCTCGGCCTCGCCGAAGCCGGCTTCTTCCCGGGCATCATCTTGTTCCTGACCTATTGGTTCACCGCCAAGGACCGCGCCAAGATGGTCGGCATCTTCATGGCGGCGATCCCCCTCTCGTCGGTGATCGGCTCGCCCGTCTCCTCCTGGATTCTGATACATGTCGACGGGCTGATGGGGCTTGCGGGCTGGAAATGGCTGTTCATCATCGAGGCCGTGCCGACCGTCCTGCTGGGCGTCGTGGTGTTCTTCTATCTGACGGACAAGCCTGAGGACGCCCATTGGCTGGAGCCCGAGGAACGCCAAGCGCTCGCCGCATCGCTCGCCGCCGAAAGGAGCAACCGTGAGGCCATGCGCCATTTCAGCCTGGGCCAGGCGCTCGCCAACCCGCGCGTCCTTGCCCTGTCGGCGGTCTATTTCGGCAATGTCACCTGCAATTACGGCCTCGGCTTCTTCATGCCGCAGATCTTGCAGCGTTTCGGCCTGTCGGTCTCGGAGGTCGGCTGGCTGGTGCCCATCCCCTATATTGCAGGCGCGATCGCCATGGTGCTGTGGGGCCGCCATTCCGACGACACCGGCGAACGCGTCTGGCACGTGGCCGCGCCGCTGATCCTGGCCGGGGTCTCGTTCGTCGCAGCCGCCTATGCCAACTCCTTGGTCCTGGCACTGATCGCATTGTCGTTTGCCGCGATCGGCATCTTCTCCTCGCTGCCGACCTTCTGGACCTTGCCGACCGGCTTCCTGACCGGGGCAGCCGCGGCCGGCGGCATCGCGCTGATCAACTCGCTCGGCAATCTCGGGGGCTTTGTCGGCCCCTCGATCTTCGGCCATATCAAGCAGGTGACGGGACAGGACAGCTTTGCTCTCCTGACGCTCGCGCTCTTCCCGATCATCGCCGGCGTGATCACCGTCGTGCTTGGCCATGACAAGAGGCTGGAGATGGCCGGGGAGCCTGCGATCGTCCGATAATGCCCGTCAGTCGCCGCGCATCTCTGGGAGGTGCGCGGCGCAGCCGGCGGGCCGAATATCCGAACGCGCCACCGCCCTCCTCTCGCTCCAGCAGCGTCATCGTCCGGTCGCCAATTTCTGCATTGGTCGCCCCTCTTGGACGAGACGCCTCGAACGCTGCCTATGATTCTTTTGCGATCACATGCAAAGCTATGGCATGGAGCCGGGGCAGACGCCGCGCCGCGGCGCCGCGACCATGAAACTTTGGAGTACCCCCGATCTGATGCCCGACCTGCCGAGCGGCCATAGCAAAGCCTCCGTCGCCTCCCCAAAAGGCGCAGCCATGCCGCTTGACGACGGTGCTCGGGACGAGGTCGAAATGGATCTCGGGGCGCAGCCGATGCCGAAAAAGGCCTGGCTTGAATATGCGTGGTCGGCGGTCGGCTTCGTCGCGGTCATCATCGCCGGCTATATGCTCTACGGTTTGCTGGCCCATACCTCGCCTCACGATGTCTCACGGGCCTTCACGCAGATCCCCCTGCATCGCTGGATTTTGGCGTTCGGCGGCACCCTTCTCGCCTATGCGGCGCTCGCCTGGTACGACAGGATCGCCCTCCTGCATCTCGGCAAACCTCTGAACTGGCTGTTCATTTCGCTGACCTCCTTCACCACCTACGCGCTCTCGCACAATATCGGCGCCTCGGTGTTCTCGGGCGCCGCCGTCAGATATCGCGCCTATTCGACGAAGGGCCTCACGGCGGCCGAGGTGGGCGTGCTGGTAGCGCTCACCGCCTTCACCTTCACGCTCGGCAACGTGCTACTCGCCGGCATCGTGCTGATCTGCGAGCCCGGCCTCGTGGCGCGGCTGCTGCACGTCAGCGAAGCCCTGGCGCGGACGGTCGGCGGCGTGACCCTCGCGGCCGTCGCCCTCTATGTGCTGGGTGCCTGGCTCGAGCTGCCGCCGCTCATCATCCGCGGCTTCAAGCTCGTCTATCCGCGCCTGCCCATCGCCTTGCGTCAATTGGTGGCAGCGCCCCTCGAGCTGATCGGGGCGGCCGCCATCATCTATTTCGCCATGCCGAGCCAGGGGAATCCCGGCTTTTTCGTTGTGCTCAGCGTGTTCATCATCGCCTTCTCGGCCGGCCTGATCTCGCATGCGCCGGGCGGTCTCGGGGTGTTCGAATTCTCGTTCTTCAAGCTGATGCCGCAGCTCACCGATGATCAGAAGGCGGGGGTGCTCGCCGCCCTGTTCGTATGGCGGCTCCTCTACCTGATGATCCCCCTGGCGCTCGGCATCGTCGTGGTCATGGTGTTCGAGAAGCGCCGCCATGCCGAGACCGTGCGCAACCTGGCCGCCGACGGGGCGGCCAAGAATGCCGCCAAAAATACCGCGAAGAGCGGGGCCGCACCGCCGCGTCCGCCGGCCCCGTCCAATGTGGTGCCGCTCGAGCGGGCCGCGAAGCGCAAGCCGCGCCAGGATGGAGGCTAGCTTCCGGAGGTTAGCCCCTTAGCTTCGATTGGGGCGGACCGGGAACAGCTCTCGATCTTCAAAGCGGCGCGATTCCATGCGATGGACCGGGGACGAGACGATGGAGCTCTCCCATGTATCTGCCGCCTGCCTTCCGGATCGACGACCTCGCGAGCCTGCATGAGGCGATCCGCCACCACCCCTTGGCCACGCTCGTCACCCGCTCGGGAGACAGCGTCGTCGCCGACCATATCCCTTTTCTGATCGACGCCGAGCGCGGTGACAAAGGGGTGCTGCGCGCCCATGTGGCCCGCGCCAACCCGCTCTGGCACACCCATCCCGGCGACAGCGAGGCGCTGGTGATCTTCTCAGGCGCCGATCACTACATCACGCCGTCCTGGTACGAGACGAAGCGCGAGACCGGCAAGGTCGTGCCGACCTGGAATTACGTCGCCGTGCATGCCTGGGGGAAGCTGCAGGTGTTCGAGGATCAGGACTGGCTGCGCGAGCAGATCGGCGCGCTGACCAGCCGGCATGAAGGGGA
This sequence comes from Rhizobiales bacterium GAS188, assembly GCA_900104855.1. Taxonomy (NCBI): domain Bacteria; kingdom Pseudomonadati; phylum Pseudomonadota; class Alphaproteobacteria; order Hyphomicrobiales; species Rhizobiales bacterium GAS188. Next base: position 8,087,784 of record FNSS01000001.1, read on the forward strand.
TCGCGCTTCGCCCTGGTCCGTTTCGGACGCGCCCGCCGATTTCATCGCCGGCCAGATCAAGGGGATCGTCGGGATCGAAATCCCGATCACGCGCATCCTCGGCAAATGGAAGGTCAGCCAGAACCGCCCCGAAGCCGACCGCAAGGGCGTCGTCGAGGGCCTCGGCGCCTCACCGGCTCGAGACAGCCACGCCATGGCCGAACTCGTCGCCGGTCATCAGGCGCTTGGCGCCAAGACGCAATCGTGAATCACCATCGATCGTGAATCACGATCGGTCGTGAAGCACAATCGGGGACGAATCACGCTTCAGGCGCGGTATTGCTGAATGCGGGTCGTACGCAATCCGGCGAGCCCATGCTCGTCGATCGAGGCCTGCCAGCTCAGGAACTCCTCGACGGTCAGCGTATAGCGCCTGCAAGCCTCTTCGAGGCTGAGCAACCCGCCACGCACTGCAGCGACGACTTCCGCCTTGCGCCGGATCACCCATCGCCTCGTGGCAACCGAGGGCAGATCGGCAATCGTCAAGGGGCTTCCGTCGGGTCCGATAACATATTTTACCCGCGGTCGATGGGCATCGGTCATGATACGCTCACACAAAACAGACCAACGACATTGCTTCTAGCCGAGGTGAGTTAATGATTTGCGTAGCCGATGCATCGAATTTCGCCTGATCGCCGCGATGCTTCCACCGACATGCGAGGCTTGTGCGATTGGCCATTGATTCGCGGATCGATTTTGGCGTTTCCTGCGGGTGCCGGTACTATTCGTCCCGCAGCATTCGCATGAAACGCCGGGGCTCGCCATCCTCAGCCTCGGCCCCCCTTCAGAGGAAAACGAGACCCGCATGAGCAACGAGCTTTGGCGTTGGGACGCCGTCGATCTGGCGCAGGCCATCCGCACTCATGCGATCTCGAGCCGGGAGGCGGTCGAGAGCTGCCTCGTGCGCCTCGACGCCGTCAATCCACGCCTCAACGCCGTCGTCGACAGCCTCGCGGTCGAGGCGCGCGCCGGCGCCGACCAGGCAGACGCCGCGGTCAAGCGCGGCGATACGCTTGGATCGCTGCACGGCGTTCCGGTGACCGTGAAGATCAATGTCGATTTCGCCGGACGCGCCAACACCAACGGTGTCGTCGCCTATAAGGACGCCATCGCGCCGGGCGATGCGCCCGTGGTCGCCAATTGGCGCAAGGCCGGCGCCATCATCATCGGGCGCACCAACACGCCCGCCTTCTCCTGGCGCTGGTTCACCGACAATGACCTGCATGGGCGCACTTACAGCCCTTGGGATCGCGGCATCACGCCCGGTGGCTCGAGCGGCGGTGCCGCGGCCGCGGTCGCCTCCGGCATCGGCCCCCTGGCGCATGGCAACGACATTGGCGGCTCGGTGCGCTATCCGGCCTATGCCTGCGGCATTGCCGGCATCCGCCCAACGCTCGGGCGCGTTCCCGCCTTCAATCCCTCGGCCAAGGAGGAGCGCCCGGTGATCGCCCAGCTCGCCTCGGTGCAGGGGCCGCTGGCCCGCTCGGTGCGCGATTTGCGAGTGGGCTTGCGCGCCATGGCGGCGCGCGACCCGCGCGATCCGTGGTGGGTGCCGGCTCCCCATGAACATGGCGGCGAGCGCCAGCCTTGCCGGGTCGCCATGCTGGCCGAGCTGCCGGGCGTGCCGCATGACAAGGCGGTGGTGGAGGCGGTGCGTCAATCGGCGGCCTGGCTCGAGGACGCCGGCTACCGGGTCGAGGAGGTCGCGCCTCCCCGCTGGACCGAAGCCGCCGAGACCTGGTCGCTGCTGGTGCTCAACGAAGCGCGATTCGCGATGCTGCCGACCATGGAAGCGCATGGCGACGAGGCCATCAAGCGGGCCGCGCGCGCCATGTTCGAAGTGACGCCCAACGTCGATTTCGAGGGATTTCGCACCGCACTGGCCCGTCGCTCGACGATCCTGCGCGAATGGATGATGTTTTTCGAACGCTATCCCATCGTCCTGACGCCGACCTCCTGGCGCAAGCCCTTGCCGATCGACGCCGATCAGCATGGCGTCGAGGCCATGCGGGCGATCATCGAGGCGAACAGCCCGCTTTTCGTGCTGCCGCTCCTCGGCCTCCCCGGCCTGTCGGTGCCGACAGGCCTCGCCGACGGCCTGCCGATGGGCGTCCATTTGATCGGCGGGCGCTATGAAGAGGAGCGCCTGTTCGTGGCCGGCGAGGTGATCGAGGCGCGCTGCGGCCAGCTGACACCCATCGATCCGCGCGATGAGGCGGTCGATACCGCGATTCACCGCCCTGATGAGCTAACCGCCGCTTGAAAATTCCCGCGCGATACCAACTTGCTGTGCGGTATGCTGGCGCGGAAGGCGCCGAGCATGTAAAACAAAGATCGTTCGCCACAGGGCGCCCGTCAGCGCCGGGCTTTCACATATTATGCCGATGAATTCGCTCGATCTTCCCACCAAGCCCTCCGAGACGCGGGTCGTAGTCGCCATGTCGGGCGGCGTCGATTCCTCGGTCGTGGCCGCCTTGCTGAAGGAGGAAGGCTACGACGTGGTCGGCGTCACGCTGCAGCTCTATGATCATGGGGCCGCGATGCATCGGGTCGGGGCCTGCTGCGCGGGCCAGGATATTCATGACGCGCGCAAGGTCGCATCGAAGATCAACATCCCCCATTATGTCCTTGATTATGAGGACAGATTCAAGACAGAGGTGGTCGACCGTTTCGCCGATGACTATCTGGCCGGACGCACGCCGATCCCCTGTGTCGAGTGCAACCGCTCGATCAAGTTCCGCGACCTGCTGGGCACGGCGCGCGATCTCGGCGCGGCGGCCCTGGCGACCGGCCATTATTTGTCCTCGCGCTCGCTCGCCGATGGGCGCCGCGCGCTCTATCAGGCCTCCGATGCCAGCCGCGACCAGAGCTATTTCCTCTACGCCACCACGCCCGCCCAGCTCGACATGCTGCGCTTTCCGCTGGGTGACCGATCGAAGGCCGAGACCCGCGCGCTCGCGGCGCGCTTCGGCCTCGCCGTCGCCGAGAAGGCGGACAGCCAGGACATCTGCTTCGTGCCGACCGGCCGCTACGTCGAGGTGATCGAGAAGCTGCGGCCGGGCGCCAGCCGCCCCGGCGCCATCATCCATGTCGACGGCCGCGTGCTCGGCCAGCATCGCGGCGTGATGCATTATACGGTCGGCCAGCGCAAAGGGCTCGGCGTCGCAGATGGCGAGCCGCTCTATGTCCTGCGCCTCGACGCAGAGCGCGCCGAGGTGATCGTCGGCCCGCGCTCGGCGCTCGAGGTCGGCGGCATCACCCTCTCGGAGCTCAACTGGCTCGGCGACCTTGCGGTCGAGGCCTGGCCCGAGAACGGGCTCGAGGTCGCCGTCAAGGTGCGTTCCACCCGCCCTCCCCGCAAGGCGCGGCTCGATATCGACGACGGAGTCTGCCGCGTCAGGCTCGGGGTCCCGGAAGAAGGAGTGGCACCGGGACAGGCCTGCGTGATCTATGACAGCCCTGCGCCGGGCGCGCGCCTGCTCGGCGGCGGCGTCATCGCGGCGACAAGCCCCTCCGCTTGCGCGAATCCGCGGGAGCGGGCATTGGCCTCTTGAGGGATGAAACGCGCGGCGGGAGGCGTTATGTCCGGTCAGCTCCAATCCATGCGGAAGGCCTACGACAAATGGGCTCCGATCTACGATCTTGTCTATGACGGCCTGACGGCGCCGGCGCGGCGCTCGGCCGTGCGGGCGGCGCTGAGCAATGGCAGGCGCATTTTGGAGGTCGGCGTCGGCACCGGCCTGTCGCTGCGCGACTATCCGCGCGAGACCGAGGTCTATGGCGTCGATCTCTCCTACGCCATGCTGACGCGCGCCAAGGAGAAGATCGAGCGCCGCCGCCTCAAGCACGTCAAGCTGATCGCCGCCATGGATGCCTGCCGGCTCGGTTTCGCGGATGAGAGCTTCGATGCCGTCGTCGCCCAATTCGTGATCACGCTGGTGCCTCACCCCGAGGGCGCCCTCAACGAAATGGCACGCGTGCTGCGGCCGGGCGGCGAGATCGTCCTCGCCAATCATCTCGGTGCCGAAGAGGGCCTGCAAGCGGTGATCGAGGAGAAATGCTCGGCCATCGCCAAACGCATCGGCTGGTCGACCGAGTTCAAGCTGTCGCGCATCGAGAACTGGGCCCGGGCGAGCGGCATGATCGAGCATGTTTCGGCCAAGGACACCTTCCCGGGCGGCTTCTTCAAGGTGGTCCGCCTGCGCAAGCCCGCCGACAGCGACGCTATGGCGGCGTAGCGGCGGCTATCCATCCCCCTATTCCGGCGGCGTGAGGCGCCGGGCGCCTCTCCTTCTCCCGCCCTTTCGCGGGAGAAGGTGCAAATCTTGAACAGAAAGACTCTGCGCAGTGAGGGCGGATGAGGGGCACCGGTGAAGCGCTCAACCGTCCCTCATCCGCCTCGGCTTCGCCTCGGCACCTTCTCCCGCGAGCGGGAGAAGGGACGCGCGCGTTCAGCATCGATCCCAGCACGAAACTTTACACTGTCCAGATTGCCTGTTACTATCTTGACACTGTCTAGATCGAGGCGCGAGACAGCTCTGAACCGGGGCTCCGCGCCGATGCGGATTATACGCGGGAGGCTCACATGGCGGACGACCAACAGCCACGCCCCGATCGCCGCCGGGTTCTCGGAACCGCGGCAGCCGGGACGGCGGGCCTGGCGCTCGGGCTCGCGGGCGGCGTCGCCCTCGCCCATGCGGCCGCTTCGCCGCCGCCGCCACGGCGGACAGGCCCGCCGCGCTTCGAAGGCAAGGTGGTGCTGATCACCGGCGCGACCTCAGGCATCGGGCGCGCGGCAGCCTTCGCCTTCGCGGCCGAGGGAGCAAAGCTCGCCTTCTGCGGCCGTCGCGAGGCGCTCGGCCATCAGGTGGAGCACGACATCAGAGCGACGGGCGGCCAGGCCCTCTATGTGAAGGCCGATGTGCGGCGCGAAGAGGATATCCGCGCCTTCGTCGATCGCACTCTTGCCACCTATGGCCGGCTCGACGTCGCCTTCAACAATGCCGGCATCACCATCGAGAAGCCGTTGCACGAATACTCGGCCGACGAGTTCGACGATGTGCTGCACACCAATCTGCGCGGCGTCTTCCTCGCCATCAAATACGAGGTGCCCGCGATGCTCGCCACAGGCGGCGGCAATATCGTGGTGACCTCCTCCTCGAACGCCCTTGCCACCCAGGCTCGCCGCTCGGCCTATTCGGCGAGCAAGCGCGGCCTCGTCGGGCTGGTGCAAGCGGCAGCGCTCGACTATGCGAGCCGGAACATCAGGGTGAATGCGCTCATCCCCGGCACCACGGATACGGCATTCATCCGCAAGGTCGTCGGCATGGAGAATGTCCCGGACGCGGCCTGGGAAGTGGCGGCCGCCCAATGGGCCAAGCTCAACGTCCCAGGGCTCGGCCGCCTGGCGACGCCGGAGGAGATCGCGGCCGCGGCGCTGATGCTTGCTTCCGACGACCACCCCTTCATGACCGGGGCGAGCCTCGTGATCGATGGCGGCAAGACCGCCCATGCGTGAGGCCGTCACCTCGCCCCGTTGGCGGGACCTAGCCAAGCCTGCGGCCGGATGCGAATGTCCGTGACCAATGACGGCAAAGCCATGATCACGGTCCACCACCTGAACAATTCTCGGTCGCAGCGTGTGCTGTGGCTCCTCGAGGAGCTCGGCTGCCCCTATGAGATCATCCCCTATCAGCGTGATCCACGTACCCTTCAGGCGCCCGCTTCGCTGCGCCAGGTGCATGCTTTGGGCAAATCGCCCGTCGTCACCGACGGCGACAGGACGGTCGCGGAATCGGGTGCCATCATTGCTTACCTGGTCGACACCCATGGCCAGGGACGCCTGGTGCCCGCTGCCGGCTCGGCGGAGCATCTGCGCTACAGCTACTGGCTGCATTATGCCGAAGGCTCGGCGATGCCGCCCCTGCTGCTCAAGCTCGTCTTCACGCGCCTGGCAGAAGGCCCCGCTCCCTTCTTCCTGCGTCCGTTGCTGCGCGGCATCGCGGCGAAGGCGCAGAAGGGCTTCATCGATCCTCAACTCATACTGCATGCCGACTATTGGGAAAGGGAACTCGGAAAAAGCTCCTGGTTCGCAGGTGAAGAGTTCACGGCGGCCGATATCCAGATGAGCTTCCCGCTCGAAGCTGCGTCCGCGCGCCTCGGCTTCGGCGCCGAGCGGCCGAGGCTTACCGCTTTCCTCGAGCGCATCCATGCGCGCCCGGCCTATCAAGGAGCGCTGGAAAAGGGCGGAGCTTTCGCGATCCCCTGATCGCGCCAACAATCTCGCAGAGCAGCCTCGCGGCGTCCGGCAATCCCGCCAATCCTGGTGTCGACTTGCTAAATCGCCCCGGAACGCGGCAGAATCGGGATCTGCCGCCAAATCCCGGCCTTTCTGATACCGCAAATGAGGGATATCCCTGCGGTCATGACCATGGCGCGCCCGCGCCGCCATGAATCGGCCCGACGGGCCTGTTTCCCTGTATTTCACCTGTATTATCAGGCGAAGTGGTGATTCCGGCTTGGCCGGATGACGCCGTTGAGAGAGGCTGAATGCGGCTCCTTCCCTACCTTGCGCTCGCCCTGACGCTGGTCTGCGGCGCGGATGCCAGATCGGCGGAACAGAAGCTCGCGGAACAGAAGCCCGATGCCGCCGAGCTGTGCCGTCCCCTCACCTATGGCGCAGCAAGCTATGTGGTGTGCACGCTCGACCTGACCCGTTACGAGCTCAAACTCTTTCTGCGCGGCGCCGACGGCGAGCCCTATGGCGGCTTCGATCGCCTGACGCAGTCGCAGGAAGGGGCGAGGCTCGTCTTCGCCATGAATGGCGGCATGTACGACAAGGACCGGCTGCCGATCGGGCTCTATGTCGAGGACGGGCGCATACTCAAGGGCGCCAATACGGCAAACGGCCGAGGCAACTTCCATCTCAAGCCGAATGGCGTGTTCTACACCGCCGGCGAGACGGCGGGCGTGCTCGAGACCGGGCGCTATCTGGCCCTGAGGCCGAAGACGGAGATCGCCACCCAATCCGGACCGATGCTCGTCATCGATGGGCGCATCCACCCCAAATTCTCGGAGGAAGGCATTTCGCGCAAGCTGCGCAACGGGGTCGGCGTGCGCGACGGGCACATCGTGGTCTTCGCCATTTCGGACGCGCCCGTGACCTTCGGTGAGTTCGCGCATCTGTTCAAGGACGCGCTCTCCTGCCGCGATGCGTTGTTCCTCGACGGCTCGGTGTCGAGCCTCTACGCGCCCTCGCTCAATCGCTCGGATGGCTTGGCCCGGTTGGGGCCGATCATCGGCGCCGTCGCACGAAAATCGACTTCGCGCTGACTGCATATCACGCTGTCACTCCCAACCGCGCCAGATGCGGCACGTCGAAAGGCGACCGGGGAGGTCTCCACCGGTCGCCTTCCGCGTAAACCGGCCGGTGTCTCGCGGCGGCCGGAGCTCTTGAGCCTGCGGCTTCAGCCGCCGGCGAGAAACTGTTGGGGATCGACGGGCGTCTTGCCCTTGCGCAGCTCGAAATGCAGCTGCGGCGAGGCGACATTGCCGGTCTGGCCGGACTTCGCCAGAACCTGCCCGCGTTTCACGGCCTCGCCCTTCTTGACGAGCAGGTCGCCATTATTGGCATAGGCCGAGACCCAGCCATTGGAATGGCGCACCAGCACCAGCTTGCCATAGCCTTTGATCTCGTCGCCCACATAGGCGACCGTGCCGTCCTCGGCGGCGCGCACCGACGTACCTTCCGGCACCGAGATATTGATACCGTCATTGCCGTCGCCGCCGAAGCGGCTGATGACGCGGCCGCGCGCCGGCCAACGGAATTGCGGCGAGTCAGGCTTCACCGCTCCGGTCGCCAGCGACGGGTCGACATCGTCAGCGGGCTCGGCCTTCGCCATCTCCTTGGGCTTGGCCGGCTGAGGCGGCGCAGCGGTCGCGGTCTTGAGCTTGGCGGGCTGCTCGGAGGGCACGGCTGCCGCCTTCTGCGACTCGGCAGTTGGCTTCTTGGCAGGGGCGGTCGCCGCAAGGCGCGGCGGTTCGCTCTTATGGCCCGACAAAGTCGGGGTGGCGGAATCGACCGCCTTGGCCGGGCTCGATTGGCCGACCGCCGGTCCGTAGCGATATACGGGAATGACGATCTGCGAACCCGGTGCCGGATTGGCGCCGGATGCGAGACCGTTCGCGCCGCGCAGCGCCGTCTCGGGCACGCCGTAGCGCGACGACAAGGTCGCGATGGTGTCGCCGGACGCGAGCGTCATCGTGGTGCCCCCGACAGTCGACCAATTGCCGAAGCTCGCCTGCTTCACCGGCTGGGTGCTGGCGCGCGGTCGGATCGACCCCGTAACGATGCTGGTATCGGGCTGGGAGAGCGAGGCCTGCGAGCCGACGGCCGGCAGGCTGCGCGACTGAACCTTGCCGGTCGGCACAGCGGGAACGGGGGGTGTCGCATCCGCGGTGCCGCCCCCGAAGGGGCTGGTAAACGGATTATCGGAGAAACGCATCGCTTCCGAGCTGCAGCCGGTCGCAGCCATCGCGACGAGCGTCGCGAAGGCGATGCGCACGGTGACGCGGGACAAAATCAGAGGGCTCGAAGACTGCCGATTGGTGTCACTACGCATCGGACCACTCACTTCACACGCTACCCAACCCATCCAGTAAAAACACGATTCAGGTTAAGGGGTGGTTGAGATGCGTAGAATTTGATGCAACGGGTGACCTCGGCCGGGGCGCAGCCGGCGGCTCACAAATACCGCGACATCCCCGCAATCGGCGGCGCGACCCGGGTCAGGCCGATCAATTCCTCGCGCCAGCCGCCGCCTGCGAGCTTTTCGGCGCGTACCAGATGGCACATCCGCTCATCGGGCCGCGCGAAGACGCAGATCGCGCCGTCCACGAGCCGCCTCGCCACGGCCGGCGGCGGTTCGGGCACAGCGAAATCGATGAAGGCCCGATGAAAGGGACCCGCGGCCGGCACCTCGTCGAGGGCGTCGCCCTGCACCACCCTCACATTGGCGACGCCGCAGCCTTCGAGGCGCCGTTCGGCCTCGATGGCGAGGGTGCGGAAGCGCTCGATCGAGATCACCGCCCCCGCCAGCTGCCCCATCACGGCAGCCGCATAGCCCGAGCCCGTGCCGATATCGAGCGCGTGATGCTCCTTGCGCAATTCGAGCGCGGCGAGCGCCAAAGCGAGGTCCGAGGGGGCGCCGACAGTCTGGCCGCAGCCCGTGGGCAGAGCGACGTCGCGCCCCGCAAGGTCGCGATAGGCGGCGGGGGAAAAGAAGCTGCGCGGCACCGCCTCGAAGGCGCGCAGGACCAGAGTGTCGCCGACCCCGCGGGCGCGCAGCCGCATCAAAAGGTGCAATGTCTCCGCGGCACGCGGCGAAGCGATCGAGCGGCCTTCACCGTCCTCGATCGGCTCCGCCATCGTCATGCGAGTGTCCGCGCCACGTCCTCGATCAGCCCCTGATTGGTCAGGTTGAGCTGCAGGGGGGTGACCGAAATGCGCTTCTGATCGAGCGCCGCGATATCGGTGCCGGGTCTCGGCCTGGTCACGCCGCGCGCGAAGCCGAGCCAGAAATAAGCGTTGCCGCGACCATCCTTGCGCTCGTCGATCGAGAGCAGCGTCTGGTCGCGCTGGCCCTGCGACGTCGCCTCGATGCCGGTCACCTCGGCGGGCAGGCAATGGGGGAAGTTGACGTTGAACAGCGTGCCGCGCGGCACGCCTGCATCGAGCAGCTTGCGCAGCACCGGCACGGCGTGCTGGCGCGCGCAATCCCAATGCAGATGGCCGCGCCCCTCGGGCCCATAGGCTTGCGACAAGGCGATCGCCGGCACGCCGAGCATCGCCCCCTCCATGGCGCCGGCGACGGTGCCAGAATACAACACGTCCTCGGCGACGTTCTGGCCGCGATTGACCCCCGACAGAACGAGGTCCGGCTTCTCGCCCTTGAAGACGTGGCGCATCGCCAGGATGACGCAATCGGTCGGCGTGCCCTTCACCGCGAAGCGTTGCTCGTCGATCTGGCGCAAGCGCAGCGGATCGGAAAGCGAGAGCGCATGCGCCACGCCGCTCTGGTCGGTCTCCGGTGCAACGATCCACACATCATCCGAAAGCGCGCGTGCCACTTCGGCGCACACCTCCAGCCCCTCGGCATGCACCCCATCATCATTAGTAATCAAAATTCGCATCGATCGATCATCATTCCAATTGCAACGCCCCTCGTCCCGCCAGGCGAATCGGCGGACGCCTCATGCGGCATCCACGGCGAAACCGATCCTATACATGGTTCCTAGCTCGCGCACTCGATTCGCTTCAACTGGCCCATATAGGGCTGCAACGCCGACGGCACCTCGATCGAGCCGTCCTGGTTCTGATAGGTCTCCATGACGGCGATGAGGGCGCGCCCCACCGCTACACCCGAGCCGTTGAGCGTATGCACGAGGCGCGGCGACACCGGCTTGCCATCGCTCGGCGCCGGGCGGTAGCGGGCATTCATGCGCCGCGCCTGGAAATCGCCGCAGACCGAGCAGGAGGAGATCTCGCGATAAGCCCCCTGCCCCGGCAGCCAGACCTCGATGTCATAGGTCTTCTGCGAGGCGAAGCCCATATCGCCGGTGCACAATGTCATCACCCGGTAATGCAGGTCGAGCCGCTTGAGCACCGTCTCGGCGCAGGCGATCATGCGCTCATGCTCGGCGATCGAAGTCTCCGGCGTCGTGATCGAGACGAGCTCGACCTTGTCGAACTGGTGCTGACGCAGCATGCCGCGCGTGTCGCGCCCGGCGGCGCCTGCTTCCGCCCGGAAGCACGGGGTGAGTGCCGTGAAGCGCAGCGGCAGCTCGGCTTCCGGCGTGATCGCTTCGCGCACCAGATTGGTCAGCGGCACCTCGGCCGTCGGGACGAGCCAGAAATCTTCCTTGGCCGGCGCCCTGTCGATCACCGTGTCGACGAGCTGCTGTAAGGTGATCTCGCCTTGCACGAACCGCTCCTTATCGGCCTCGGAGACGAAGTCGAGCGCCTCATGCAGCAGCTCCTCGCGCGTCTTGGTGCGCGAGGCCATGAACTGGTCATCGGCGAATTTCGGCAGTTGCGCTGTGCCGAACATCACCTCGTCCTTGACCAGCAAGGGCGGCTGGATCTCGGTGTAGCCATGCTCGGTGACATGCAGGTCGATCATGAACTGGCCGATGGCACGTCCGAGACGCGCGAGCCCTTGCTTGAGCACCACGAAGCGGGCGCCCGACAATTTGGCGGCGGTCTCGAAATCCATCTGGCCGAGCGCTTCGCCGAGCTCGAAATGCTGCTTTGCCCAGTTCAGGCCGCGCTGCGCCCCATGGCGGCGATATTCCACATTGCCATGCTCGTCGCTGCCGATCGGCACGCCGGGCAACGGCGTATTCGGAATCTCGGAGAGCGCCCTGTTCAGCTCGGCCGTCGCTGCCTTCTCCTCGGCTTCCGCGGCCGCGATGCTTTCGCGCAGGCCCGCGACCTCGGCCATCAGCGCCTGAGCGCGCGTCTCATCCTTCTGCGACTTGGCCTTGCCGATTTCCCTCGACAGCGCGTTGCGACGTTCCTGGGCTGCCTGTGCCGCCCCGATCGCGGCCCGGCGCCTGTCGTCGAGCGCGATCAGTCGCGCCGATTCGTGAGAGAGCCCGCGCGCCGCAAGGCCGGCATCGAATGCCGCCACATTGTCCCTGATCCAACGGATATCGTGCATCGTCGCCAACCCGGTCATCATCCAGCGTCGCTGACGAGCGGGCCGCTGCGGCCGGTTTCGCCATCGATCGAGCGCTCTCGGTGTTCGGCTTCGATCGGCTTGTCAAGGATCAATGAGGGATCCACGAGGACCTGGCCGCTCGACGCAGCAGAACTCAGTCGGCTGCCGCGTCTTCCCTCGCCTGCTGGCTCCGCTTCTCGATCATGCTCACCGCGATGATGCTGCCCTCGTAGAGGATGAGGGTCGGCACGGCGAGAGCCAGCATCGAGAAGGCATCGGGCGGAGCAAGCACGGCGGCGATGCAGAAGATGATGACGATGGCGTAGCGGCGCTGGCGTTTCAGGAAGGCCGCATCGATGAAGCCGACGCGGGCGAGGATCGTCAGGATCACCGGCGTCTGGAAGCAGATGCCGAAGGCGAAGATCAGCGTCATCAACAGCGACAGGTAGGAATCGACCTTGGCGAGCAGCTCGATCGTCGGCTCGCCCTCGACACCCGTCTGCTGCATCGACAGCGAATAATACATCACGGCCGGCATGCCGAGGAAGAACACCACGCCAGCGCCGATCAGGAACAGGATCGGGGTGGCGACCAGGTAGGGATAGAAGGCCCGCTGCTCCTTCTTGTAGAGGCCGGGCGCCACGAATTTGTAGATCTGCGTCGCCACGATCGGGAAAGACAGGAAGGCCGCGCCGAACGCCGCGAGCTTGATCTTGGTGATCAGGAAGCCAAGCGGCTCGGTGAAGACCAGATGCGGCAGCGGCAGGTTGTGGCGGCTCGAGGCCCAGACATAAGGGATGAGCAGGAAATTGTAGATCTGCGTCGCGAATGCGAAGCAGCCGACGAGCAGTACCGCAAAGGCGATCAGCGAACGGATCAGCCTGGTGCGCAGCTCGATGAGATGATCGATCAGAGGCGCGCGTGACGCCTCTATATGGGCCTCGTCCGTCGTGTCGGTCATGCGGCGCGATCATCCCCCGACGGGAGCGGCTTCGGGGGCAGCGCCTTGGCGGCGCGCTTGCGCGGAGCCTTCACCGGAGCCGGGGCCGGCGCTGCGCCATCGACGCCGTTGGCGACGGCCTGACCGGCAATCTCCAACAGGTCGGTCTGGGAGGCCGGCGCCGAGGCCTCGGCAACCTTGGCCTTCGGTTTGGCCGCGGCGCGCTTCTTTCGGGCCGGCTTCTCGGCAGGCGTGTCGACTCCAACCGGGCTTATGGCCGTCTCGGTGACAGTGACCGCTGCAGGGCTCGCTTCGACGCTCAGCGTCGTCGATTTGGTGTCGGCAGGTTTGGAAGCGTCGTCAGGATTGGCAGAGTCAGGAGCTGAGGCTTCGTTGCCGCCCCCGGCGCTTGCCGGGAGCGCGGTCCCCTCGGTCGAACTCTCGATCTTAGGCGCCTCGGCGGCGGGTTGGACCACCGGCTGCGACGGCTCGGGCAACTGCGAGCCGATCGAATTGAACTCGCTTTGCAAGCCGCTCGTCGTGGCGGCGAGATCCTGTTTGATATTGGCGACTTCTTGCTGGACGCTCTCGAGCTCAGCTTCGCGCATCGCCTCGCGGAAATGGTCCTGGAACTCGGAGGCCATGCGGCGCGCCTTCGCCGTCATGGCGCCAACGGCGCGCAAGGCTTTGGGCAAGTCTTTCGGGCCGATTGCGATCAACGCAACCGCACCAATGACCACCATTTCGCTCCAGGCGATATCGAACATGTGAACCCTGCCGCAACAGCGACGCCAAAAGCTGCGGACGGATCAGCCGGCCTTGGTGTCGCGCGCCACAGGCGAGACTGGGGCAGGCTCCGCAGGCTGATGCTCGACCGGGCGCGGGGCCGCTTTCGCCGCCTCTGCCGCCTGATCATCATCGGCCATGCCCTTCTTGAAGGACTTGATGCCCTTGGCGAAGTCACCCATCACATCGGAGATCTTGCCCTTGCCGAACACCAGCATCACGACAGCGATCACGATCAACCAATGCCAAATGCTCAACGAACCCATTGAATTCCTCCTCATACCGCGCCGCGCGCAGGCCTAGCGCGCGCCCGGCCGCAAGGCAACCTTCCCTGCCAAGGTAGGCTCAGGCTGCGGCGAAAACAAGAAACGCGCCAACAAACATGCCTCTGCCTGCCGCGATCCGCGCGAATTCGACTTCGGCATGATTACCGAAATGCGGCCTGCGTTATTCCGGCATTCGTGGACGAAGCGGATACCGCTTCGTAGGAAGATGCCCCTGCCCTCAGCCTTCCGGCTGTTGCGGCGCCTCGACCGCCAGGTTTTCCACCGTGGAGTCTTCGACCGCCAAAACCTCGACCGCCAAAGCCTCGACCGCCAAGACCTCTTCGTCAAGCGGATCCCCGTCCAGCGGATCCTCATCTTGGCCGAGCGCATCGTCGTCGCGCGGCGTCGGAATGGAGAAGCCCTTCGCCACCCGCCCTTCGATCAAGCCGGCGCCCTTCAATTCATCGAGGCCCGGCAGGTCGGAGAGCTTGTCGAGGCCGAAATGGTCGAGAAAGCTCGGGGTCGTGCCATAGGTGATCGGTCGGCCGGGCGTCTTGCGCCGGCCGCGCATGCGCACGAATCCCGCTTCCAGGAGCGCATCGAGCGTGCCCTTGGCCACCGCCACGCCGCGAATGTCCTCGATCTCGGCCCGCGTCACCGGCTGGTGATAGGCGACGATAGCGAGCGTCTCGAGCCCGGCACGGGAGAGGCGGCGCGGCGCGCTCTCCTCTGAGGCGAGAAGATAGGCGAGATCCGGCGCAGTGCGGAAGGTGAAGCCGCCGGCCCGCTGCACCAGGTTGACGCCGCGATTGGCATAGAGGCCGCGCAGCTCCGAGGTCACGGCCTCGATGTCGGCATCCGGCGGCAGCTTCGCCGCGATTTCGTCGCGGGTCACGGGGGTGCGCGCCGCGAAGATCAGCGCTTCGGCGACGCGGACCGCCTGCTCCAGCTCCGGATTTGCCTCGAAGGGCGCGTCGAACGGCGCCTCGACCCGCCGTGCGAGACGGATGAGTTCGTTCATGCGAATGCTCCCGGTTGTGCGGCCGCCACGGCGCCCGCGGCCAAGGCGCCGGCGCGACGCACATGGATGGGGCCAAAAGCCTTGTCCTGATGCAGCGCCAGACTGCCGTCACGAGCCATTTCGAGCGCTGCCGCCAGCGCCGAGGCGCGAATGGTCGGGCGCATGCGCGGTGATGTGATGTAGCGCTCCAGGAACTCGTCGAGCACGGCCCAGTCGTGCAGGTCTCCCAAAAGGGCCGCAAGCGCCTCGCGCGCCTCGACTAATGTCCATACGAAGCGCTTGGCGACCGTCACTCGTGAAAGGGCCTGCCGCTCGCGGCGCGTCGCATAGACGCGCAGGAGATCATAGAGATTGTCGGCGTAGGGGCGCTCCGGCGCCGCCGCCAAGGGCTCGGGATCGCCGCGCTGGAACACGTCGCGCCCGAGCAAGGCCCCGTCGCTCAGCCGCTTTGCCGCCTCGCGCATGGCCTCGAGGCGGCGAAGCCGCATGGCGAGCGCCGCGGCGAGGTCGGCAGCGGCCGGCTCGTCGGGCTTTTGCTGATCGGGCAGCAGCAGGCGCGATTTGAGATAGGCGAGCCAGGCTGCCATCACCAGGTAATCGGCGGCGAGCTCGAGCCGGATGCGCCTCGCTCCCTCGATGAAGGCGAGATATTGCTCGGCGAGCTTCAGGATGGAAATTCCGGCAAGATCGACGGTCTGACGCCGCGCAAGCTCAAGCAAGAGGTCAAGAGGCCCCTCGAAACCACCGAGATCGACCACGAAAGCCGGATCGCTCTCGGCACGGTCGATTTCGGCCAAATCCTGGTCGAATAGGTCTTGGTTCATCAGCAAGGATCTTGGCTCATCGCTCTCCGAAACATGCGAATCGGTGTCCGAATCTGAACCCGTCAGGCGGTTCCCGCAAGCAGCGCCTGGAAATGGGCGCGGCCATCCACAGGATCAAAGGGCTCAGGTGTGTGGCGAATGCGCGCAAGCGCCGCTTCCGCCCGGCGCCTGGCCGCCCCGGTGAGCGCTTTAGCGGCCGAAACCACCGCCTTCGCCTCCTCGGGCTCGCCATTGCAGTGCAGCACGACATCGCAGCCCGCCCTATGGGCTAGCCGGGTACGCTCGGCGAAGGAGCCCGACAGCGCCTTCATGGACAGATCATCGCTCATGACGAGGCCGTCATAGCCGATCTGGCCGCGGATCACCTCCTTGAAGACGCGCCGCGACAAGGTCGCTGGCCGGCGCGGATCGATGGCCTGGAACACCACATGCGCCGTCATGGCGAGCGGCATGTCGGTCAGCATGCCGAAAGGAGCGAAATCATGTGCGGCGAGCTCGTCGCGCGTCGCCGCCACCTCGGGAAGGGCGAGATGGCTGTCGGCCGTGGCCCGGCCATGGCCGGGAATGTGCTTGATGACGGGCAGCACGCCGCCGGCGATCAGGCCCTCGGCCGCGGCCCGCCCCGCGATCGCCACCGGCTCGGGCGCAAAACCATAGGCGCGGCTGCCGATCACTGCGTTGGCCCCGGCCACCGGAATGTCGAGCACGGGAAGGCAATCGACCGTGATGCCGAGCGCTGCGAGATCATGGGCGATGAGGCGTGCCCCGAGCCGTACGGCCTCGCGCCGGGCATGACGATCGTTGATGCGGGCGAAGACCGATGCCGCAGGATAGGCTGGCCAGAGCGGCGGGCCGAGCCGTTGCACCCGCCCGCCCTCCTGATCGATCAGGACCGGCGCATCCTCTCGCCCGACGATCTCGCGGAACTCGGCGGTGAGGCGACGCAGCTGCGCGGCATCAGCGACATTGCGCTTGAAGAGGATCAGCCCCCAGGGTTGCGCCTCCTTCAGGAAGTCGCGCTCCTGCGCGCTGAGGGTCACCCCGGCACAGCCGAGGATCAACGCTCGGATGCTCATCGCTCAGATCGAAATGGTGCTGTGGGAACCGGAAGCCTGGTTCGTGCGGCTCATCCTCGGGTCAAGATGCACTCCGCACCGCCTGCCTTGAGCTGCGTGCAGATCTTGTCTGCGGCGTCGCGCGACAACGGCCCGACCCGCACGCGGTAGAAAACGCCCTTGCTGCCGAGATCGGCACGATGCACCGCCCCGCCCCCCAGAGCACTGGGGAATTGGCGCTGCAGCCGCGACAAGGTGGCGCGCGCATCGCTCTCGGACGGGCTCGATGCGAGCTGGATCGAGAAACCGGATCCGCTCGTCGCATTGCTGCTCGTACCGGAGGCGGCGGCGGCCGGTGGCTGGATATTCTGCACGGGAGCGGCGCTCGCGACCACCGTGTGCCCCCGAGGCCCTTGCGGCGTGATCGACATCGGCGCGCCGGAAGCCTCATGCTGATCGGCCTGTGTATTCTCGGCCTTGGGCTTCGGCTTGGTGCGGGTCGTGTCTGCGAGCTTCCTCGCGGCGGGCGTCACGCTGCCGGTCGCGGCCGGTGCGGTCGTCGTATCGGCCGAGGCAACCACCACGGGCTTCGACGGTGTGGTATCCGCCTTGATATCGGGCTTGGCATCGGTTTTCGGCTTGCCGTTCGACACGATCGTGCCATCGGGCTTGACAGACACCGTCGAGACGCGACGCGGCGTGCCGAAGACGGAGCTCTGGCCGGCGAGGGCCGGCGGCGCGGGCAGCGGCACATTGGCGGCGGAGGTCGACATCGCCGGCGCCCCCGCATTGGGCGCGGCAGGCGCGGCCGAGGCCGGTGCGGCAGCGAGCGCCCCGCCGGTCGACGCCTGCGAGGAAGCACCCGGCCCCGACAAGATGACGATGCCCGAGGATGCGGGCGGCTGGCCGAGAGCGGAATCGCGCGGCTGGGCGGACTTGGCCGCGGCCACCACATCGACCGGCTGCTCGGCGCGCACCAGCGAGACCTGGCTCGGCTTGCCCGACGCATCGGCTGCGCCGAGCGCCGCCTGGGATGGCGTCTGGTCACCGCTCGCGGCTTTGTCCGGCTGCACCTTGACGGGGGCGGCGTCGGCCGTGATCACCGGCGCCTCGCCGCCGATATGGCGCATCGGGCCGCCGCGCATCACGACGGCCGCCCCGACGCCGACGGCGACCAGCACCAACGGCACGGCAAGTGCGAGGGCGCGCGGCGACAGGAAGCTACGACGCGCAGGCGCGCCGGGCTCGGACCCGCCCTGCGGCATGCCTGGAACCTGCTCGACCCCATCGAAGCGCGGGGCGCCCTGCTCGTCGAGATCGCCGGCATCTTCCTGATAGGGAGGCTCCTCCCATTCCTCGGAATACTGAGCCGTTGCATCCTCGGGCGCGGCGGCATCCTGCTCGTAAGTCAGATCTTGGGCGAGGTCTTGCGCCTCATCGACATTGCCTTGGGCGTAATTCTGCACATGGTCGGCGCGCAGCGCATCCTTGATCGAGGCCTCGAGATCGAACTGGGACTGGTCGGCATGCGGGGCCCCGGGGCGCAGCTCGCTCATCCCCCCCTCGCGCGCAGCCGCCGCACGACTAGGGGCAGCTTCGGGCGCCTGGGCGCGTCCGCCGGGGACGGCGCGCAAGGGCTTGTCGCGGCCCACGATCCTGGCGAGCTCGGCGAGCGGATCATCCTTCTTCTTGGGCAAAGAAGAGACAGCAACTTCACGCAATTGACGCTCGAGATCATCTAGATCGATGGGTTGAACCGACGTCTTCGACAATGTCATTTCGGCCCTCATAGCTGTCCCCCAGCTTCGCGGCTTCAAGGTCGCGTATTCGAAAGCACCGCGAATGTGGCGCTAAGGTGATCTCCAAGTGATGATCGCTGGATCCGCGTCATGAGAAGTTAACGCATTTCCCGCGGAGCGGATACCCCTATGAGCGCCAATCCTGAAGCCAGCACGTTACGCAAGCCTGTCACCAGAGCGAGCCGCGCTGAAGTTAGATTTCTCGAATTTGCATTAATAAAGCGTAAGTCAGGGAAATCCTTGCCCTTGTTCCAATGGGCGTGGAATTCGCTCGCGAGATCATAGAGATAGAATGTGACCCGGTGAGGCTCATGGGCCTGTGCCGCCTGTTGGACCACACGCGGATATTGCGCGATCAGGTTGATGAGGGCGCGCTCGGAGGCGTCGGCAAGGAGCTGAAGCTCGGCCGCGGCGAGCGCTTCATCGCCCTGATCGAGGGTCGGCAGCGCCTCGGCCGCCTGGCGGCGCACGCTCTCGCAACGTGCATGGGCATATTGCACATAGAAGACCGGATTATCCTTGGATTGCTCGATGACCTTGACGAGATCGAAGTCGAGCGGCGCATCGTTCTTGCGCATCAGCATCATGAAGCGCACGGGATCGGCACCGACCTCATCCACCACTTCACGAAGCGTGACGAAATCCCCCGAACGTTTCGACATTTTGACGGGCTCGCCCTCGCGCAGCAGACGCACGAGCTGGCATAGACGCACATCGAGGTTCGCGGCTCCCGCGCTGACGGCGCGCACTGCCGCCTGCATGCGCTTGACATAGCCGCCATGGTCGGCGCCGAGCACATCGATCATGTGGTTGAAGCCGCGCTGGAACTTCGAGGCGTGATAGGCAATGTCCGCCGCGAAATAGGTGAAGCTGCCATCGGACTTCTTGAGCGGGCGGTCGACATCGTCGCCGAACTGCGTCGAGCGGAACAAGGTCTGCTCGCGATCTTCCCAGTCCTCGTCGACCTGGCCTTTCGGCGGCGGCAGCCGGCCCTGATAGACGAGGCCGCGTGCCTCGAGATCGGCGATCACCGCAGCCACGATGTCGCTGTTGTCGTCGATGAGGCTGCGTTCGGAGAAGAACACGTCATGGCGGATGCCGAGCGTCGCGAGATCCTCGCGGATCAACGCCATCATGGCCTGGATCACCTCGGCGCGGATGACGGGCAGCCACTCGGCCTCGGGCGCCTTCGCGAATTTGGCGCCGTGCCGGCGGGCGAGGCTTTCGCCGACCGGCTTCAAGTAATCGCCCGGATAGAGCCCCGCGGGGATCTCCCCGATGCTTTCCCCAAGGGCCTCGCGGTAGCGCAGATGCGCCGAGCGCGCCAGGACATCGACCTGGACGCCCGCATCGTTGATGTAATATTCACGCGCCACATCGTGCCCGGTGAAGGCGAGAACGCTCGCTATGGCATCGCCGACGACGGCGCCGCGCCCATGGCCGACATGCATCGGCCCGGTCGGATTGGCCGAGACGAATTCGACATTGACCTTGGCGTCCTGCCCGAGATCCGAGGCGCCGAACTGCGCTCCCTGCGCCAGGCAGGCCCGCAGCACCTCGTCGAAAACGCCGCGATCGAGCGTCAGGTTGATGAAGCCCGGCCCCGCCACCTCGGCCTTGACCACGCCTTGCGAGACGAGGCGCGGTGCGATCGCCTCGGCAAGCGCGCGCGGATTGGTCTTCGCCTCCTTGGCGAGCACCATGGCGGCATTGGTCGAGATGTCGCCGTGCTTGGCATCGCGCGGCGGCTCACAGACGACGCGCGACAGGTCGAGACCCGCAGGGAGCGCTGCATCGGCCGCCATGGCCGCGAGTGCAGCGGCGATCCGGCGCTCGAACTCTTTGAAAATATTCATCAGAAAGCCTGTTTCGAGGAGCGGCGGCGCTAACCCAGCCGCGCAACCAAGTCAAACACAGCACCCTCGCTTGGCCGAGGCGAGCTTCGCGTGCGGGCCCTGCCCTTTCGTCGCGCGCTCATCGCAAGGTCGACAGAAGGAAGGCGGCGGCATCGAATTCGACCCGCCGCGCGGCTCGACGCTCCTGCGCCTCGGCATCCTCGCCCCAGGCCGCGATCTGGAAATCCTCATCGACATGCGCTGCTGCCCACGCCGCATCCGGCGACAGCCGTCCCGCCGCAAGTGCGAGCGCCAGGATGGCCGAGCCGGTCAGCGTCGTGACGCTGTGGAGCGCGGCGAGACCGAAGGGCGCGGGCAGTTGCGACACGGCGCCGGCGACGGCAGCGATGGCCGCTTCCGGCTGCGGTGTGAATATGACGCCTGCCGCCAGCGTGAAGCGGGCGCCATAAGCCTCGCGCATATAGGCGAGCGGCTGGTCCCAATGCGCGGCCTGGCGCGCGGCGAGCCGCTCATTCAGCGCTTCGCGATAGCAGATCAGATCGCTTTCGGCATATTTGACGATGTCGGCCGCCACCGCCTCCGCATGGGCGGCCACGGCGTCGATCGCCGTATTGACGAGGCGCGTCAGCGGCATTCGGGACGGATTTATCTCGGTATCGAGGTCCCGCCATTCGCCCGCCAACGCCTCGGCGAGCACTCGGTTCGGCACGGCGAGCTCGTGACGCGAGGGGGTGCGCGCGATCTTGCCGTCGAGCGCGACGGCGAAACCGTCGCCGCGCTCGACGACCGTCACCCCACGCCAGAAGCGTTTCGGCAAAGCGCGCTTCGCCGAGCGCCGCGACGCCTCCCTCGGGTCCAGCGGGTCGACGCCCGCCCCGAAGAGGCTTTCCAGGAAATCGCTCTCTCGAGAATCCTCGGCCATCACTCTTCCGGTGCCTCCACGATCGGATCGTAGCGCGAGGCGTCGAAGCCGAGCAGGTTGAAGCTCTGCGCCATATGCGGCGGCAAGGGCGCCGAGACGTCGATATCCTCCCTGCCGCGCGGATGCGGCACGACGATGCGGCGCGCCAGGAGATGCAGCTTGTTTTGAAGACCTCGCGGGAACTCCCAGTTCTCGATGTCGAAATATTTTGGATCGCCGACGATCGGATGGCCGATATGGGCCGCGTGGGCGCGCAGCTGATGGGTGCGCCCGGTCACCGGCTTCATCGACAGCCAGGCGAGCCTCTGCGCCGCCGTCTCCAACACGGCGTAATAGGTGACGGCATGCATCGCCCCTTCATCCCCGTGCCGGGCGATGCGCATGCGGCTGTCGTGCTCGCTCGTCTCCTCCTTCGAGAGGAAGGTCGAGACCTTGCCGTGCTTGACGCGCGGCACGCCGGCAACCAGCGCCCAATAGATCTTGCGCGCCGAGCGCGAGCGGAAGGTCTTGGAGAGCGCCGCCGCCGCGAAGCGGCTCTTGGCCACCAGCAGGCAGCCCGACGTGTCCTTGTCGAGGCGATGCACCAGACGCGGACGCTGGCCGTCTCGGCCCTGCAGCACCTCCAGCATGCCGTCCACATGGCGCACCGTGCCCGAGCCGCCCTGCACCGCAAGCCCCATGGGCTTGTTGAGGACCAGCACGTCATCATCCTCGTAGAGCGTGATGCCTTTCAGGAACTCCCGGGTCTTCTCGGCTTCGCTCGCGGGGCCGGGCCGCTTCGGCGCGGCAAGCGAGAGCGGCGGCACGCGCACCTTCTGGCCGGGCTCCAATCGGTCCTTGGTCTCGACGCGGCGCCCATCGACCCGCAGCTCGCCTTTGCGCACCACGCGCTGGATATGGCTGAAGGAGAGCCCGGGAAATTTCGCCTCGAGGAAGCGATCGACGCGCATCCCGGCTTCATCTTGACCGACGGTCAGATTCTGCACGCTTTGGCGTTGCGCTGCGGCCTCGGGCGTCACCTGCTCGGCCTTACTTGCCGGCGCCGGCTTCGGCCGTGCACTGGCCTCATCCGCTTGGCGGGCCGAAACGGCCGCCGCAGGACGACCCGGCCGGCCGGCGCCCGGACCTTGGCGCTGCGGGCGCTGCGCGCGATCGACAGGGGCGCGGCTCATGCGAGCGACCGCATGACGGCGAGGCCCAGCACGCAGCCGGCGACCGCGAGCCCGACCGACAAGACCACATAGAGGGACGTAGCCATGTAGGCGCCTCGCTCGGCCAGCAGCACCGCGTCGAGCGAATAGGCCGAGAAGGTGGTGTAGCCCCCGAGCACCCCCGTGGTCAGGAAGAGGCGCAGCGGCTGCGACCAGCTCGCCTCGACCTTGAAGGCGAGCCATCCGGCGATCAGGCCCATCACCAGCGACCCCGAGATGTTGATCAGGAAGGTCCCCCAGGGGAAATCGGTGCCGAGCGCCTTGGCGGCGCCGAGATTGACGAGATGGCGCAACGCCCCGCCAATGCCGGCGCCGAGAAAGACGAGAAAGGTCAGTTGCATGTGTTGATCCGCGACTTTGTCCGGCAGGGCTTACGCCAAAGGCGGCGGCACGTCACGCCATCCGCTCGCGCCTCAAGCTCCGGCGGAATGGTCGAACCGCTCCCGCGCGGCGTCGATCGCCGCTCCGTTCGCCCGCGCCCAATCGCCGAGCGCGGCGACCGGCGGCAACAGCGATCGGCCGAGCTCGGTGAGCTCGTAATCGACGCGCGGCGGAATGGTCGGAAAGACCGTGCGGGTGACGAGGCCGTCGCGCTCGAGGCCGCGCAGCGTCAAGGTGAGCATGCGCTGCGAGATGCCTCCGACCAGGCGCTTGATCTCGTTGAAGCGCTTGGGGCCGGCGCCGAGCAATGCGACGACCAGCACGGTCCATTTGTCGCCGACACGCGACAGGATCGTGCTCACCCTGCGGCAATCCTCGGATACATGCATGTGACCCCGTATCAAGAATGTGCCTCCTTGCGCGCAGCTGATGGTCACTCATATAGCCTCGGTTACAAAGCAAAACCACCCCTGAGGCGAAAACCATGAAACTCCTGCATGTCGATTCCAGCATTCTCGGCAACCAGTCGGTGAGTCGCCAGCTCTCGGCCGAAGTGGTCGCCAAGCTGCTCGCGAGCGCGCCCGGTCTCGAGGTGACCTATCGCGACCTCGCGGCCGAGCATGTGCCGCATCTCTCCGGCCACACGCTTCCGGCTGCCGCGGCTGCGCCGGGCGAGCGCAGCGCCGCGCTGCAGCAAGACATCGCCTTGGGCAACCAGGTGCTCGAGGAGTTCCTGGCGGCCGACATCGTGGTGATCGGCGCTCCCATGTATAATTTCGGCATCTCGAGCCAGCTCAAATCCTGGATCGACCGGCTGGCCATCGCGAACAAGACCTTCCGCTATACCGAGAAGGGGCCGGAGGGCCTGGCCGGGGCCAAGCGGGTCATCATCGTCTCCTCCCGCGGCGGCTTCTATGGCGCCGACACGCCGATGGCGCCTCTCGACATGCAGGAGCCTTATCTGCGCGCCATCTTCGGCTTCTTCGGCGTCAAGAGCATCGAATATGTGCGCGCCGAGGGCATCGCAACCGGAGCCGAGCAGCGGCAGCGGGCGATCGAAGCCGCCAAGCGCGAGATCGAGACATTGAAGGCCGCCTGACGAGGTCTTCACCGAGGCGGGACCGAGCCTGGCGCAACGCCGCTGTAAAATACAGGCGAAATACAGCGGCGGCCCAAGTGGGGCCAATCGCCCCGGAGCGGACCTCTGGCCCCTCGCCCCATTCCATCTTGCCGGGCAATGGCGGGCGTCAACGCGCTTCCGACCTGTAGAACTCTGCCTTCCATTCCTCGGGCGTCATCGACCAACACCTCGCGGAGGCCGCGGCCTCCTCCTCCGCGGTTGGCAACGAGCCATCCGGCCGTCGGGGGAGGCAACTGATCATCGGCCTGTCGGGCTTGCCCGACACGGCCCGCTCGATCTTGCCCAAGCGGCGATACGTGTCTCGGTTCATCGCAAATTCTCCTCGAGCCTCGCGAGCCTTTCGTTGATGTCCGTCAGCTCGAGCGCACGGACATGGACGTCGACGAGCCTGGCGAGCTCGCACGCCTCCGATGGGGTGAGCTCGCCATCGGCGGCGGCCGACAGCAGCGCGGCCGAGGCTTTTGGAAGATCCGCGGCCGTCTTGATGTCCGGAAGCCGGAATGTGACGGGCCGACCGTGATGGGCCGGCAGGAGGCGGTCGAAGCAGGCCTTGAGCGCGCGGCTGTCGCCCGCCTTTGCGAGTTCGATCGCCTTGCGGGCAATCCCTTCCGCCTCCCCGTCAAGCAGGGCCTCGAGCATCAGCGTGACGGTGTTGCGAGCACCCTTCGGCCGGCCTGAGGGGTTGCCGGACCGGCCGGGCTTGAATGGCCGCCCTCGCCGTTTCGGCCCCGCGTCATCAGCGGCTAGCGCGGACCCGCGCGCCGGGCTTATCGAACCAGGATGCATTCCATGCCCCCTCTCATCCTCACCAACGGTCCACACCGCCAGATAGAACATTATGCGAACAAAATACGGCAATTATGTGGCGGGTCACCCGATGACCGGCCACCGCAAGCTCTGGGAACGCGACCGTCTCGGTCGCCCTTCTTCCCAGCGGCACCCCAGCCTCGGTGTTCGCAAGGGCGGGCGGGACGCCCGCGGTCCCAGCCGCGTTCGTGACCCTGTGTTGCGACGCTGAAGGTTGGACGCCCTGCAAAAGACAATCCCGAAAAATTTACGAAATATTTATCAATCACCGCGAATCATCTCTCCTGCCACTCTCATGCAGGAGTGCCACATATGAGCGAACCCGTGTTCCTGATCCTCGCTCCCATTTCCCTCTTGTGGGTCTTGCGGTTGATGCGCAAGGATCGGGCGGTGACTGCGCACGAGCTCAAATTGAGTCTGATGCCCAGGCGATGGACGGGAGTATACTGGCTCCTGCCAGATCGTTAGAGCATGCCCTCCGCGTTGGGAGCCCGGCGCAGTTGCGCCCATGCGTCCTGCGACGCGTCCTTGCTGCTTCGAGTAGCGGCCTTCAACAGCAATTCGGCGGCGTATTGCCAATAGGGGGCCATTTGCGATTTCGGTGACAGTGCACTCGATTTCGGTGACAGTGCACTCGATTTCGGTGACAGTGCACTTAATTCGCCGCACGACGCACGCCGATTTGCGGTGGGCGCATGAATGCAAGAATTAAGTACACTTTCACCGTAACCCGAGTGCGCGCTGGCGAGTGGAGCCGCGCAAATTGCGCTAAGAGCATGGGACGTAGTCCCCTTTTCGCTGCTCGATCGGGTGTCGGTTATTCCTGAGGCGGCGATTCGGAGTGGGCAGGATTTACCAGCGCGGCGACGAGCGTCAGCGACAACCAGCGTTCATAATGATCCGGTGTCCAGGCGGCGTCCTGAACCAACATTCGGTAAATGTCGCGGCTGGTATACATCCACAATATGCGTCGCGCCTCGATTATCGACAGTCCTGGCTTCGCCTTGCCTTGGACAAAAAGTGCATTGATGCGATGCTCTTGCAACGCGAAGCGTATCTCCTCGAATTCTCGTTCGAGCGCGCGAAGCGCCGGTGAAAACGCCGATATGCCGCGCATGAAGCCAAGGTGGGACGCTTCACCTTCGTAGATCGCACATGCGATACGAGCTGTCGCGCGTATCTGGTCGATGCCGTCGGAAATGCCGTCAAGCTGCGCCACCGCCGCCCTATATCGATCGCCAAATAGCGCTTCTTCCATCAGGGCGCGAAGTACGCCCTCCTTGGATTGGAACAAAGCATACACCGTCGATACGGACACGTTCGCGCCGGTCGCTAGGCTGGCGATTGTCACCGCATCGATGCCGCGATCGGAAAACATTGACCTTGCGATGCTCAGGATGCGCGCGCGCGTGCGATGCGCGGATTCCAGGCGCCGACTCGCGGCATAGGCACGCTTTGGCTTCATTGCCTTATTCACTGTAGTTCACTACATTCAATATCAGTCGCGGCCAAGGAGATATCGAGTGACAATTTCGACTGCCTCCTTTTCCGACGCGTCTCACATCGCGGCCAGTGGCGCGACAGGTGCCGCAGGGCTGGCATTGCTCGCGCTGGCCGCTTTACACATACTCCGCCCGGATTTGGACCCATCGCGTCAAATGATCAGCGAATATGCGATTGGCCGGTTCGGTTGGCTCATGACCGTTTGCTTCGCGCTGTTCGCAGCTGCCAGTGGCTCCCTGTGTGTTGCCCTGATGGGAAACACATCGACACTTGCCGGACGGATTGGTCTGATTTTCCTTTTGGTGGCAGCCACCGGACTTGCGATGGGCGCCACCTTCCAAACGGATCCTGTATCTACGGCACCCGATGCCATGACCTTTTCCGGGCGCATGCATGGTCTGTCCTTCATGATTGGCGTTCCAGGCGTGCTTTTCGCGACCCTTCTCTTATCGGTCGCGCTTCGGACTCACGAAACCTGGGTTGGCCAGCCACTTCTTTCACTCACGGCGATCATATGGCTGAGCCTGGCTGTCATGGCTGTCGCCATCGTCGTCACCATGAAGCACCTGGGAGCCGATGTATCCAGCGTCGTTGGCTGGACCAATCGGCTGTTTATGACCGGTTACACCCTGTGGGTCATCGTCGTAGCTTGGCCGATGGCACGATAAAGGCCTTGTTGGCCAGCGCGGGTAACATTTCCTGCCGGACGCAGCAGTGCCTCGCGACCGCTCGCGTCCAGACGGCCAAACTCAATGGTCTGAACCCCGAGGCCTGCATGCGCGATACGCCGGCAAAGATCGCTGACGGGCATCCGATCAGCCGGATCGACGAACTCATGCCGTGGTATCAGCGATCGCACCACGCTGGGGCTGCGTCATGACTGATTGGAAGGCCCTCTCCCACGCCTATGGTGAGGCGAGCGGAATCCCTGCGCTTATCGGCGAGCTTCGCGCGAACCCCAGCGATACGGCCTGGCGGGATCTCTGGAGCTGCCTGTGTCACCAAGGCACCGTCTATTCCGCGAGCTATGCATCGCTCCAACCACTTTGCGAGCTCGCCAAGGCTCAGCCGCCGTCCGACCGGCTCTCGCCTCTGATTATGATCGGCGCGATAATCGCGTCCGACGATCTCTCTGGCGTGGACCGCAGACCGGTCGACGCAATCCAGGCACTCATCCCCGACCTTCAGGCGCTCGCGGATGAGAGCATGAAGGTGAGCGGCCTCGCGTCTGAGACCTTTATCTACTGTCTCCAGGCAGCGAGCGCTTTCGCCGGCGATCTCTTCTGGGGCCGCCACTTGAACCATCTCGTCGACGGCGAGTTTCCCGGCACCTGTCCAGACTGCGACCACGACCTCCATCTTGTGATTGGCGCCCACGGGTTCTTCACGACGGCGCAGGAGTGGGTCAGGCCACGAGACGCCAACTCGAGGCGCAACCCGATTTCGGCCGCCGGTGAACACGACCTTTCCGGCAGCGCTGCCTGGCTTCACTCAACAGCGACCAAATGCGGCCAACGGCAGGTCGCCCTCTGGATCCGATATGTGTTCGGCACAGCAGCATGCCCGGCATGCAATGAACCGTTCCAAGTCGCTGAGGCAATCGCCAACGCCTATCCCCCGCGCCAAAACGCCGAGCACTGACGAGCGGGATTTCGGTGACCGTGCACTTAATTCGCCGCGCGACGCACGCCGATTTGCGGCGGGCGCATGAATGCAAGAATTAAGTGATTGCGGTCACCGTAAATCATAGAAGCGGATCGCTTCATCGTATTCGCGTACCAGAAGAGTGACGGCGCCGATCTCCTGGCCCATGGCGGTGCCCTCGCCCGCGACATCGTCAAGAGCGAACGCCAGCGCGCCCGTGCGCTGGCGATCGTCCTGAGCATTGTCCTCGCCCTGACCCTCGCTATCTTCCTGGCGCCCTGAACGGCGTCCGCCCCCTCCCAAGGGATGACAGGGGCCTCGAGCCATTTGGAAGCGCCGTGACGCCCAGCCTTTTGTTGCCCGCTATGTCCGGATGCGGGCGACCCAAAGGTTCCGCCTCACGGAGCGAAAAAACGGGCAAATTGCCCGGTTCCGAGCAGCACATGTCCCGTCAGATGACGTTTCCGCGGCGCCAAGGGCCCCTCCAATGCCCCGATCACGCGCCAGCGCCGCCTTCTTCTCCCAAACAGGGCGCCGTGACCGCGACGGGAATTGTGGATAGCGACCGAGGGAGCCGTATTAGGGCTGGCGGCAATGCGTAGGATGAGCGGTACGTTGCAGTGATTCGTTCCCGGGGGCGGCAGTAAGCAGAGGCCGCAGATGACTGTAAAGTTGGTGGATGAGCACGCAGCATGGCGGATCGCGGTCGAGGCGCTTTTGATCGAGCTGATGCTAAGGTCTGCAAGCTCCCAGGGCGACCCAGCCTACGAGCTGGTCAGCTTGGGAGTTCTCGCCCTGGACAATGTCGGAGACGATGAGGGCGGGCCTATGCCGCACGAGAAGCGGGATGTTGTGCGTATCATCAGCGACCTGACGCGCAGAGCGAGGGAGTTGATGGCTTGATCACTCTGTACTCATCCATCGAGCCTTGAGCTGACGCGCCTAAGGGTGGCGCACGCCGGTTCCTGCGTCGTGACCAGCGCCCCCACACAGAACCGTGCGTGCGGCTTTCCCGCATACGGTTCCCACCGCGGGTGTTGCTCGCAATTGGAGAATGCGCACCGGTTCCGCAATTGAGCACGCGCGCGCCCAACGCAACACGCCCTCAGCTTCGCAACTGCAGCAGGTCCCAGCCATTGCCGTAGAGGTCCTCGAACACGGCGACGATGCCATATTCCTCCTCTCTCGGCTGCTCGCGGAAGATGACGCCCTTCGCCCGCATCGCCTCGTAATCGGCGCGGAAATCATCGCTGTGCAGGAACAGGAAGACCCGACCGCCCGTCTGATTGCCGACACGGCTCAGCTGTTCGGGCGTCGCGGCCTTCGCCAGGAGGACGCGCGTGCCGCGTGATCCTCGCGGCGCCACCAGCACCCAGCGCTTGGCGTCGGACAGCACGGTGTCCTCGATCACCTCGAAGCCGAGCTTGTCCACATAGAAGCGGATCGCTTCGTCGTAATCGCGGACGAGAAGAGTGACGGCGCCGATTTCCTGGCCCATGGCGGTGCCCCCTCCTTCTCCAAGGCCGGTGCTGCCCCCTCACCCGGCTTCTCTTCGCTTCGCTCATCGAAGCCGACCTCGCCCGCCAGGGGAGAGGTGGGCGCTGGTGCTCACCGTGTTGCGCCTTGCCGGCCACGGTCTTACGAATTGAACTCGGTTCGTCAAGGACATGAGCTCATTGTCTCCTCCCTCCTCCGCGGCGCCTGTCGCGCACCGGCAAGACGGCCATCGCGCCGCCCTCACCCGCGAGATCCTGAAGAGCGAACGCCAGCGCGCCCGTGCGCTGGTGATCGTCCTGAGCATTATCCTCGCCCTGACCCTCGCCATCTTCCTGGCGCCCTGGCTGCGTGCGGCCTTCCCGCAGCTCAGCATCGTCACGCCGATTACGACCTACGTGCCTTTCATCCTCTATGAGCTGATGGTCATCCGGCTGATCGGTCGCCGGTTGGCGAGCGGCCGCGACATTCCGCGCGTCGCCCGCTTCGCCAGCGCCCTGATCGAGACGAGCCTGCCGACCGTGGTGCTGAACCAGCAGATCGAGGTCGTCCACGCAGAGATCGCGCTCGGCCTCTTCGCGCCGCTCCTCTATTTTCTCTTCATCGTCCTGTCGACGCTGCGGCTCGACTTCTGGCTGTCGCTGTTCACCGGCTTTGTGGCGGGCGTGCAGTTGTTCGTCATGGCGCGTTGGTATGGCGTCTTGCCGGCCGGTGACATCGACCCGCGCCTCGCGCTCGCCGGCCATCTGAGCCGCAGCCTGGTCCTCTTCGCCGGCGGGGTGATCGCCGGCTGGGTCGGGACGCGGCTGCGGCGCCAATTCGAGGCGACGCTGGAGGCGACGTCTGCCCATGACCGGGTGACCAACCTGTTCGGCCAGCATGTCTCGCCGCAGGTGGTCGATCGCCTGCTGGCCTCAGGGGCCGGCACGCTGAGCGAGATGCGACGGGTGGCCGTGATGTTCGTTGACATTCGCAGCTTCACCGCGGCGGCACGTTCGCGCCAGCCCGCCGAGGTGGTGGCGCGGCTCGACTCTGCCTTCGCGGTGCTGGTCGAGATCGTCGACCGCAATGGCGGCGTCGTGAACAAATTCCTCGGAGACGGATTCCTGGCGTTGTTCGGGGCGCCGCTCGCCGATGCCCGCGCCACTCAGCGCGCCGTCATCGCCGGGCGTGAAATGCTCGAAGCGATCGCACTGCACAACCTCGACCATGCCGACTGGCCGATCCGCATCGGCATAGCGGTGCATGTCGGGGACACGGTGACAGGCACGGTCGGCTCGCCCCGCCGCAAGGAGTATACGGTGATCGGCGACACGGTGAATCTCGCGGCGCGCATCGAGGGGCTGAACAAGGAGTTCGGCGCCCAGTTCCTGATATCGAACGAAGCGCATCTCGACGCGGGCGCCGAGGCCGCAGAGGCCATCGGACTCGGCGACGTCGCCATTCGCGGCTATGACGCCAAGGTGCCGCTCTGGCGCCTCGCCTGACTGTCCGGCGTCACACCGCCTGGCGCAGCGGATCGCCGGTTCTCGGCTCGGGGGCAGCGGGCTGGGCAGGAGGCTGGAAGGGGGCGAGCACCACGCGATTGCGGCCAAGGCGCTTCGCCTCGTAGAGCGCCGCATCCGCCGCCTTCAACAGGGGCTCCCAACCCGTGTCGCCGCGCCGGCCGACCGCGACGCCGAAGCTCGCGGCGACATCGATCTCCTTGCCGGGCGCGATCTCGATCTTGGCGCCGGCGATCGAGCGGCGCACCTTCTCGGCGAGCAGCCCCACTGTGTTCAGGTCGCGATTGGGAAGCAGAATGGCGAATTCCTCGCCACCATAGCGTGCCACCACATCGGTCGCCCGCAAGCTGTCGCGGGTCCTGGTCGCGATCTCCTGCAGCGCTCTATCGCCGGCGACATGGCCATGCAGATCGTTGACCGCCTTGAAGTGGTCGATGTCGAACAGGATGAGGCCCACTTCGAAACAAGGTGCCGGCCAATTTTCGACGACCCCTTGGCCGATCCGATCGAGGGCGCGCCGGTTCAGAAGCCCCGTAAGCGCGTCGGTCTCGGCCTGCTGCTTGAGCTTCGCGCTCAGCACCTCGCGCTCCTTTTCTAGCATGTCGCGGCGGTTCTGGCTGGCGCGCAGGATGTCCAAGGCCTCGAACAGCACGCGCAGCTCCACCGAACCGACCGCGCGCCGCTCGGGCGTGCTGACATCGCCCCCCGCGAGATCGATGATCTCGCGCCTTGTCGCCA
Source organism: Rhizobiales bacterium GAS188 (assembly GCA_900104855.1). Lineage (NCBI taxonomy): Bacteria > Pseudomonadati > Pseudomonadota > Alphaproteobacteria > Hyphomicrobiales > Rhizobiales bacterium GAS188. The sequence continues at coordinate 8,119,436 of FNSS01000001.1, forward strand.
TCAGGGGGCGGAAGATATGGCGGTCGGCGAGCCAGATGCCGATCACGAGCGCCGTCAGGATGGTCGCCATCACGGCGCAGGAGAGCAGCATCCAGTCCCAGGCGGCGTCGCGCGCCTCCCTCACCCGCTCGACACCGATGTCGAGGAAGGTCTCGCGAAACATCTCCAGCGGAACGAGCTTCGGCGCGATGAAATCGGCGAGCTGCCGCGTCGTCATCGAGTAGTTGGACCCGCTCCGACCTTCCTCCAGAAGCCTCTCGATCTGCGCGAAGCCTTCGATGAAGAATTCCCCGAAGAAGGCGAGTTTCGCCTCCTGGATGCGCGGGTCGTCGAGATAAAGGCCGGCCTGATGATCGATCAGGAAGCGCAGCTCGTCGATACGCCCGTGCACACGGCTGAAATTGACCCGACTCTCGATGCTCAAGATCTTCCGATTGCTGATCGAGGGCGTGAACTCGGAGGCGATGCGCCCGCCATATTCACGCAGATCTCCGAGCAACCTCGCCATCATCACGACGCCGGCGAGGCGCGGATCGTTGGTCACGACGCGCGTGCCGATCTGGTCGATGACCGGCTGCAGGTCGAAGACCACGCCGAACATGGATTCGATCGCGTTGCGCAACGCTGCCTCGCTGCGACGGGCGAGCGGCAGATGGATGAGAGCGTCGAGCGTGGCACGCGACGCCATGAGCGTCTGGCGGATATCCGTCAGGCTCAGCACGATGAGCCGGTCGCCGTCCTGCGGCCTGCCGGAGAACAGCGAGGCGACCCGATCGAGGGCGGCATCGCTGCGGCCACGGGCATCGCTCAGCCGCTTCACATCTTCGGCATCGCCCGAGGCTTCTTCCCCGAGCAGGCTGTCGCTCGGGCCATGCTCGGCGGCGAGCAGATTGGCGGCGCGCAGCACCTCCCGGTAGTCCTCGATATGGCCGAGGCTTGCCGCATCGCGTTTATATTCGCGATAGCTGTCCAGCAGGAGCTTGGCGCCGATCGCGGCCGTGCAGACCATCACGAAAATCGAGATGATCCAATATCTCTGGACGAGTGTGGCGTTCTTCAACATATGCCCGCACGCCGTCGGTTGTTCCGCCCCAGGCTCGCCTAGCAGGCAAAACTTGCCATGCTGTTAAGCCTTTAACCGGCTTTGCTGCAGCGTTCTCGCGCTTCTGGAGCGTGTCCTGGAAGGCGATCTGGTCAGCGGCTTCGGCGAGGCGTATCGTCGAAGACGGCGTCACGCCCCAATGCTGCTGCCATCGTCGGCACCGCGCGGCGAGCCGCATTCGAAGCCGATAACGGCTTGTCCTGCCAGATCGTTCCAAATCGATGGAGGCGCTGCACTCACCCCGGAGGACATGATGACAAGCTGGAGACCCGATCCAAGCTTCTATCCATCCCCTCGCATGGCGATGAAGGCACCACCGGAAAAGCTTGCTTATGTCGCTGCCTTCGACCCCGATCGCCGAAAGCCGGATGCCATCGCCGTCGTCGATGTGGACCCTCAATCCCCCGCCTATTCAAGCATCGTCGGCACGGTCGAGATGCCGAATATCGGCGACGAGCTTCACCATTTCGGCTGGAACGCCTGCTCGTCCTGCCTCTGCCCCAACGCGCCGCATCCCCATATGGAGCGCCGCTACCTGATCGTGCCGGGGTTGCGATCCTCGCGCATCCATGTCCTCGACACCAAGCCCGATCCGCGCAAGCCCAAGATCGTCAAGGTCATCAGCCCCGAGGACATCGCGGAAAAGACCGGCTATACGCGGGCCCATACGGTGCATTGCGGCCCCGGCGGCATCTACGTATCGGCGCTCGGAAATGCCGAGGGCAAGGCGCCCGGCGGCATCTTCGTCATGGACCAGGAGAGCTTCGAGCCGCTCGGTCGCTGGGAGGTCGACCGCGGGCCGCAACAGCTCGGCTATGACGGCTGGTGGCATCTCGGTTACGACACCATGGTGACGAGCGAATGGGGCACGCCCGACACCTTCGAGAACGGCCTCGTGCCGGAAATCCTGCTCGGCAGCAAATATGGCCGACGCCTGCATTTCTGGGACTTCACCAAGCGCAAGCACCTGCAGGAGATCGATTTCGGCGAGGAGTACCAGCTCGTCTTCGAACTGCGCCCCGCGCATGATCCGACGAAGGCTTATGGCTTCGTCAATTGCGTGATCAGCCTCAAGGATTTGTCCTCTTCGATTTGGGTGTGGCATCGCGACGGCGCGAAATGGGCGGTGAGAAAGATCATCGATATTCCGGCGGAGCCGGCAGACCCGGACCTCTTGCCGCCGGTGCTGAAGGGGTTCAATGCCGTTCCCCCTCTCGTCACCGATATCGACCTCTCGATGGATGATCGCCAACTCTACGTGTCCTGCTGGGGCACGGGCGATCTGCAGCAATACGATGTGTCCGATCCCTTCGATCCGAAGCTCACCGGCAAGGTGCGGATCGGCGGCATCGTGTCGCGCGCGGCGCATCCCGGCGCCAAAACTGACGGCGCCAAGACTGCCGGCGCCAAGAAAGGGGGCTCGAAGAACGGCGCGCTCAATGGCGGGCCGCAGATGGTCGAAGTCAGCCGGGACGGGAGACGGGTCTATTTCACGAACTCGCTCTACGGCGCGGTCGACCCGCAATTCTATCCCGACGGCATCGACGGCTGGATGGTGAAGCTCGACGTGAAGCCGCAAGGCGGCATGGCCTTCGATCCGAAATTCTTCATCGATTGGCCAAAGGGCCACCGGCCGCATCAAGTCAGGCTCGACGGTGGCGACTGCTCCTCGGATTCCTATTGCTATCCATAACGCGAGCGGTGCGCGGCGAATCCCGCATGGACGGCGCCTGAAGATGAGCGGCACGTCATGAGCGGCACTTGGACATGAGCAGCACTTGGACATGAGCAGCACTTGGATCGGTATATGGCCCTGGTTCACGCTCGCCGGGCTCGGCGTCTTCCATGGCGTCAATCCGGCGATGGGTTGGCTGTTCGCCGTCGCGCTCGGACTGCAGCGGCGCAGCCGGACGATCGTGCTCGCCTCCTTGCTCCCGATCGCGGCGGGCCATGCAGCTGCGGTCGCGCTCGCTTTGGTCGCGGCGTTCGCGGCAGGCCTTGTCCTGGACGGTGCATCCTTAGGTAAGGCCGCGGGCGCTGCCTTGATCGCCTGGGCCGCCTGGCATGCCTGGCGCGGCCATCGCCAACGCCTGCGGGTCGGCATGCAGGTCGGGTTGGCCGGGCTAGCGATGTGGTCCTTCCTCATGGCCACCGCTCACGGCGCCGGGCTCATGCTCTATCCCATCCTGCTGCCGATCTGCCTGTCGGACGCGCCCGCTCTCGTTCAGGGCGGATCCGTGCCGAACGGGATTGCGGCGCTCTGCGTGCACAGCACGGCCATGCTGGCCACGATCGGGCTCGTCTCGGTCGTGGTCTATGAGTGGGCCGGGCTCGCTTTCCTGCGCTCCCACTGGATCAATCTCGATCTCGTCTGGCGCGCGGCGCTCGGCCTCAGCGGCGCGTTCTTGCTGCTGTCGTAGAGCGACGCCTGAGGACCAGCATGGCGTTCCAAACGAGGCAGGTGCCGAGCGCCAGCAGCAGCGCCAGGGCCGAGCCGAGGGGGATGACGCTCACCTGCAGAACCAGGAGGGCGAGCGTAAAGCCGACCATGCCCGGCAGCGCATGGGCGAAAACCAGCGAGGTCGCCTCGCCGCCGATGCGCGGATGCAGGATGAGCGCGAGGCTCGTGAGCACGACCGGCATCAGCGCCGCGATGCCGGCAGCCCTCGGCCCGAACAGATGTCCGACGACCAGCACCAGGACCACGATCCCCATCACGGCGAGCGCCCGCGACGGCAAGTCCCACCAGCGTGGCTGCGGCCTGCGTGCCACTGCCCCAGCTCGCGCCAGCCCGCGCAGGGCGGTGAAGCCGATGGCGAAGGCTGCGACATTCATGGCGACGACGCCGATGAGGGGCGCATCCATCCAGATGATGGCGACGGCGCAGGCGATCCACAGCGCGAAAGACGCGGCAAGGCTGGCGAGGAGGCCATGGCGCCTCGCCAACAGCGCATAAAGCGACAGGAAGAGGATGGTCGCGGCGTTGATGCTGAGGCTCGAGAGGCTGCTCTTCGCGATGAAATCCGGCCCGTGCTCAAGGGCCAGCACCACATAGGCAGGCCCGGCCGAGATCGGCAGGGTTGCGACCATGGCGCCGATGAAAGGGCCTGAGCGCTCGACGATGATGGAAGCGGCGACCACGATGAGGGCGCTCGCTCCGAGCTTCGTCGCGAGCGCAAGCCAGAACCAATCGAGCAAGGCGCAGTCCTCATCATTCGTCGCCGGAGGGTGATGACGGCCGCCGTTCTCCTCGCGCCGGCCTCAAGGCGTCAGCACTGCGCGTCCGACGAGCTTGCCGTCGCGCAGATCGTCCAGCGTCGCTTGCGCCTGCGCCAGGCGGCGGGTGGTCACGGGGATCGGCTTGATCTTCTTGGCGCGCACCAGGTCGAGGAGCTCCTGCGTCTCGCGCAGATTGCCGACATAGCTGCCCTGGATGGTGACCGCCTTGATCGGGATGAGCGGCAAGGCCCAAGGCGCGCCCCCGCCGAACAACCCGACCATGACCAGCTTGCCGCCTCTGGTGAGGCAATCGAAGCCGACCGCTGCCGTCGCCGCATTGCCGACGAGATCGATCGCCGCCCGGATCGGCTGCCCGGCGGCCCGCGTGATCTGGCGGGTCACATCGGCAGCCGCGCCGTCGACCGTCGCCAGCGCCCCGGCCTGCATGGCGGCCTCGCGCTTGCGGGCATCGATATCGACGACGATCGCCCCCTTGCCACCCATCGCCTGCAGCAGCGAAAGCGCCATGAGGCCAAGCCCGCCGGCCCCGAAGATGACGATCGGCTCGGCGAAGGCGAACTCCACCTTCTTGAGGGCGCTATAGGTCGTCACTCCGGAGCAGGCATAAGGCGCGGCCGTGACCGGATCGAGCCCCTTGAGGTCGAGGAGGTAGCGCGGATGCGGCACGGTGATGTGGTCCGCATAGCCGCCATCGCAATAGACGCCGAGCGAACGCGGCTTCAGGCACATATTCTCGTCGCCGGCCTGACAGGCCGAACAGCTGCCGCAGCCGATCCAAGGATAGATGAGCCGAACCTCGCCGAGTTCCACGCCCTTGGCCTGCGGCCCCAGCGCCAGCACCTCGCCCACCGTCTCATGCCCCATGGTGAGCGGCAGCGCGATGCCGCGATCCTTCAGCGACAACTGCCCGCGCCCATGGCCGAGCTGGTAGCCGCCTTCCCAGATATGCAGGTCGCTATGGCAGACCCCGGACGCCCGCACCTTGAGCAGGACCTGCGTGCCCGACGGTTCGGGCGTCGGGGCGTCCATCTCCGCGAGCGCCGCGCCGAACTCGGTGACCTTGAAGCTCTTCATCCCTGGCTCCCGATCTCTTGACGCGCGATTATGGCTCGCGATTTCTTGGCTGCCGGTCTTTTGGCTCCCGCGCGCCCCTTAGGCATAGACACCATGACACCGCCGAGCGCGCAAGGCGACCGAGTGGACCCTGGCACGAGATCACATTATGAGGGCGCGAGCGCCATCTTTCATCGTCTCGGGCGCATAGCAGGTTTCTTCACGTGACGGACGACATACCGGCCGCGGTCGGCCGCAGGCGGACCTTTGCCATCATCTCGCACCCCGATGCGGGCAAAACCACCTTGACCGAGAAGCTCCTTTTGTTCGGGGGCGCCATCCAGCTTGCCGGCGAGGTCAAGGCGAAGCGCAACCGCGTCCAGACCCGCTCGGACTGGATGGGCATCGAGCGCGAGCGCGGCATCTCGGTCGTCACCTCGGTGATGACCTTCGAATATGGCGGCTGCGTCTTCAACCTGCTCGACACGCCGGGCCATGAGGACTTCTCGGAGGACACCTACCGGACGCTCACCGCCGTCGATTCGGCCGTCATGGTGATCGATGCGGCGCGCGGCATCGAGGCGCGCACCCGCAAGCTGTTCGAAGTCTGCCGCCTGCGCGACATCCCGATCGTCACCTTCATCAACAAAATGGACCGGGAGAGCCGCGATCCGTTCGACCTGCTCGACGAGATCGAGAAAATCCTGGCGCTCGACGTCGCGCCGGTGAACTGGCCGATCGGCGCCGGCAGATCGTTCTCGGGCACCTACGACCTGCGCCGCAATTCGATCAAGCGCCTCGATGTGGACGGGCCGGCGCTCGCCGTCTCCGGGCCGCATGACGAGGCGATCACGAAGCTCCTGCCGGCGCAGGACCTGCCCGCCTGGCACGAGGAGATCGGCCTGGCGCGCGAGGCGCTGAAGCCTTTCAATGCCGTCTCCTTCAATGAAGGGCATCTGACGCCGGTGCTGTTCGGCAGCGCCTTGCGCAATTTCGGGGTGAGCGACCTCATCGACGCCATGGTCGAGTTCGCTCAAGTTCCGCGCGGCCAGGGCGCCGATAAGCGCGTGGTCGAGCCCGAGGAGCCGAAGATGACCGGCTTCGTCTTCAAGATCCAGGCGAATATGGACCCAAATCACCGCGACCGCATCGCCTTCATGCGCGTCTGCTCGGGGCGGCTGGCGCGCGGCATGAAAGCGAAGCTGGTGCGCACCGGACGGCCGATCAGCCTCAATGCGCCGCAATTCTTCTTCGCCCAGGATCGCGCCATCGCGGACGAGGCCTTTGCCGGCGATATCGTCGGCATCCCCAATCACGGCACGCTCCGCATCGGCGACACGCTGACCGAAGGCGAGGAGATCCTGTTCCGGGGCGTGCCGAGCTTCGCGCCCGAAATCTTGCGCCGCATCAAGCTGCAGGACGCCATGAAGGGCAAGAAGCTGCGCGAGGCCTTGCAGCAGATGGCCGAAGAAGGCGTGGTGCAGCTCTTCCTGCCCTATGACGGCTCGGCCGCCATCGTCGGCGTGGTCGGGGCGCTGCAGCTCGACGTGCTGGTCGAGCGCATGCGGGCCGAATACGGCTTGCCGATCGCCTATGAGGAGACGCGCTTCTCGCTCGCCCGCTGGATCGATCCCGACCCCGAGCTCGAGCGCTTCGCCGATGCGCATTCATCGTCGATGGCGCGCGACCTCGACGGCGCGCCCGTCTTCCTCGCAGGATCGAGCTTCGATCTGACCTATCAGATGGATCGCTGGCCCTCGATCCGCTTCACCGAGATCAAGGCCTATCAGGCGGTGGGCGGCTGACGCCCTACCCCGCCTCAGCGCTGGGACCGCGACCGTCTCGGTCGCCCTTCTTCCCGGCCGCGCCGCCAGCCTCGCTGTCTCAAGAGCGGGCGAGGCGCCCGCGGTCCCAGAGCGGCGCGCATCAGGCTCTTCAGTTCGGGGTGTCGTGGCCGGACATCACGCGGATCGCGCCACGCGTGAGATCGTTGATCGCCTCGTCGAAATTCACTCCGCTCACTTGCCAGGCGTAATCGGCGTCGTGCCAGCGCAACCGCCAGGAGCCGACCCAGCCGATCGGCTCGCTCTCCTGGAACTCGAGCGTGCCGGCGACGAGCACCTGGCTTGCGGTGGGCGCCGCCGACGGGGATGGCAAACGATCAACGCCGACGCCCCGCGCGCTCAATTCGGACTCGGTCGGGACGCGTAGCGTGATGCCGTATTTGACGCTGCTGTTGAAGAACGAGATGCGCTGATCGGCGCCCTGCGGGACCTCGGCGCTGAACAGATAGGGCGCCCCGACGACGGCTCGCACCCGCACCACCGGCACCACGACCGGACGCTCGCCGCGCCAGGGCTGCTCGCCGAGCTCCGCCAGCACCTTGTCGATCCGCTCGCGCTCGAAACGAACGGTGAGGTCGTAGGAGCGGTCATAAGTGCCTTGATCGTCATGCACCTTGATGCCGGCCATCTGATCCGCATAGCCGAAGGATGCCACCAAGGTATCCGCATGGGCCGCCAATGGGTCGAGGCGGGCATCGGTCTGCAGGCGCGGCTCGCCCGACACCTTCACCAGAACCTCACGCAAGGCGCGCGAAAAGCCGATCGGGCGGCTGCGCATGTCGGTGCCCGTGACGATCACGGTCGCCTGATACATGCCGTCCATCTCTTTGGAACTCTCTTGGGCGCGGCCCGAGGCTCCAGCGAGGAAGCCGGCCAGAAGCAGAAACGCATAGGGGCTGAGGACGCGCCGAATTTGCTGATCGAGCATGGCCATGACCGACATCTCTCAGGTGAGCGGGTGATCGACGATCGTGAATTTGGAGTTTGTGGGCGTGAAATCACCACCATTATATAGATGACCGGTTAGAAAGAGAAGCCTCGGACCGCGACCGTCTCGGTCGCCCTTCCTTCCTGCGGCGCGCCGGCGTCACCGTCGCAAGTGTGGGCGAGACGCCCGCGATCCCAGGCGCAATTGCGATGGCACTGCGAAAGCGCTAGCCCTGATGCGGAGCGCGCACGACGTCACCGAGCGGCCGAAGGGCCTCCGCATCTTAGAAGTGGCAGCCGGCATCATGTCGACGGATCCATTGCCACGGCAATCGCTGCCCATCGATGCCATATTGGTGCTGGCGCTCGCCTGCTTCCTCTACATCGCCATGCTGAGCAGCGTTTCGCGGCCGGCGGGCGGTGGCGAGAGCGCGATCGGCGCGGCGATCCAGAGTTTTCTCTTGCTCGTCTTCCTGTGGATAGCGCTCGCCATCCTGCTGCTGATCGGCGGCCTCAGGGGAGACATGCCGCGTCGGGCGGCGATCCTCACCCTCATCCTGCACCCGCTCTCCGGCATCGCGGCCTTCGTCGCCATCGACATGTATTCGCGCCACGTCACATGGGCTGTCATCGTGCCGGCATTGCTGCCGCCGCTGATCGCCCTCTATGCGATGTGGGCCCGGCTACCTGCGTTGCACGCAGCGCTTCCGGCGCGAGCCACGAGCGTCGTCATCTGGGGCGCGATCCTGATCCTGACGATCGTCCCGTTTCCGGCTGCCTATTGGGGGCCCTGAGGGACACGGGCGAGAGCGGTCGTGTTCAGCCCCATCCGGCAGCCTGGTCAAATTGGTTCTTCCGGAAACTGCTCGGCATCTGAAGGGATCAGAACGCCCGGGACCTTGCGCGAGGTCCAAATATGCACGGCGCGCGAAGCATCGATCTGAACATCCAGCGAGCCAGCCTTGATGGTGACGGTCTCGCGGGGCGGATCGCCCTCATGCCACAGACGCGACCCGCAGCGCGGACAGAAGACGCACCGCAGACGGCGACCGCTATCGGTTGCGCGGCTCCAGCTCTGCGGCTCTCCGCTGATGACGCGCAGGCCGGCGCGCGGAACTTCGAGCGACATGCCGAAGGCGGAGGCTGATTGCTTCTGGCATTCCCGGCAATGGCAAACGTAGAGCGAGAGAGCATCGCCCGAGCTCTCATAGCGAACATCGCCGCACTGGCACCCACCTGTTCTCACCATCCGCCCTCCTCCTGCGGCCGCCCGACCATGCGTCCGCCAAGCCCCATGCTCAGGTGCTCATGGCGCTGCAAATCTCCACCAGAAAACCGTTCGCGTCGCGCACACGGGCGACGGTCTGCCCCCAGGGCTTTTCTTGCGGGGTGGCGTAGCTCGTGGCGCCCGCCTCGAGCGCCCGCCCGAAGGCTGCCCGCACATCCTCGGCGATGAGAGCAACCTCCGCGCCGGCCGGTTGCTCGGCCGACCGGTTGGCGCGGAAGCCCTGGCCCTGGGCAGTGACAAAGGCCTCGTCCACGAAGGCCAGCGCCGTCGCGCCGGTCTCCATCTCGGCATATTGCCCGCTCTCATGGATGAAACGGCGAGCGAGGCCGAAGGCTCGTTCGTAAAACTCAACCGCAGCCGTCACAGCCGGCACAAAGATGACCACATAGCCCAGGCGCATGATTGTTCCCTTTATGTTCCATACCCGAACCTGGCATATCGCCAATTTTTGCGCAAGGGGGCGAGCCCCGGGGGCGCTAACCTTCTCCCGCCTCTTTGCGGGAGAAGGTGCCGAGACGAAGTCGAGGCGGATGAGGGACGGTCGCGCGCTTCACCACCGCCCCTCACCCGCCCTCACTACGTTCGGGCACCCTGTACCCTTGGCGTGTCTGAGGGCCAGTCTGCAGTGTAGACTGGTCGGACCGGGTCGACCTGCCGGGAGCAACCGAATGGCACCTGCGCCCGAGCACCTGGAGAGGACATGTGCCTCGGCAGGGAGACCGCGACTCAGGTCCGGTGGAAGGTTGCGCCGTGAGCGCCGGTACAGGGATCGACACAAGTCGCGGTGACCCGAACCTAGTGGAGAAGGGTCATGACCGATGACATCGAATGGTATGTCGGCTTCGACTGGGCCAGCGAGACGCATTGCGCTTGTCTCATGGACCGGGCCGGCCGGGTGGTCGGCAAACGCGAGGTGGCGCACGCGGGCGCCGATCTGGCGGAGCTGTGCGACTGGCTGATCCGCAAGACGGGCGCCGAGCCCGGACGGATCGGGGTGGCGATCGAAACGCCGCATGGACCGGTGGTCGAGACGTTTCTGGAGCGCGGCTTTGCGGTGTTCGCCATCAATCCCAAGCAACTCGACCGCTTCCGTGACCGCTTCACGGTGGCGGGCGCCAAGGACGACAGCCGTGACGCGCAGGTGCTCGGGGACTCCCTGCGCACCGACAGCCGCGCCTTTCGCCGTCTCGTCATCGATGATCCTGTGCGCATCGAGCTGCGGGAGTGGTCGCGGATCGAGGATGAGCTGAAGCGGGAGCGAACCCGCCTCGCCAACCGGGTCCGCGACCAGCTGTGGCGCTACTATCCGCAAATGCTGCAGCTGAGCGAGGATCTCGCCGAGGACTGGCTGCTGGCCCTGTGGCGGCGGGTGCCGACCCCGGCCAAGGCCGCCAAGGCCTCCGAGGCCACGATCCAGCGCATCCTCAAGGCGCACCGCATCCGCCGCATCGAGGCGCCGGAGGTGGTGCGCATCTTGCGCCAGACGCCGCTGAAGGTCGCGGCCGGTGCCAGCGAAGCGGCGAGCGCCCATATCCGCAGCCTCGCCGAGCGCATCGGGCTCATCAACCAGCAACTGAAGACGGCCGAGCGCAAGCTCGAGCAGCTCCTCACTCGGCTCGAACAGGCGGCGCAGGACCAAGCGGGGCAGGACCAAGCGGGGCAGATGTCCGAGCAGCGCGACGTGACCATCCTGCGCTCCATGCCGGGGATCGGCAGGACCAATCTCGCCACGCTGCTCGCCGAGGGCTCGGAGCCCCTGGGCCGCAGAGACTACCACGTCCTGCGGACCCTGTCCGGGGTCGCGCCGGTGACACGCCGCAGCGGCAAGGCCTGGATGGTGCTGCGCCGCCTGGCCTGCAACCGAAGGCTGAGGAATGCCCTCTACCATTGGGCCCGGGTCGCCACCCAGCACGACCCGGTCAGCCGCCAGCGCTATGCTGCGCTGCGCGGGCGCGGCCACAGCCACGGCCGGGCCCTGCGAAGCGTCGGTGACCGCCTGCTCTATGTCGCCTGCACCTTGCTGCGACGCCAGGTTCTCTTCGATCCCGACCACAACAGCCTGGAGGCCGCGGCATGACCATCCCTGGGTTCGACCGCAGCGACCATCCCTTCGTCCCGACCTGCCCACGGGCAGAGCGCCGCGCGCCGCGCACGTCACCCCGAAGGGGGCGAAGCGCAGCGCAGCACCGCGCCCTTGCGCGGTTGACGCAGCCAGCGCGGCGCTACGCTCGTGCCCAGACGGGACACTACACTCGCTACCGTGCGGGGTTACCGCCCCGCAAATTAGGGCTTGCAAAAGGGTAGAAGGTCCTCTCCCGCGAAGGCGCGGGAGAGGGTTTGCCCCTTCCCGCACTCACGGATGCTTGTGGATCGGGTCGACCCAATAGACCTCTTCGGGCTTCTCGATCGGATCGACATCGGTGATGTTGACGACCACCGCCTCATTGTCGGAGCGCACCAGCACGCATTCGAGCGGCTCGTCGGGGCTGGCATTGATCTCCTGATGCGGCACGAAAGGCGGCACATAGATGAAGTCGCCGGGCCCCGCTTCGGCCACATATTCCAGGCGCTCACCCCAGCGCATGCGGGCCTTGCCGCGCACCACATAGATGACGCTTTCGAGCTCGCCATGGTGGTGGACGCCGGTCTTGGCGTTCGGCTGGATGGCGACCGTGCCGGCCCAGATCTTCTGCGCCCCGACCCGGGCCTGGTTGATGGCGGCCTGGCGGAACATGCCCGGCGTCTGCGCCGTGTTGGGATCGAGCCGATCGCCCTTGATGACGCGCACCCCGTCATCCTTCCAGCGCGCTTCGCCGGACGCGCCAGGAGTTTCCGAGTGATGGTGACCCGAATGGGAATGGGAATGATGGTCGTCGCTCACGTGCAGTCCTCGTCAGTTCGAATGCCCGCGCAAGATACGCGCCTTCCCCTCCGAGAACCAGCGCCGTGCTTCGCCGATCACGGCACGGCTTCGGCGCTCACCACCATTCCCCGTAGGAGAGAACCGGCGAGCCGAGGCCGGCGAGCGCGATCTGGTGCGGATCGAGGCAAGGCTCGGGAGGTTCCGCCCCATTGGGCGAACCGAGGCGAGCCACGCTCCCCAAAGCGAGCGCAACGAGCGCCCCGATCGCCTTGACGGCAGGGCCGAGCCTTGGCCCCGAAGACACGTCACGGCGCGAGAAGGAGCCCTGCGCGAGGCCGGCGACAGATTCCGAGAGACCAGATAGCGACATGAGCAAGCCCTCCAAACCGGTTGCGACCAGCCGCGACCATCAGGCTGGAATCTGGGCGTACGGCGGCTCCAGTCAACAAGAATGACTTTCCATAATCCTGAACGATGAGCAGATTATCTCCTCTCTGCCGGTGCTTGCTGAGCATATTCGTATCGCCGAAGAACAAAATTCTATCGGAGGAGCCGCCACGACGGATTTTATCTACGCAAATGCTCATGGGACGGAGACAAGCCCGCGGCGTCGAATCGACGCTTACCTTCTCCCGCTCTTCCGCGGGAGAAGGTGCCGAGGCGAAGCCGAGGCGGATGAGGGCGGTGGAGCGCTTCACCGGCGTCCCTCATCCGCCCTCACTGCGTTCGGGCACCTTCTCCCGCTTGCGGGAGAAGGAAAACGCCCTACTCCGCCGCCTGCGCTGCGCTCGTGAAGAAGCGGTTCTGCGGCCGCGGCAGGCCGAGATTCTCGCGCAAGGTCGTGCCCTCATATTCGCGCCGGAACAGGCCGCGTTTCTGCAGTTCCGGCACGACGCGATCGACGAAATCGTCGAGCCCTTCGGGCAGATAGGGGAACATGACGTTGAAGCCGTCGCAGCCTTCGGTCTCGAGCCATTCCTCCATCTGATCGGCGATCGTCTGCGGTGTGCCGATCATCTCGAGGGTGCCGAAGGCGCCGCCAACATATTGGGCGAGCTCGCGCACCGTCATGTTCTCGCGCCGCGCCAGTTCCACCAATTTTTCCCGGCCGCTCTTGCTGGCATTGCTCTCCGGGATCTCGGGCAAGGGGCCGTCGAGATCGAAGCCCGAGACGTCATGGCCGAGCCTCACCGACAGCGAGGCGATGCCGCTATCCGGATGCACGAGGCCGTCGAGCCGCTTCTTTTTCTCGCGAGCCTCGGCGACGCTGTCGCCGACGATCACGAAGGCGCCGGGCAGGATCTTCAGATGCTCGCGGTTGCGCCCGATCTTCGCCATGCGGGATTTGACGTCGGCATAGAAACGCTGCGCATCGGCGAGGTTGTTGACGCCGCTGAACACGGCTTCGGCCGTCTCGGCGGCGATCTGGCGCCCGGCCTCCGAGGCTCCAGCCTGCACGATCACGGGCCAGCCCTGGATCGGGCGAGCGATGTTCAAGGGGCCGCGCACCTTCAGATGCTCCCCCTTATGGTCGAGCACATGCAGCTTGTCGGGATCGAAATAGATGCCGCTCTCGACGTCGCGGATGAAGGCATCATCGGCCCAGCTGTCCCATAGCCCGGTCACGACGTCGAAGAACTCGCGGGCGCGGTGATAGCGCTCGCCATGCTCGACATGCTCGTCCAGGCCGAAATTCAGCGCCTCCTGCGGGTTCGCCGAGGTGACGAGGTTCCAGCCGGCCCTGCCGCCGCTGATATGGTCGAGCGAGGCGAATTTGCGCGCCACGTGATAGGGCTCGTTATAGGTGGTGGAGGCAGTAGCGATCAGCCCGATATGCTCGGTCACCGCGGCGAGCGCCGGCAGCAAGGTCAAGGGGTCGAAGGAGGTGACCGTGGCGCTGCGCTTGAGGGCCGACATCGGCATGTTCATCACGGCGAGGTGATCCGCCATGAAGAAGGCATCGAACTTGCCGCGCTCCAAGGTCTGCGCGAAACGCTTCAGATGCGCGAAATTGAAGTTGGCGTCAGGATAAGCACCGGGATAGCGCCAGGCGCTGGTATGGATGCTGACCGGCCGCATGAAAGCGCCGAGCCGCAATTGCCGTGATCTCGTCAAGGACGACCTCCTTACCCTTGCGGAGCCCGCGCCCAGGCCAAGGCCCAAGCCTAAGCCCCAAGCCTAAGCCCAAGCCGGGGCATGGGACAGGATATGGGGTGACGATGAGAGGCCCGCCAGCGTGTCGGGCTCGATCAGGCCAAATCAGATTCTTGTGCTCGAAATGGCGTCGAAAGGGAATATCCGTTCCCGTCGTCCCCCTCGCGCGAGAATGATCTTGCCCTGGCGACGGTCGAGACGGCGGGTCAGTTGCGTGACGGGAGAGCGCCGCCCGGAAGCACGATCGCGCGGTCAGGCGTGATGCTGAGCCAGACCTGCGTCCCCTCCCCCATCGGCGTCGCGGTCGCGTGATCGACGACGAAGAGGCGCGCCGTCCCGACCTCGACCGTATATTCCATATGCTTGCCGATATAGGCGGCCTTGGCGATCCTCCCCTGCAGCGCGGCAGCGTCGGGCTTTGCGGCGCTGAGCGTGACGATATCGGGGCGGATCACGAGCTTCACCGCGCCTTGCACCGGGGCACGCGCGGTGGCGTCGATCTCGATCTCGCCGACGCGCACCCGCGCCACGGAGCCCGCCTGCCGCGTCACCTCGCCGTCGAGGATATTGGCATCGCCGATGAAGTCGGCGACGAACAGATCGGCCGGCGCCTCATAGAGCTCGCGCGGCGCGCCGATCTGGGCGATCCTGGCGTTCGACATGACGATGATGCGATCGGAGACGGCGAGCGCCTCCTCCTGGTCATGCGTCACATAGGCCACGGTGAGCTCGAGGTTGAGCTGCAGCTCGCGGATCTCCTCGCGCACCCGCCGGCGCAGCTTGGCGTCGAGATTGGATAAGGGCTCATCGAAGAGCAGCACTTGCGGCTCCAGCACCAAAGCGCGCGCCACCGCGACGCGCTGCTGCTGGCCGCCCGACAATTCCGAGGGAGCGCGGTTCTCGAGGCCTTTGAGGCCGACGAGCTCGATCTTCTCCATCGCCATCTCGCGGGCTCGCGCCTTGCCGGCGCCCTGGACGCTCGGCCCGTAGGCGACGTTGTCGAGCACGCTCATATGCGGAAAGAGCGCATAGGACTGGAACACCATGCTCACATCGCGATCCGCGGCCGACAAGTTGGTGACATCGGTGTCGCCGATCGCGATGCGCCCGCTCGTCGCCATCTCGAGGCCGGCGATCAGGCGAAGCGTCGTGGTCTTGCCGCAGCCCGAGGGGCCGAGCAAGGTGACGAGCTCGCCCGGCGCGATGGCGAAGGAGACGTCGTCGACCGCGGTGACCCCGCCATAGCGCTTCACCACATTGCGGAACTCGACGGATGCCGGACCCGATTTCATCTCTGGCGAACCTCCATTCAGCCGGGCGCCGTCGCGAAATGGCCCATGGCGGCGCGCCGTCCCAACCGGCGCTCACCGACCAGGCGTTCGATCAAGAGGATCACGGCGAGCATGAAGACGATCAGGGCCGAGGAATAGGCGATGGCGAGGCCGTATTCGCCGGCATCGACGCGGCCGATGATATAGGTCGTCGACATGTTGTACTGCGCCGAGACCAGGAAGATCACGGCGCTCACCGCCGTCATGGCGCGCACGAAGGCATAGATCAACGAAGCGACGATGGCGGGGCGCACCAGCGGCACCATGACGCGCATCACCGTGGTGAAGGAGCGGGCGCCGAGCGTCAGCGATGCCTCGTCGAGGCTCTTGTCGATCTGGGCGAGCGTCGCCATGCCGGCGCGCACTCCGACCGGCATGTTGCGGAACACGAAGCAGATGACGAGGATCAGCGCCCCGCCCGTGATCTCGATCGGCGGCACGTTGAAGGCGAGGATGTAGCTCACGCCCACCACTGTGCCCGGGATCGCGAAGGACAGCATGGCGGCGAAGTCGAAGGCCTTGCGCCCCCAGAAATTCTGTCGCGCCAGGAGATAGGCGGTCAGCAGGCCGATAATTGCGGTGAGCGGCGCGGCGATCAGCGACACCTGCGTGGTCGCGAACAAAGAGGGCCAGGCGCTGCCCGAGAAGAACCAGCCGAACTGGGTGTGCTCGATGCGGAAGGCGGTCGCGTAGCTGTCGAGCGTCGGCGTGTAGTCGCGCCCGACCGCCTTGACGAAGCCACCCACGAAGATGATCGCGTAGATGGCGAAAGTGAGCACCACCCAGGGGATGGCGGTGGCATAGCAGGCAGCCGCGATGCTCTTCGGCAGAGGCAAGGCGATGCCGGCATCCCCCTTGCCGGTGACCGTAGTGTAGGTCTTGTTGCCGAGCCAGAGCTGCTGCGCCGCAAAGCCGAGGAGAGTGAAGACGAGCAGCACGATCGACAGCACGGCCGCCCGTCCCTGATCGGTAGCGGCACCGACGACCGCAAAGAAGATCTTGGTCGACAGCACCTCGAAATTGCCGCCGATCACCAAGGGGTTGCCGAAATCGGCCATGCTCTCGATGAAGCAGAGCAGGAAGGCGTTGGCGAGGCCCGGACGCATCAGCGGCATGGTCACGGTGCGGAAGATGGTCAGGCGCTTGGCGCGCAAGGTCTGCGCCGCCTCTTCGAGCGTCGGCGAGATGCCCTGGACGACGCCGACCAGCACCAGGAAGGCGATCGGCGCGAAGGCCAGCGTCTGGGCGAGGAAGACGCCCGGAAGCCCGTAGATCCAGCGGCTCGGCGGGATGCCGAAGGAGCGGAACAGGAAAGCCGACACAGCGCCCGAGCGGCCGAACATCAAGATCAGCGCGAGGCCGATCACGAAGGGCGGCGTGATGATCGGCAGCACCGTCATGACGCGCAAGAGCGATTTGAAGCGAAATTCGGTGCGGGTGGCGATCAGCGCGAAGGCGAGGCCGAGCGCCGTCGAAGCGAGGCCTGCCAGCACCGCGAGCAGGATGGTGTTCCAGGCGACGCCGCAGGAAATGCCGCCGCCGAAGCAGCCAAGACCCCAGATCGAGACATCGGTGATCTTCTCGTAGAACAGCGCCGGCGCCGCATGGCCTTCATTGTCGGTGAAGGCGCTGATGAGGATCTTCGCCACCGGGAAGAAGACAAAGAGCCCGATCAGCACCGCGACCGTGCCGACCGAAGTGACGACGAAGGCGTCGCCGCGGCACCAGCCCCGCCCGGCGAGCCCACGGCAGCCGAGCAGCAGCAGGGCGCAGGCTGCGACGAGGGCGCCGACCCCCATGCCGGATTGCTGCGGGCCGGGCGCCCCGAAAATGAGCCCGAGCCATTCGGCATTCCAGCCGGCAAGGCCGACCGCGAAGCCTTCGATCAGGAGATAGGCGAAGCCCGCGAAGCCGCAGACAGCGAGCCGGAAGGCCGTCCTCTCATCGGCGCGCGAACGAAAGGCGATGAGCACGGCGAAGACCAGCGGCACAGCCAGCGGCAGCAGCCACCAGGCGCCGGCAAGGCCGAGGGCGAAGGCGCTGCCGGCCTTGCCCAGGGGATAGGCTTGCGCCCAGTCGAGCGAGGAGAAGCTCATCTCCTCGACCATGTACCATGGCAAGAGGAGATAGGCCGCAAGACCGGTCGCGGCCGTCCAGCGCGTAGCGCGGTTCATGACTCCTCCGACAAGGCCGCCTGGCTGGGCGGGCCTCAGCGCGGCTGGCTCTTCACCTCATCGGTCCAGCGCTTGAGCAGGGCGTTGCGCACCGCCGAGGAGCCGTATTTCGCGAAATCATATGAGATGAGCTTCGTCTTCGACAGGTCGACGCCGAGCTTCGGCAGGGGCGTTGCCTTGTTGGAAGGCGTCTGGAAGGATTTGTTCTGCGCGGCGAGCGCCTGGGCGGCCGGCGTCAGCGCCCAGTCATAGAATTTCTTGGCATTGTCGAGATTATGGGCGCCCTTGATCAAGGACATGGAGCCGATCTCATAGCCCGTGCCTTCGCAAGGCGCGACCGTCATGATGTCGGGATTGTCCTGCGCCGCCGTGATCATGTCATGCATGAAGGTGATGCCGATCGTGGTCTCGCCGAGATTGACGGCCTGGGCGGGGGCGGCGCCCGATTTGGTGTATTGATTGATGTTCTTGTGCAGCGCCTTGAGATAGTCGAAGCCCTTCTCGTCGCCCATGATCTGCACGATGGTCGCGAGAAGATTATAGGCGGTGCCCGAGGAGTGCGGATCGGCGACCTGGATCTCGTCCTTATAGGCCGGGTTCACGAGGTCGGCCCAGCATTTCGGCTCGGGCAGCCCTTTCGCCTTCAACAGCTTCGCGTTGTAGCCGAAGCCGAGCGCGCCCGAATAGATGCCGACGGTGCGACCCTTGGTCTGCGTCCATTGGAGTTGGGCCCAGTCATAGAGCTCACCAAAATTCGTCGCCTTGTAGTCGATGGTCAGCCCCTCCTCGGCAGCCTGCTGATGCGGGTCGCCGGTGCCGCCCCACCAGATGTCGCCCTTGGGGTTGGCGGCCTCCGCCTTCACCTGGGCATAGACCTCGCCGGCGCTCTTGCGGGTCATGGCGACCGAGATGCCGGTCTCGCGCTCGAAGGCCGTGGCGACGGCCCGGCACCATTCCTCCTGCACCCCGCAATACATCACGAGGCTTCCTGCCGCCTGCGCTGCGGATGCGGCCCACAACCCCGCCAAGGCGAGAGCCAGCGCGGATGCCTTTGGAACGAAGCGATAACTCATATGATCCTCCCGCGAGCGCGGCCGCACCGCCGCGGCTGTCATTCTGTGAACTCTTTGCGACAATTGAGCGTGTCTCACAGCGCCCGTCAATCGACCGAGGGGCGCAATTGTCACCCGCTCCGACCCTCGGATAGCAGCCCTGAGCGAAGTTTCGGCGACAGGCTTTGACGGGAGTCCGCTGGCGCGGAGCCGAGGTGAGGTCGGCGCTCATTCGCGAACCGCCGCGCCAAATATCGTGTGGTGACTGTCGGATCCGAGCTTCTATTGTCCGCCCGAGGATCGCTTCGTCGATCGCAGCGCATCGATTTCAACGGGGGATTCGCATGAGCGTTCGGCTTCTGCTCCGGTTCGCGCTGGCAATGTTGGGCGTCGCGGGCGTCGCTCCCACACTCGCCGCGGCCACGCTGTCCGACTGGGCCGAAAGCTTTGGCGTTGCCTACCAGTTCCGGTCGGCCGGCATTCCCGTAAAGAGCTATTTTGCGGCCTCCGCCAGGATGTTGCCGACGCTCGCGGAGGGGGATGTGGTGCTCACCGATCTGGGCCAAGCGGGCGTGCAGCCACTGCGCGGCGAGCTCATCGTGTCTCGGTTCGATGACAAGTTCGTCATGATCGACCGCGTGATCGGCCTTCCCGGCGATCGCGTCGGCTTACGGGCGGGACATGTCATTCTCAATGGCAATGACATCGCGCAGGAGCCGGCAGGGACGCTCGAATACGACGCTTCCGGAAAGCACCAGATCCGCAATCTGTTCGTCGAAAGCTTGCCTGGCGCGAGGCCCTATAAGATCGCAAGGGAGGCCGATGGCAATCCACGTCACGACGATATCCCCGAGACCGTCGTAGCGCCGGGCTATCTCTATCTCTTGGGCGACAACCGCGATAACGCGCTGGACAGCCGGTTCCAGTCGAGGGGGCAGGTCAAGATCGAGGCGGTTGTCGGCAGGGTCGTCTACCGCATGCGGCCGAATGCCGGCTGGCTGGTGCCGCGCGAAACGGTGCCGCAGCTCCCCAAGGAGTAGCCGCCGGCGAAGGTTCGAAGACCAGCTCTCTCCTCAATTCGCGAGCGGTTGCTCGTCCGGCCGACGCGACGACGAAGGACGACAGGCGTCATGCTTGTCTGGCAACCACACATCCGATCCGCCTCTGATATTGCCAACCTTTGACGCTGGGAGAAAGGCCGGAAGGACTGACATATGCTCCCTTATGCTGAGATCATTGCCGTAGACGTCGGCACAAGCGCAGGTTACGCTTGCTGCAAGTAACCGGCCTTCGCGTCATTACGCGACATAACGAGCCGGCAGGTTGAAGGGAGACACCATGCCTTCCGCAACACGTCTATCCATCACGCTCGCTGCCAGGCTTTTGACATCGGCTCTTGTGACATCGGCTCTTGTGACATCGGCTTTTGGGATCGCGCTCCTGGAGGCGAGCAACCCCGTCTTGGCCCAAGAGGCGCATCATTACAGTTTCGGCTATGACCAGCCCCATACCACCGGCTACGGCATTGCGGCCGATCTGTTCAACGCCAAGCTGAGCGAGATGAGCCACGGGACGATGGTCATCGATCAATTCCCCGGCTCGCAGCTCGGCCAGGAGCCGCAGATGCTCCAGAAGATCCGCACCGGCGACATCGATTTCATGATCTCGTCGACCGCCAACGCCGCGACCGTCGCCCCGGAATCCGGTGTCCTGTCGATCCACTATATTTTTCGGTCCGAGGACCAGTTGATCAAGGCCATCGCCGATCCGCGACTCTTCGCGGCCGTCAAGGAGTTGTTCGACGATACCGTGAAGGACGGGCACGTGCTCACCCTGGCGACGCTGGGCCTGCGCGACATGTACGGCAAGAAGGAGATTCGCAAGGTCGAGGATCTGCAAGGGGAAAAGGTGCGCGTTCAGGCGACGCCGACTGAGGACACCATCTTCCCCGCTTATGGCGCGCAGACCGTGCATATGCCGTTCGGCAGCGTCTACACCTCGCTGCAGACGGGCGTGGTGAACCTCGCCGAGAACGGCGTGAATGTCTACGATTCCAACAAACATTATGAAGTGGCGCCGGTGTTGTCGATGACCGGGCACGAGGCGAATAACAGCGTCATCTGGGTCAGCGACAAGGTCTGGAAGAGCTTGAGCGACGAGCAGAAGGGATGGGTGCAGGCGGCGGCCACGGAGGTTGGCCAGAAGGAGCCCGCCCAAGCCATCGCGCTCGACCATAAATCGCTGGACAGGTTGCAAAAGCTCGGGGTCAAGGTGGTGACCGATGTCGACAAGACGAGCTTCATCAAGCTTGCCGAGCCGCTTCAGGACAAGCTCGCCGCGGGGTTGGGTCCGCATGCGGTCAAGATCCTGCAGATCACCCGATCCATCCAGTAACGACTGCCGGCGCGACGCCATGTCGGGCATGCTGGCCTTGCGTCGTCTGCATCCCAACGGCGGTCGCCCGGCCCGATGAGCGACGACACCGATCTCGTACTGCGCACCGATCATCACCTGAAGTGGCGCGCGCTCGACGGGGTGGAGCGCACGCTGATGATCTTGTGCGGCGTGTGCCTCGCCGGCTTCACCTCCTCCACTTTCCTCGACGTCATCGCCCGCTTGCTGGGCCACCCCCTGCTCTGGCCGCAGGAGGTCACCTCGACCTTCTTCATCTACGGCGTCTTCGTCGGCGCTTCCGTCGCGACGCGGCGCAACGACCATCTCTATCTGTCGGCGATCACCGAAGTGATGACCGGGAGGCTCAGGCAATTCTTTGAAGTGTTCAACCGGGTTGTCATATGCTGCGTCGGCATCGGTCTCGTCGTCTTCGGCTGGCAGAACTTCATCACCGGCTTCGGCAGCTTCCGCATGCCCTCCATGTTGCCGATCGCCTATCTCTACGCGCCCATCCCGGTCTGCGGCGCGCTCGTCGCCTTGTTCAGCCTGGAGCAGATCGTCAACGGGATGCGCAGGGGCTTTGCTCCAAATAGCGACCCGGCAAGAGAAACCGCCTGACCATGTCGAGCGGCATGATCCTCGCCGTCATGACCGTCCTCTTCCTGACGCTCGGCTATCTCGGCGTGCCGGTCGCCTATGCGCTGACCGCGGGCGTGATGGTCGGCTCGCTGTTCACGCCGATCACGCTGCAATCCATCGTCGGACAGATGTTCAACGGCATCGATTCCGAAGCCCTGATGGCGATCCCCTTCTTCCTCCTGGTCGGCGAGCTGATGACCTCGGCCAATGTGGTCATCCGCATCGCCGAATTGTCGCAGGCGCTGGTCGGCCATATCCGCGGCGGGCTGGCGCAGGTCACGACGGTGTTCAGCATGTTCTTCTCAGGCATGTCCGGCTCCTCATCGGCCGATGTCGCCGTGCTCAGCCGGACGATGGCCGTGCCGATGGCGCGGGAGGGCTACGAGCCGGCCTTCGTCGCGGCCCTCATCGCTGCCGCCTCCACCATCGCCAACCTGGTGCCGCCGAGCATCATGGCCGTGGTCTACGGCGCCATCGGCAACGTCTCCATCGCCGGGCTGTTTCTCGCCGGCATCCTGCCGGGGCTGATGGTCGGGATCGGCCTCATGCTGTTTTGCTATTTCTTCGGCCCTGTCGGCTTCCGCCGCCCGCGCTCGAGCTTCTCGAACCTCGTCGGCGCCACGCGATCGGCGGCGCTGCCGCTGCTGATACCCGTCATCCTGCTCGGCGGCATCGTCACGGGCTGGTTCACGCCGACCGAGGCCGGCGTCGTCGCCATCGGCTATATCCTCCTCGTCGTCATCCCCTTCCTCAACCCCAGTCATTTGCGCCAGGTGCCGCGCGACTTCGTGCATGCCGGATTGATATTCTCCCTGCCGCTGTTCACGATCGCCGCGGCATCGGCATTCGGCTGGATGCTGGCCTATCTGCGCGGCCCGATCGTCGTTTCCGGCTGGATCGGAGGAATCGCAGGCACGAACCCGCAGGCCATCATGTTCCTGCTGGTGCTCGTCTTCACCATCGTCGGCGACTTCATCGAGCCCATTCCGGCGATCATCATCTTCATGCCGGTGGTCAATCAGCTGACGGATCAGGCCTCGATCAACGGCGTCCATATGGGCATCGTGCTCATCGTAACGCTGGCCTTCGGGTTGATCACGCCACCCTACGGGCTGTCGCTGCTGATGGCCTCGAAATTCGTCGGCGTGCGCTTCTCGGGGGCGCTGCGCGCCTCGTTGCCGATCTATGTGATCTTCTTCGTCACGATCGCCTTCACCATCTTCTTCCCGGACGCGGTGCTGTGGCTGCCCAAGACGATATTTCCGGAATCGGTCGGCTGCTTCAAGGCGCCCGGCGGCACCGGCTATATCTGTCCATAGTGAGGGCGAATGGCGAATAGCGAATGGCGAGTAGTGAATAGCTAAAGGTCGGCGGGGTTGTTTATGACTACTCGCTACTCGCTACTCGCTACTCGCTTCAACGCGTAGCAAGTTCATTTCAAGCTCGGCAAGGCACGGCGCTCCAAAGCCAGGCTTGCCATTTCGCCGAGCGTCTCAACGCCCTTCGCGATCCGGGCATCCCAGCCATAGCCGCAACTGATTCGCAGGCAATTGGCGTAGCGGCGACTTGCGGAAAAGACATCCCCTGGAGCAAAGCAGATTCCTCGTTCCAATGCCTGTTGGAAGAGCTCGCGGCATTCGAGAGGCTTTGGCAGCTCCAGCCACAGCACGAACCCGCCTTCCGGCCTCGTCACTCGCGTGCCTTTCGGAAAGGCCTTGTCGATCGCCCGGATCGTCCGCTCGATCGTGTCTGCGAAGCTGCGCCTGATGCGGCGCAAATGACTGTCATAGCCGCCCGAGGACAGAAACTCGGCGAGCGCCGCCTGCGGCAAGGCCGGGCCACAGAGGGTGAAAGCGAACTTGCTCTCCAGGACGCTTTGCATATGGCGCCCGGTGACGATCCAGCCGATGCGGTATCCGGGAGCGACCGTCTTGGAAAAGGAGCTGCAATAGATGATGTCGGCTTGCGGGCGCAGCGCCGAGAACGGCTTCGGGCGCTCCTTGCCGAAATAGATGTCGCCATAGATGTCGTCCTCGATCAGCGGCACTTCATGCTTTGCCAGGAGATCGAGCACCGCGAGCTTCTTCTCCTCGGGCATGGTGCAGCCCAGCGGGTTGCCGAAGCTCGACGAGAACAGGCAGGCCTTGATGGATTTGCCCCGGAGAGCTTTCTCCAAGGCGGCGAGGTCGACGCCGCTCCTCGCATCCGTCGGCAGCTCGAACACCTTGAGGTCGAGGGCCTCGATCACCTGGAAGAAGCCGAAATAGGTCGGGGACTCGATCGCAATCGTATCGCCCGGCCGTGAGACGGCTTTCAAGGCGAGCGTCACGGCCTCGGTGCAGCCGCAGGTGATGGCGATATCCTCGGGGGAGAGAGCCTGTCCCCAGCGCAAGGTTCGCCGCGCGATCTCCTGGCGCAGCCGCTGATCTCCCTTGGGCACTGTGTAGATGTTGTAGTCGATGCCCTTCAGACGCGCGATTCGCGCCAGGGAGCGGTCGAGCTTGCCCGCCGCCAGCAGCTCGGCGCTGGGGATGGCGCAGCCCAGAGGAACGAGGCGCGGATCTGAGGCGTGTTCCAGCAGCCTCAGCAGGACGCCCGACATGTTGACGCTGGTCGCTCTTCCAGGCGGCTTGGAAATCGTCGGTGCCTTCAGGGAAATCGCGCCTCCCCTGGCAACATAGAAACCCGATTGCGGTCTCGCTTCGAGGATGCCCCGATCCTCGAGCAGGCGGTAAGCCTGGAGCGCGGTCGAGAAGCTCGCCTGCCTTTGCGTGCTGATCTCGCGAAGCGACGGCACGCGCGATCCGGGCCGTAACGCGCCGTTGTTCACGAGCGAGGTGATGAAGCTCGCGAGCTCTTCATATCGATAAGGAGGATGGGTTGGCACGGGGATCGTCCCTTAACGGTCGGAGCCAAGTCAGACGTCGAAGCGTCACTAACTGATATGGGCGCAATTCACATTATCTGTAACTGTTATGGCACGTCGAGACCCGCTAGATCCGTGCTGTCGATCGGATTTCGAGGGAGTGACGACATGGCGAGATTTCCCAAGAACGACATCATGTCCCTGGTGGAGGCGAGCCCTCGCTACGAGCTGGCCGAGAGCTACGGGCCGAATTTGCGGCTCGGGGATCTGTTGGGTGCCCGCGATCTCTTGGATGCTTCGGGACAGGAGGGCCTCGGCGAGATGGCGCTCGGCTATGGGACGGCCGAGGGCGACTTGCGGCTCCGCCAAATCATCGCCGACGCTCACGGAGCAGGCCCCGACGACGTGGTCGTCACGATCGGCGGCACCCACGCCCTGTTCCTGATCGCCTTCATTCTCTGCGACAAGGGGGACGAGGCGGTAGCGGCCTCGCCTCTGTTTCCTCCGGCGAGGAGCGCATTGGAGGCCGTTGGCGCGAGCCTGCGCACCCTGAAGCTGTCCTTCGATCGCGGCTACCGGCTCGACATCGCCGACATCAGCGGGTCGCTGTCGGAGAGAACGAGGCTGGTGAGCCTCGCTTCGCCGCAAAATCCCTCAGGGGTTGCGTTGCCCCGGGAGACGATCAGCGACCTGCTCGATGTGATGGAGAAGAAATCTCCGCAAGCCTATCTGCTCCTGGACGAAACCTATCGCGAAGCTACCTATGGCGATGACCCGATCGCAGCGAGCGCGGTCACCCTTTCCACCAACGTCATTTCGGTGGCGTCGCTATCCAAATGTCATGGCGCGCCCGGATTACGGCTCGGATGGGCGATCACCCGTGATCCTGCGCTGCGCGAGCAACTGGTGCTCGGCAAGTTCAACACGGTGATATCCTGCTCCCCCGTCGACGAAGCCCTGGCGCTGAAAGTGCTGCAAGAGCGCGAGCCCATCATCGCGGAGCGGCGCGAGCTTTTCGCCGCAGGCCTCGCAAGAACCGCAAGATGGGTCGAGGAGAATGCGCCTTTCGTCGATTGGGTCCGGCCCGATGCCGGGGCCATCTGCTGCCTGCGCCTCAAGCCCGCGATCTTCGACGATCTCTCCGTCACCCGTTTCTATGGTGAGCTCGCCAAGGAAGGCATCAGGGTCGCGAACGGCATCTGGTTCGGCGAGGAGCCCCGCGTCTTCCGATTGGGTTTCGGCCTGCTCTCGATGGCTGACCTCGAGGGTGCCCTGAGGGGGCTCTCGGCCGCTATCGGACGAACCGCGCGCCGGGCAGCCTAGGCCGGCTGAGGCTAGTCGGCGTCGAGATTTGCGGCTGCAGAAGAGTGGGCATGCACTATCGAATATGCGCCCCGATCGGAGCTGGGGACGCGGCGGAGCGCAGATCATTCAGTCGGACGCCTGTCGCCGCGTGCACAAATGCCGCGTCGATCACATCGGCAATCTGCGCTGCCGCCTCTTCAGGCAAGAGTCCGGCGGGCCGGATGCTGGATATGCAGTTCCTGCTCGAATCCATGCTGCCGATCCGCGGCCGCCAGGTGATGTAGGCGCCGAGCGAATCGGCGGAGGAGAGGCCGGGACGCTCGCCGATCAGAACCACCACCAGCCTGGCGCCCAGTAATTCGCCGATCTCGTCGCCGACCGCGACGCGCCCCTGCTCGACGAGAACGAGCGGACCGATCGTGCGGCCCCGAGCCCGCAGCAGTGGTCGGAGATGATCGAGAACGGGGAGAAGATTGCTGCAGATGGCCGAGGCGGAAAGACCGTCGGCGGCGACGATCACGACATCGCTCCCCTGCGCCTTGCTCTCAAGGTCGAAGCGACCTGCGCGCGACAGGCTTCGTCCGAGATCCGGGCGCCGCAGATATTGCGCGCGGTCGGTCGCAGCGCTGCGGACATGAACGACGCTCCAGCCCAGCGAGCGCGGAGATTGCGCAATAGCGTTGAAATCGAGCGCGGCGTGGACGGCATCGCGCGCTCGCGCATGGTCCATCATGAAACGCAGGCTCGCAGCCGTCGGCTGCCCCGTCCCGGTCCGTCCAAGCGCGATCCGGGCCGGCGTGAAGCGCCGCAAGCCCAGCACCCCGCCGGCGACCGTCTTTTCGTCGCTTCCGCGCGGGGGGTCGCCCGGCATCAGCGCAGCTCCATCAACTCGATCAGCCTCGTGGCCGGGGCGATCGCGCCGAGGGGCGGCCTTTCGACAAGACTTCCGTCCGCGTCGACGAGACCCTGCCGCTGCAGCCAATCCTCGAATTCCGGCGCGGATCGGCGGCCGAGCACCTGGCGGACATAGAGGATGTCGTGGAATGCCAGGCTCTGATAGTTCAGCATGACGTCATCGGCGCCCGGAACCGCGATGACGAAGGTGACGCCGGCGATGCTGAGCAAGGTCAGCAGCGTGTCCATATCGTCCTGGTCGGCTTCGGCATGGTTGGTGTAGCAAACATCGCATCCCATCGGCAGGCCGAGCAGCTTGCCGCAGAAATGGTCTTCGAGACCGGCGCGGATGATCTCCTTGCCGCTATAGAGATATTCCGGACCGATGAAGCCGACGACCGTATTGACGAGCAGCGGCTTGAATCGTCGTGCGATGGCGTAGGCTCGCGCTTCCATCGTCTGCTGGTCGACGCCGAAATGCGCGTTGGCGGACAACGCGCTGCCCTGACCGGTCTCGAAATACATGACGTCGCGGCCGACCGTGCCGCGCTTCAGGGAGAGCGCCGCGTCTTGCGCTTCGGCAAGCATCGACAGGTTGATTCCGAACCCCTGATTGGCCTTTTCCGAACCGGCGATCGATTGAAAGACGAGATCGACAGGAGCGCCGCGACCGATGGCCTCGATGGCAGTCGTGACATGAGCGAGACAACAGGTCTGCGTCGGGATGTCGAGGCGCTCCCTGATCTCGTCGAGCAAGCAGACGACCCGCATATAGTCCTGCACGCGGTCGGTGGCCGGATTGACGCCGATCACCGCATCGCCGGCGCCGAATAGCAACCCGTCGAGCACGGCAGCGGCGATGCCACGAGAATCATCGGTCGGATGGTTCGGTTGCAGCCGCGTCGAAATCCGCCCGGCAAGCCCGATCGTGTTGCGGAGAGCGGTCACGATGCTGCATTTGGCGGCAACGACGACGAGATCCTGCAGCCGCATGATCTTCGACACGGCAGCGACCATCTCCGGGGTCAGGCCAGGGGACAACGCCGCCAGGCGGCTCGCCGTCGTCTGCGTGTCGAGCAGCCACTCGCGGAACTCGCCCACGGTGAGATGGGAGATCGTCGCGAAGGCAGACGGATCATGGTTGTCCAAGATCAGGCGAGAGACCTCGTCTTCCTCATAGGGCACGAGATCAACGTTCACGAAGGCCTTGAGCGGAAGGTCAGCCAGCGCCATCTGGGCCGCGACACGCTCGATGGCGCTCTGCGCCGCGATGCGAGCGAGCACATCTCCCGAGCGCGCAGGTGACGCCTTGGCCAGCAGGGTCTTCAGATCGGGAAAGGCCCAGCGCGTGCCGTCGATGGTGGTGTGATAAGACATGCAACGATGCTCGCGCAGCCGGTGTCGCGCGACCCCGGCACCCTTGTGTTCACGTCTTCTTTCAAGCCGTCTTGGAAGACAATTTGCGTGCCAGACTATCCCGACAGAGCAGCGGCGTTTCGCCGTGATCGACGCGCCAGCAGATTGGCGACGATCAGCAACAGGATCGACAGCAGCATCATCAATGTGGCCGCCGCCGTGATCGCGGGGCTCAATTGCTCGCGCAAACCGGTGAACATTTCGAGCGGCAAGGTACGTTGCGTGGTGCCGGCAAGAAATTGCGCCACGACAACCTCATCGAATGAGGTGACGAAGGCGAAGGCGGCGCCTGACAGGACCCCCGGCAAGATCAGCGGTAGCATCACCCGGAAAAACCCCGTCAAGGGCTTCGCGCCGAGGATGGCGGTCGCCCGCATCAGGTTGCGGTCGAAACCCGTGAGGCTGGCGCCGACCGTGACCACCACGAAAGGGCTAGCCAACACGGTGTGGGCAAGGATGATGCCGGCATAGGTGCTGGCGAGCCCGATGCGGGCATAGAAGAGATAGGTGCCGACCGCCGTCACGACGACCGGCACGATCAGCGGCGAAATCAACAGAGGCATCACGAACCGCCGAGCGGGAAATTTCGGATCCGATAAGCCGATCGCGGTCAGGGTTCCGAGGACGGTCGCCAATATCGTCGTGCCGAAGCCGATGAAGAGGCTGTTTTCGATGGCGCGACGCCAGCGTTCGGTCCCGAGCACAGTCTCGTACCAGCGTGTCGAGAGCCCGGCGAGCGGGAAGGTGAAGAACGAACCGCTATTGAAGGACAAAGGCACCGGCACGAAGATCGGCACGACGAGGAAGACCAGCACCAGGACGCACCAGAACCAAAGCGCAGCGACACGGATCCGCTCGCCGACAGTGGGGTATGGGGACAGCATCATGGTGTTTCACCCCATCTTGAAGAGATCGAGACCGAGATAGCGGGTCAACGTCACGTAGAGGCCTAGCGTGAAGGCGAGCAAGACGAAGCTCAGCGCTGCCGCCATCTCCCAGTTGAGCTCGACATTGACGTAGTTGGCGATGAAGTTGCTGATCAACTGGTCGCTGCCGCCGCCGATGAGGACGGGCGTGATGTAATAGCCGAGGCACAAAATGAAGGTGAGCAGGCAACCGGCGAGGACGCCGGGCATGACCTGGGGCAGATAGACCCGCCAAAACGCCGCGAAGGGTCGGGCGCCCAGCGACTGGGCCGCTCTGAGTTGCGAGGGCTGCATCGAGCGCATCACGCTGTAGATCGGCAGCAGCGTGAAGGGCAACTGGATATGGGTCATCGCGATGATGAGCCCGGTCCTGCTATACATCAATTCGAGCCGCTCGCTCGTCAGGCCGAGCCACAGCATCACGTCGTTGAGCAGGCCGTATTTCTGCAGGATCACCGTCCATGCCGCCGTGCGCACCAGGATCGATGTCCAAAAGGGCAGCAGGACCAGGACAAGCACGAGCCCGGCGATCGCGGGGCGAAGATTGGTGATCAGATAGGCGAGCGGAAAGGCGAGAGCCAGCGTCGCGAGGGTGACGATCGTCGCGATCAGGAAAGTCCGGCCCATGACGCGGGTAAAGACCGCCTGTTCGGCAGGCACCGCGCCGATCGAGCCTTGCTCGGTCCAGCGCAGATCGAAGGCGTTCAATAGAAAGAACGAGGTGAACCGGTTCGTGCCTGCTCGGATCGCAGCCCAGCTGCGTTCTTCGCCGAGAAGCGGCGCGGCCTGGATCATCGCGTCCTTGCTCGCCGATTGGTCGGCAGCGGCATTGCGCGCCGTGCGCAGCACCTGGCTTCGCGCACCGGGGAGCCTGGTGTTGAGGCTCTTGGCGAATTCATAGACGGTGCCGGCCGCCTGCGCTTCCTTCAGATCGGCCGCAAGGGCAAGAAAAACCGGCTCACCTGGCACTCCCTCACCCCTCTCTTGCTGCAAGGCCGCTGCGGTGCGCAAGAGCGTATTGGCGAGGGTCGGTTCGTAGATCGCCCGCGACAACAGAGCCACGATCGGCGTGCCAAAGCTGAAGAGCAGAAGCAGGAGAAGGGGCGCAGCCAAGGCCAGGGGACGCAGGCTGCCCCGATAATCCCTCGTCATGATCATTGGCATCGTGATCGACGACATGACGTAATCCTTGGGTGGCGATCTGAGGAAGGAGTGGATCGCCCCTTTCTCAACCTTGCTGGCGTAAACCTATTGGGCGAGCCAGGCGTTGAAGCGCTTCACGAGGTCCTCACCCTGGTCGCCCCAGAATTCAACATTGCCGACGAGATAGCTCTTCATATGCTCAGGCGCCGTCGGCAGCTTGGGAAGGACATCTTTGGGCACGAAGGGCGTCGCGTCAGAAAGAACCGGTCCATAGGGGATATAGCGGCCGAGCTGCGCGCTGACCTCGGGCTGCGCCGCATAGGCCAGATATTTGTAGGCGAGGTCGAGGTTCTTCGCCCCCTTCGGGATGGCGACCATGTCGTATTCGACGATCTGATCGTTCCAGACGATTGCGAAGGGCCGCTTGTCCTGGTCGATCGCGTTTTGAATGCGCCCGTTCCAGGCGGTCGTCATGACCACTTCCTTGGAGGCCAGGAGCTGCGGCGGTTGCGCGCCCGCATCCCACCACACGATATCCTTCTTGATGGTGTCGAGTTTCTTGAAGGCGCGATCGACACCGGCCGGGGTCGCCAGCACCTTGTAAACATCGGCAATCTTCACGCCGTCAGCCATGAGCGCCCATTCCAGATTCTGCGCCGGCGCCTTGCGCATGGCTCGTTTGCCCGGGAATTTCTTGGTGTCGAAGATATCGAGCACCGAGGTCGGCGCCTCCTTCAAGACGGTCGTGTCATAGGCCAGCACATCGCCATAGACGTCGATGCCGACACCACAATCGAGGGCCGTCCCGGGAAGGAATCGCGAACGATCTGCGATCTTGGAGTAATCGAGGCGGATCAGCACGCTGGCATCGCAGCCTTGCAGGACGGTCGAGGTCTCGACAGTGACGAGATCGATCGGCACATTGCCCGTCTCGACCATGGCTTTGATCTTGCCGAGATCGCCGAGATATTCCTGTTCGTTGAATTTGATGCCCATCTTCTTGGCGAAGGGCTCGAACCAGGCCTGATGGAGTGCTGCCTGCCAGGCCCCGCCGGTCGCCATGATGGTGAGTTCCTCGGCAATGGCAGGCTGGAGCTGGGAAATCGTAGCGGCGCTTGCCAAGGCAAGCAGGGTCGTCATGCGTGCTCGCATCGTCAGGGTCTCCCTGTGTTTGAGGCATTGCCGTGTTGGACCGCGTTTACCGGAAAGGCCCGGCTATCCGCTGAAGACCAGCAAAGATCGATCGTTTCGCCAGTAGCCGGCGCCGCTTCCGGACCGATCTTGACGGTCAGGATCTGCCCATTTCCTAGGCGCGCCAGGAGACGCTGGTGGTCGCCGAGATAAATGCGGCCATCGACAGTCGCCCGGAAGCGATTATCGGCTTGCCCATTCGCGCCAGCTAACCCGATCCGCTCGGGCCGGATCGAGAGATGGACCGGGCTGCCCGGCCTAAGGTCGCCGATGGCACAAGCGGTTGCCTGCAGGCCGGGCGGCAACGCCACCACGCATTGGCCACGCCCGACACGGTCGACGACGCCATCGAGCAGATTATTCTCGCCGATGAAGCTCGCGACAAATGACGTCGCCGGCTCGTTGTAGAGACCATCCGGCGTTCCGATCTGCACCACGGCGCCGCTGTCGAATACGGCCACGCGGTCGGACATCGTCAACGCTTCGCTCTGGTCATGCGTTACATAGACGATGGTGACGCCCAGCATCTCGTGGATCTGCTTCAATTCGATCTGCATATGCTCGCGCAGCTTCTTGTCGAGGGCGCCAAGAGGCTCGTCCATCAGCACAAGCGTCGGTTCGAAGACGAGTGCACGTGCCAGCGCGACGCGCTGTTGCTGGCCACCCGAGAGCTGCGCGGGCTTGCGCTCCCCGAATTGCTCCAGCCGCACCATCTCGAGCGCACGCCGGACGCGCGGTCCGATCTCGGCCTTGGGTATCTTTCTCACGGATAGGGGGAAGGCGACATTCTGTTCCACGCTCATATGCGGAAAGAGCGCGTAGTTCTGGAACACCATGCCGATATTGCGTTCATAGGGAGGGAGGCGGTCGACCGACTTGCCGTCGAGCATGATCACGCCTGCGCTCGGCCGTTCGAAACCCGCCAGCATGTTCAAGGTGGTGGTCTTGCCGGAGCCCGACGGTCCGAGGAAGGTGAGAAACTCGCCGCGCCCGATGCTCAAATTCAGCCTTCGGACGGCGTGGAACGAACCGTACATTTTCTCGACGTCCGTGAACTCCACAAATTTGGCATCGCCATATCTGCCGCCCTTGGGTGTCCCGATTGGTTCGCCCATCGCGGCCGCACCCACCCCCTGGCTATTCACGGCTCTCGCCGAGTTCGGTGAATCGACGGGAGGCCGTAGAGGCGTTCCCGAGCCCAGGGCTAAGCCTCCCCCAATTCCCGAACTCTGACTGGCCAAAACCATTGCCCACCTCGCAAGCTCGTTGATCACGGCCCTTTTCATCTCGATTGTGTGATCATACAATCGTCGATTGGGTGACATTATAAGTGGAAAATGACGACGTCAATGCCCTTATTTCCGATTTTATCTGCTGGTTGTGTGGCGAAATGAAAATCGCTGGCCACATGATGCACATACAAATCCGATTGTCCGACACTTTGGCCTATGTTAAGTGGCCTTCACGGGGACAAGGACGCTCGGGGCGCCGCAAAACATGCTCGATAATCTGGAATTGCCGGACAATGATCGCCCCGTTTATCTGCGTCTGGCCGACGCAATCGGTGAGCGCATCGCAAGTGGCAAGCTGGTCGAGGGCGACAAGCTGCCGCCCCATCGCGAGATTGCGCGCGTGCTCGGCATCAATGTCACGACGGTGACTCGCGCCTTTTCCGCGTTGCAACAACGTGGCCTCGTCGAGGCGCGTCCAGGCCGTGGAACCCGGATCGCCTCACGAGAGACGGAAGAAGGCTCCTTCAAATCCGCTCCGAGCGACGAGGCCGGGTTGATCGATCTGTCGATCAATCGTCCACCGACGACCGCCTATCGCGACGCACTGGCGACGCTGCTGCCCCGCCTCGCGAAGGATCGGCGCTTCGGCAGCCTGCAGGACTACCATCCCCCGGAAGGTCCGGCATGGGCACGTGCAACGATGGCCGCCTGGCTGGATGGCATCGCTGGCGACGGCGATGCCAGCCGCGTCGTCCTGACGGATGGCGCCCAGCACGGTCTCGCCTGTGTCTTGCGAGCCGTGGCCCAGCCCGGCGACATCATCCTGGCAGATTCCATCACCTATCAGGGGATCAGCGCGCTTTCCCGGTCGCAAGGGCTCGATCTGCGCGGATTGCCGATGGACCGTGGAGGCATGCGGCCGGACGCCTTCGAGAGAGCGTGCACGACTTTACGTCCTCGTGCGGTTTTCCTGGTGCCGAGCTTGCACAATCCGACGACGATCACATTGAGCGAGGAGCGCCGTCGCGCGCTCGCAGCGATCGCGCGGCGTCACAACGTGCTGATCATCGAAGATGATGTCTACCGGCCGCTGCTCGATACGGTCATCCCGTCTTTCGCGAGCATGGAACCCGAACTGACCATCCACATCAGCTGCCTGTCAAAATGCATCGCTCCCGGCCTTCGCTACGGCGTCGTGGTCGCCCCACGTGCGGTGTTGGGCCATGTTGCGGCAGCGCTGCGGATCGATTGTTGGAGCATCAGCCCCCTCACCGCGCTGGTTGCGACCAATCTTCTGGAAGACGGGACGACGACGCGGATCATCGAATTCCAGCGCGAGGAGCTGCGCCGGCGACAGGCCATATTGCGCGATGTCCTCGCGAGCTTCGATGTTCAGACAGATGAGACATCGACGCATGCCTGGTTGCATCTGCCCGAACCTTGGCGTGGCGCCGCCTTCGCTCGGGCCTGCCGCCAGCGGGGCGTCGGTGTACTTCCGGCTGATGCCTTCGCCATTGGACGCGAAACTCTCACCCATGCGGTGCGCATCAATCTCGGCGCCGCGCCTTCACCAGCGGAGCTGCGGCAAGCGCTCTCGATCATCGCCGACCTCTTGAATGCCGGTCATCTCGAAGTCTCCGGTGCGGTCTGACGAGCTGTGGTCCAGTCGCTCAAGACGGATGTCGCGATCATCGGCGCCGGCATCATTGGATTGACGACCGCGGTGCGGCTGGCCGCGGACGGCCGTGAGGTTGTCGTCATCGATCCGAACGAGCCGGGGTCCGGGGTCTCGTACGGCAATGCCGGCACGCTCGCGCCCTACGCCTGTACGCCGGTCGGCAACCCCGACGTCCTGCACAATCTGCCCGGGCTGCTCTTAAACCCTGAAAGTCCGCTCGCCGTCAGGCTGACCGCTTTGCCAGCGCTTCTCCCATGGCTGGCGCGCTTCGTCCGGGAGTCCCTGCCAAAGGCTGCACGCCGCAACGGCTACGCGCTCGCCGCCTTGCTCAAGGAGGCGATGCCGGCCTGGCGTGATCTCAGCGAAGCTGCCGAGCTCTCGGATCTCTTTCGCCAGGAGGGCTGCCTTTATTTTTATCGGCAAGGGCTGCCGGCAAGTCACAGGGACTGGGGCACCTGCTTGCGCGAAGAATTGGGCGTCCATCAGGAATGGCTGACCTCAACCGAAGTCGCCAAGCTGGAGCCTGGGCTTCCTCCTGCTACCTGTGGCCTCTTCTTTCCGGATGCGATCCATATCGTCGACCCGGCCATCCTTAGTGAGCGGCTCGCCGCCATGGCGAAGTCATACGGCGCGTCGTTCCAACGCGCCTATGTGGAGCGATTGGAACCACAGAGCAGCGGGCAGATTCGGCTGATGTGTCGCGATCGCAATGTCGATGCACATTCGGTCGTTCTTGCCGCTGGGGCCTGGTCACGCTCCTTGGCTCGACAAGGGGGCGAGCACATCCCCCTCGATACGGAACGCGGCTATCATATCGAATTTGCCGTGGACGTTGCCCCAATCAGGAGGCCCGTCTGCCCGGTCGAACTCGGCTTTTACATGACGCCGATGCAAGGTCGTTTGCGGGTCGCCGGAACGGTCGAGCTCGGCGGCCTGACGGCGCCCTCGAATCCGAAACGGATTGCTCTTCTCGAACGAGGCGCCCGTAAGCTGCTCCCTGATCTTGGACCAACTCAAACGCATTGGCTTGGCTTTCGGCCATCCCTTCCGGATTCACGGCCGGTCATCGGGCGCAGCCGACGCTACTCAAACCTCATACTTGCCTTTGGCCACGGTCACCTCGGCATGACCTTGGCCGGCATCACGAGCCGCGCCGTCGCAGGCCTTATCGAAAACCGAAACGACATTCCGGACCTTTCCGCATTCAGGCCAGATCGTTTCAGCTGAAATCTTCTCATAACCTCACCCCGCGACGGAAGGTGCCGCCTCGCTCTTCTGGGTCCAGAACTGATACATGGCCGCGAAGGTATCGGGGTTCTCGGTCTCGAAGACATGCCACAGATCGAGATCGCCGAGCGCCTCCTTCTCCGGGAAGCGTGCCCGGAAGCGCGCCAAGCTCGCCTCGTCGATTTCGAAGCCCAGGAAGTCGAGGCCAAGCTCGGTGAGCGCTGCCTTGATCATCGGCAAGGTCAAGCGATGCTCCTGCACATGGAACAGGAGATCGCGGCAATCGCTGGTCGTGTAGAAATCGCGCATGCGCCTGAGCTCGAACAGCACGGGATCGGTGGAGGCGATCAGCTCCTGGCGGCAACGCCTGATGTCGTGCGCGCTCCGGCCATAGCCGCGATCGGCGATGAAGCCGCGGGCCGCCACGATGCTGCCGCGCGCGATCTCGCTGTAGAAACCAAGGCGCATCAGCCCACCGGGCCGCAAGAGCGAAACCAGCACCCGCCAGCCGGCCATGGGATCGGCGAGATGGTGGAGCACGCCGCTCGATTCGATGATGTCGAAGCTCCGCCCAATGCCCCCGAGCTTGAGGATATCGGCCTGGGCATAGTCGATATTGGTCAGGCCGAATTCCCGGGTCTTGCGCTGCGCATAGGAAAGGCTCGCAAGGCTGAGATCGACCGCCAGCAGCCTGGTGCCGGCGAAACGCCGCGCCGACTCGATCGAATGCTGGCCGGTGCCGCAGCCGGCGACCAGGATATCGAGTGCGCCCGGCTTCGCGAACGCACCGAGCGGCCGCAACGGGTAGCTCTGGCGCATGAAGTCCGTGACCCTGACCACCCTCGGCGCGGGCGCGGCCCTCACCCAGCGCGGATAGGGGTTTTCCTCATATTGCTGCTGCACCAGCAGAGACACGTCGTCCTCGACTCCGGTCAGGCGCGGCATCGCCTGCGCGTAGCTGCGCTCTTCCATGGGCTCGCGCAGCTGTTGGGTCAGCAGCGTCTCGAGACAGGCCGGCACGGCGCGCTCGAGCAGCACTGCGGCTCCGGCCAGCTTATGCAGAGGCGCATAGCTCGCCGCCACGGCGACCGCCAAGGGAGGAACGGCGTAACCGTGTTCGAGGTCTTCGCCGATGGCCTGGCACAGGAGCTGCCCAAGGCGAAGCTCATCATCGGTCGCATCGAAGACATATTCATTGACCCAGCATTGCTGGGCGAGCGCCGAGGCGAAATCGAGGGTACCGCTGTCGGCCGCGGCGCAAGCCGTCGCATCGACTGCGATTTCGAGCAGCGCGAAGCGCGCCGCGGTCAGCAGCCTTTCGAGCTCGATATCGCAGATCGGTGCGGCGGCGAGGAGCGCCAGCAGCAAGGCATCGCTCGACAGGGCCGCAAGGCCTTGCTCCCCGAACACCTCACTTGCGCCGAGCCGCGCCGGCCAGGCCTCGCAACTGCGCTTCAGGCAATCGGCGATGACCGGATCGAGCTTGACCAGGCTCGCGCCGATCGTCGACAGGAGGCGCGGGCGCTCCCAGGGCTCGACCAGGGCCCGGACGATCAGCTGGCGGATCTCGTCCGATGCCGAGGCAAGACGCATATTGGAGACACATTTGACGAACAGCGCCTTGGTCTCGACCGTCTCATTCAAGGCGAGCGCGGCCAGCACATGGCGCAGCGCCTCGAACGGATCGGCCTTGGCGAGCAGCGCCGAGGCGAGATTGACATGGGCTTCGGCATAATCGGGCTTGAGCGCCAGCGCTTCCCCGAAATGCGCCACGGCCTCGTCGAGCCTGCCTTGCTGCTTGAGCGCGACGCCGAGATTGTTATGGGTGTCGGAGGCTTGCGGCTTCAAGGTCAGGGCCCGCAGATAGCATGCGACCGCCTCGTCGAGCCTGCCGAGCACCGCCAGCACCACTCCGTGATTGCTATGGGCCTCGGCATAATCGGGCCTCGCGGCCAGCGCCTGGCGATACCGCGACAGCGCCTCGTCGAGCTTGCCCTCGCCTTTGAGGATGATGCCGAGATTCATATGCGCTTCGGCATAGTCGGGCTTGAGCGCGGCGGCGCGCGCGTAATGGCTCGCCGCCTCCTCCTGGCGGCCGAGCGCCGCATAAGCGAGCGCGATGTTGAAATGTGCCGACGCCTCGCGGCCGTTCAAGGCGATCGCCTTGCCGATCAGCTCGACCGCCTCCTCATGGCGCTGCCGCTGATGGGCGATGATGCCCAGCCGATGCCAGGTCGTGACATGGCCTTGGTCGATGGTGAGGATCCGCCTGCAGAGGCTTTCGGCCTCGTCGAGGCGCCCGGCGAGATGGTGCCGATGCACCTCGACGCCGAGCTCGGCAAGCATCGCGGCAGAGCCGGACGGCGCGGCCGCCGGCGCACGCAGCGCAGCCGCGCCACCGGCCTTCTGCGCGGCTCTGCGTTCTTGTCGGTTCATGCTGGGACATCCGCGCTGATTCGCGGCGATATTAGCCAATCTCGGCGATTCTGGCTGCGCCGGCCGGCTAGCGAGCAGTGCCCGAATCCAGCTTCGGTCAAGCTCGCATCACTGCGTCCTAAAGGTCGGGGGCACGATCTCGTCGAGGCTGCGCTTCGCCCAATCGAGGCCGGGAGCGCGCGCCACGACGCGCTTTTGCGCCTCCTCCAGCGCGGCACTCGCACCTGCATGGTCGATGGTGAGCACTTTGCCCCCCTCGACGACCTTACGGCCATCGACATAGACCGCGCGGATGGCGCGGTCATCGGCCGCATAGATCAAGGTGCGGATCGCGTCATGGGCCGGTCGCATGGCCGGATGATCGAGCCCGACCAAGACAAGATCGGCGCGGCAGCCTGGCGCCAGCCGGCCGATATCGTCGCGGCGCAAGGCACGCGCGCCCGCAACGGTCGCCGCATTGAAGATGTCGGTCGAGCGCAGCGCCCGTGGCGAACCGTCCTGAAGCCGCGCCACATAGGCTGCGAGACGCAATTCCGAGAGCATGTTGTGCGGATAGGTGTCGGTGCCGATGCCGATGCCGACGCCGCGCCGCAGATAGCGTCCGGCATCGCGCATGGCGATGCCGCGGCGCACGAAGACGGTCGGGCAATGGGCCACCATGGTGCCCGTCTCGGCCAGGCGGTCGAGATCGCTGCGCGTCGACCAGCGCGTCGAGGGGTGGTCGTCGAGGAAGATGGCGTGGCCGATGATCGAGCGGTCCGAGAGCACGCCCAGCTCGTCGAGCCAGCCGATCGGCGTCTTGCCGTGCCGGCGCGTGATCTCGTGGAACTCGACCACGGATTGCGCTGCATGCGTCTGCCAGGGCAGATCGCGGGCCTTGGCCTCGGCGAAGGAGTCCCGCATCAGGCCTTCGCTGCACGTGTCGATCTGGGCCGGGATCACCATGCCGGAGAGGCGGCCGCTCGGATGGGCGATGGCCTCATCGATGAGCGACAGCGCCTCGGCCATCGCAGCCTCGCCGGCCTTCTCGTCCCAATCATATTCGACCACATGGCCGTTGGCGGTGCGCCAGTTCGCCGAGCGGAACATGGGCGCCAGGCAGACGCGCAACCCGCTCTCAGCCGCGAGATCGATCCAGCCCTCATGCGGCATCGACAGGTCGGCGACCGTTGTCACGCCAGAGAGCAGCATCTCGCTATAGGCGACGCGCGTGCAGGCGGGCTTGGCCAAGGGGTCCGCGCGGAAGATCGGCATGTATTCGTAGAGCGAGGAGTTGTAGAGGCCTGGACTGCCGAGCTCCTCGTTGAGGCCGCGATACATCGGCTCGGTCGAGGGATGCGAATGGATGTCGATGAGGCCGGGCATGACCATCAGGCCCTGCCCCTCGATCACCGTATCCGCCCTGCCCTCATAGCCGCGCCCGACGAAAATGAGCTTGCCGCCCGCGAAGGCGATATCGGCACCGTCGAGATAGACATGGCTGTTCGCCGCCGCGTCCCAGGCGACGACGCGCTCGGCGCCCCGGATCAGCGTTGTCGGGGCGCCCGCCGCCTCGCTCGTCCCACTCATCAGGCTGCCTTCTCATGGGCGGCTTCGCAGCTCGCATAATGGGCCGCGATCTCACGGCCGGTCGCTATCCACACATCGCCGCAGGCCTGGGCGTAGTCGAGGAACTCGCGCAGCAGACGAAAGCGCATCGGGCGCCCGCTCACCTGCGGGTGCAGGACGGTGGTGACCATGGCGCCCCAATCGCGCACCTCGTCGAGCTCGTCCTTCCACATCGACAGGACGTGCTCGCGCGGCAAGATGGGACGCGGCGAGAAGCGGGCGCTCAGGCCATGCATCCAGTCGTCATAGCTCGAGGTCACCGGGATCTCGATGACGCCAGGCTGGCCGTCGGCGAGCATCTGGCGATAGGGCCGCACATCGTCGCGCCAGGATGAGGAATAGAGGATGCCGCGCCGCTTGAGGCTCGAGCGCAGCTGCTCGCAGCTCTCGCCGAAGGGGGCGCGATAGCCGACCGGCACCACGCCGAGCCGACGCTTCAGGGTCTCGAAGCCGCGCTCCAGCTCCTCCTCGATGAAGGGATCGCCGGGATCGGGCAGGAGGTGATGGAAGCCGTGATGGCCGATCTCGTGGCCGTCCTTGAGGATCGCCTCGGCCATGGCGGGATGCGCCTCGACCGACCAGCCGGTGACGAAGAAGGTCGCCTTCAGGCCAAGCTGGCGCAAGAGCTCCAGCAGCTTCGGCGTGCCGACGCGCGCCTCATAGCCCCCAAACGACATGGTCACGAGGCGCTCGGCATGGGCCGGGTCTTTGCTGGTCCAGGCGCTCTCGGCATCGACATCGAAGGAGAGGAACATGGCGGCCCGATAGCCGCGCGGCCAGGGGAAGGCCGGCGCCGGCGGCGCGAGATTGGCCGGCCGCAGCGGCACCGTATCCCAGCGATTATTGGCCGGCATTGATGGTCACCTTCTCGATCGCATCTCCCGACAATTTCCACTTGTCGAGGATCTTCCCATAGCTTCCGTCGGCGACGAGCTGCCCCAGAGCCACGGCGAGGGCGTTCTGCAGCTCGGTCGCGCCCTTGGCGGTGCCGATGCCGGTGAGCTGGCTCGAGATGCGCTCGCCGATCGCCGCATAGGCGCCGGGCTCGAGCCCCATCACGTAGGGCAAGGTCTCGTTGCCCTGCATCGCCGCGTCGACGCGGCCCTGCTTGAGCTGGGTGCGCGCATCGGGCGAACCTTCCGTGCCGACGACCGTGATGTCGGGCTTGCCGGCAGCCTTGCAATGCGCCTCGCTCCAGGCTGCGATCTCGTTCGGGAAGGACGTCCTGCGGCTGGTGCCGACCGATTTGCCGCACAGGGCCAGCATGTCGGGAAATTCCTTGGCCCGGCTCGCCTGCACGAAGAATTGCGGCCCAGACTGCAGATAATCGACGAAGCTCACCTTGTCGTGGCGGCTGGCGAGATCGGTCATGCCCGAAATGATCACGTCCACCCGCCCGGTGTCGACGGCCGAAACCATCTGATCGAAGCTCGTCTCCTGCCATTGCATCTTGAGGCCGAGCTTCAACGCGATGGCGTTGCCGAGATCGACATCGAGGCCGGTCAGCTCATTGGTCGCAGGGTCGCGCAGGTCGAGCGGCGGGTAGTTCGGCACGATGGCGGCGATCAGCGTGCCGCGTGCCTTGATGGCGGCGGGAAGCTCGGCCGCTCCGGCCGGCAGCGTGGCGAGGAGCAGCAAGGCGCCGAGAGCCAGTCTTTTCATGGGAGTTCTCCAAGGGTCCATGTGAGTGTCCTGCGTGAAGCGTAAACTGGCCGCTATTGGCGTGCGATGGCGTCGGCCGCCGAATTGCCCTCGACCTCGAATTTCTTGAGGATGGCAGCATAGCTACCATCCGCGATGCTCTCCTTTAGGACCGCTCTGACGGCATCGCGCAACTGCGTCGCCTCCTTGGGGAAGGCCA
Organism: Rhizobiales bacterium GAS188; assembly: GCA_900104855.1. NCBI lineage: Bacteria > Pseudomonadati > Pseudomonadota > Alphaproteobacteria > Hyphomicrobiales > Rhizobiales bacterium GAS188. Next base: position 8,161,280 of record FNSS01000001.1, read on the forward strand.
TGGCGATCATCATGCCGGTCGAGAAAGCCGGGCCGACCTTCACATAAGCGCCAGGCTCGAGCTTCATCGTGTAGGGTACGGATTCGCTGCTCTGCACGATGGCATCGACGCGGCTCTGGCGCAGTTCGAGCCGCGCTGCCGGCGTGCCTTCCGTCGCCTCGATCTTGAGCGCCGGCCGTCCGACGGCGACACAGTTCTTGTCGCTCCAATCGCGCATAGCAGCGTCGAAGCCATTGCGCCGATTGGCTCCGACGGTCTGGCCGCAAAGATCGGCGAGCGTCGCGATCGGGGCGTGGCCGGCAAGCGTGTAGACCTGGATGCCCGAACTCAGATAGTCGACAAAATCGAGCTTGGCCGCGGGTTCCGGCAGATCGAGCAAGCTCAGCGCCATATCGACCCGTCCGGTGGTCAGGGCGTTGGTCGCCGATTCATAGGAGACTTCCTGCCAGGCGATGTCGACGCCGAGCTTGCGGCCGAAATAGCTCGCAAGATCGACGTCGATGCCGGCAAGCGCATTGTCCTCCGGCCGCTTATAGGCCATGGGCGGGAAGGAGGCGAAAAGGGCGATGACGATCTTCTTCCTCGCGACGATCGCGTCCGGAAGCTTCTGCGCTTCCGCGGGAACCGGCGCCATGTCGGGGCCAACAAGCAGCGCCGCAATCGCCGCGACCTTCAGGGCCCGCCGCCATGAGGCGTTCATGCCAGCACCGCCGAGAGGAAGGCTTGCGTCCTCGCCTCGCGCGGCGTGTTCAGCACTTCTGCCGCCGTCCCGGCTTCGACGATCAGCCCGTGATCCATGAACACCACCCGGTCGGCGACCTCGCGTGCGAAGCCGAGCTCATGGGTGACCACGATCATGGTCATGCCGCTATGGGCGAGCTCCTTCATCACGGCCAGCACCTCGCCGACGAGCTCGGGGTCGAGCGCGCTGGTCGGCTCGTCGAAGAGCATGAGCTTCGGGTGCATGGCCAAAGCGCGTGCGATCGCAACGCGCTGCTGCTGGCCCCCGGACAGGTTCGCCGGAAAGGCATCGGCCTTGGCGGCGAGGCCGACGCGGGCCAGGAGCTCGCGGGCTTCGCGGATCGCTTCGGCCTGATCGCGGCCGAGCACTTGCACCGGCCCTTCGATCAGGTTCTCGAGCGCCGTCATATGCGGGAACAGGTTGAAGCGCTGGAAGACCATGCCGGTTTTCAGCCGCTGGCGCGCGATCTCGCTTTCGCTGAGCGGATAGAGCCGGTCTCCGAGGCGGCGATAGCCGATCAGCTCGCCATCGACCCAGATGGCACCGGAATCGATCTCGGCCAGCTGGTTGATGCAGCGCAGCAGCGTCGTCTTGCCCGAGCCCGAGGCGCCGATGATGCACAACACCTCGCCCGAGGCGACATCGAGCGAGACGCCGCCAAGCGCCTGGAAAGCGCCGAAGCTCTTGCGGGCTTCCCTGATGGAGACGAGAGGCTGCGCCATCTCTGCCATCATCACCGTCCCTTGGCCGCGCCGCGCGCGAAGCGGCGTTCGAGCAGCATCTGCAGCGGCGTCAGCACCGAGACGATGGCGAGATACCAGATGCCGGCGACGATCAAGAGCTCGATGACGCGCGAATTGGCGTAGTAGATGTTCTCGGCATTGTGGAGCACCTCGGAATACTGGATCACGCTCGCGAGCGAGGTGAGCTTGATCATGCCGATGAACTCGTTGCCGAGCGGCGGGATGATGACGCGCATGGCCTGCGGCAGGATGATGCGCTTCAAGGAGCGCAGCTGCGTCATGCCGATCGATTGGGCGGCCTCATATTGCCCGGCATCGACCGAGATGAGCCCGGCCCGCACCACTTCCGAGGTGTAGGCGCCCTGGTTGATGCCGAGCCCCAGCAGCGCCGCGACGAAGGGCGTCATCACATCGACGGTACGCGCCTCGAACAGGCCCGGCACCCCCATCACCGGGAACACCAGCGCCAGGTTGAACCAGAGCAGCAATTGCAGGATCGCCGGCAGGCCGCGGAACAGCCAGGTATAGGCGAGTGCCGCCCCGCTCAACACCGGATTGGCGGACATGCGCATGATCGCCACCACGACGCCGAGCACGATGCCGAGCGCCATGGCCAGCACCGACATGATGACGGTGTTCAGGACCCCGCTCAATATCGCAGGCACGGTGAGGAAGCGCCCGACATAGGGCCATTCGATCTGGCCGTTGGCGAAGGCGCGGATGACGAGCCCCACCAGGGCGAGGATGACGGCCGCCGCGAGCCAGCGGCCCCAATGGAGGCGCCTGACGATACGCAGACCCGAAATATCGGGCAGGGCGACGCCTGCCATGTGGTCCAGGGTCTGCGAGGGTGATGTCATCGGCGCGCTTCACCGTTGATGAGGATGCCCGACACGGCATTGTTGGACAAATGCCATGTGTCGAGGGTTTTCTGATAGGTGCCATCCTTGATCAGCGCCTGCAAGGCGTCGGTGACCGCTTCGCGAAATTCCGTGTCGCTCTTCCTGAAGGCGATCCCCTGGTATAGCACCGTGAAGGCTAGCCCCACCGGTTTGAAGACGCCCTCTTCCTGCGACATCATGAAGGGGATGTTCTCGCTGCCCTGCACGGCAGCGTCGATGCGGTCCTGCTTGAGCTGGGTGCGCACATCGGGCGTGTTCTCGCCTCCCACCACCTCGATCGCCGGCTTGCCCTGCGCTTCGCAATGCTCGGCGCTCCATTTGCGGATCTGGTCCGGGAAGGAGGTCGAGCGGATGGTGCCGACCCGCTTGCCGCACAGATCCTCCGGCGCCGCGAAAGGGTTCTTGGCGAGCGTATAGAATTGCGCGCCGGATTTCAGATAGTCGATGAAATCCATGGCGTCATGGCGCGCCGGCAGGTCGCTCAGGCCCGACAGGATGAAATCCGTCCGCCCGGTCTGCAGCGACGGCATGAGCTGGGCGAAGGCGACTTCCGTCCATTCGATGCGCAAGCCGAGCGACTTCGCGAGCGCTTCGCCGAGATCGATGTCGAGCCCGACGAGCTTGCCGGTCTGGGTGTCCTTGTATTCGATCGGCGGATAGGTGGCGTTGACGCTCAGGTGCAGCACGCCCGCCTGCTTGACGGCGTCCGGCAATTGCCCGGCCCACAAAGGCTGCGCCGCCAACAAGACGCCGGTCAGCGCCAAGCAAGCAAAGGTCGTGTGCGCGAGGGTCTTGCTGGTCATCTGGTGCTCCCGGAAAGGTTGACGGCCCATGCAAACCTTGCGCCTCACCGCTATTCGGCGGCCTGGTGCTGCGGCTCGATCGCCCCGACCTGTGCGGTGATCGGGCCATACCATTGAGGGCGGCGATGGGCGGCGAAATTGAACATCTTGGTCTTGCCCTGGAGGCAGAGATCGAGATCGCAATCTGCGAGGATCAGTTCGTCGCCGAGCGTCTTCGCCTCGGCGAGCATGCGGCCATCGGGGCCGACGATGCAGGAGCCCCCGATCAGGGCAGCGCCGTCCTCGATGCCGGCCTTGGCGACGGCGACCGCGAAGGTGGCGTTCATATAGGCATTGGCCTGGACGGCGAGATGCGCGTGGAAGCTGCGCAGCTCGGGGCTCTCGCTGTCCCCGCCATTCGGATCATAGCCCGCCGAATTATAGCCGATCAGCGTGAGCTCGACGCCTTGCAGGCCGAGCACTCGCCAGGCTTCCGGCCAACGCCGATCATTGCAGATGAGCATGCCCATGACGGCGCCGTGCCATTCGGGTGGAGCGCGAAAGCTGGGGAAGCCGAGATCGCCATAGTGGAAATAGCGCTTCTCGAGCTGCTGAAACCTGTCCCTCGGGCGCGGCTCGACCGATCCCGGCAGATGGATCTTGCGGTATTTGCCGAGGAGGCGCCCCAGCGGGTCGACCAGGATCGAGACGTTGAAGCGCTGCGCCTCGCTCGTCTCCTCGGCATAGCCGATCTCGAAGCCGATCTCGAGCTCGCGCGCCCGGTCGAAGAGCTTCTGCACTTGCGGGTTCGGCATCGCCCGCTCGAAGAAAGGAGCAAGCTCCGTCTCGCTCAGGAGCCAGCGCGGGAAGAAGGTGGTGAAGGCAAGCTCCGGGAAGACGACGAGATTTGCGCCCTCCCCGGCCGCCTCTTCGAGCAGCGCCACCAGCCGGTCGAGCGTGCGGGCGCGGGGATCGTCGCGCTGCACCGGCCCCATTTGCGCGCCGGCGATGCGAAGATTGCGGGCCATTCTGCTGGCATCCCTTCTGAGCCGGGGCACGCAGCTTGCGCCCCGTCATCGACGATGACCGACTGTGACATCGCGGTTTCCGCCCGACAATAGGATCGGCTATGATATTTTGGCGAAGACTATTCATGAGCGTGATACTATACATGAGAATGAGATGACGCTGCGCCAGCTCGAGATCCTCCGAGCCCTCATCCGCTACCGCACCACCATCGCGGCGGCGCGTCAGCTCGGCCTCTCGCAGCCCGCCGTCAGCAATGCCTTGAAGGCGATGGAGACCCAGGCGGGCTTTGCGCTGTTCGAGCGCATCAACAACCGCCTCTTCCCGACCCGCGAGGCGCAGGCCCTGCATGACGAGGCCGAGGCCATCTTCACCATGCACGGCAATCTCGAGAACAAGCTGCGCGATCTCAGGGAGAGCAAGGCCGGGCATCTGCGCATCGTCGCCACCCCGCCGATCGGTTACGGCATCATTCCGCAAGCCCTGAAGCGCTTCCTCGCGGACAGGCCGCATGTGCGCGTCTTCTTCGATGTGCGGCGCTATGAGGGCGTCATCGACGGCGTCGGCAACAACCTCGCCGAGCTCGGCTTTGCGCTCGGCCTCGAGGACCATCCAGGCATCGAGACCGAGACGGTGTTCGCCGGCGAGATGGTCTGCGTCGTCAAGCGCGATCATCCTCTCGCACGCCAAAACCTCGTCACTCCCTCCGATCTCGCCGCGCATCCCTTCATCGCGCTCGAGCGTGGCACGCGGCTCGGCGAGGCGGTGCGCCAGAGCTTCAGGGAGGCCGGATGCCCGTTCGGCTTCGCCGTCGAGGTGCGCTACTGCAACACCGCCTGCGTGCTCGCCGAGAGCGGCGTCGGCGCCGCGATCGTCGACCCCTTCTCGCCGGGCCATGGGGCGAGCCATGACCTCGCCGTCATCCCCTTCCGACCGGCGACGCCGGCGGTCGCCTTCGTCGCCTGGTCGAAGACGCGGCCGCTATCGCGCCTGGCGCAGGCCTTCGTCGCCGAGGTGCGCCGCAACGCGCAGGCGCTGCAGCAACGCCTCAACGCGGATCGCCAACGCTGAGACGGGGCAGGATCGCGGCTCCCGCAAAATGCGGCGCTTCACGCCAGGACCAGCGGCTTCACCTGCGCAATCTCCTGATCGATCCGTCGCGCGAGCCCGTCGCTGACTTGTGTCATCGGCAAACGTACTTCCGGGCTATCGATCAACCCGATGCGCCACAGCCAATGCTTGATAGGTGCGGGGCTTGGCTCGGCAAATAGCAACCGCGGCAAGTCGGCGAGCTTGCGCCAAGCCGCGAGCGTACCCGGCTGATCCCCCGCGAGCAGCTGGTTGCGGATCGCGGCGAAGGCCCGCGTCTCGACATGGGCCGAGGCGAGGATGCCGCCATCGGCTCCTTGGGTCAGTGCCGCGTAGAAGAGCGCGTCCTCGCCGGTCAACACCGCAAAGCCGGGCGGGCGGTCACGCAACAGATCGAAGGATTGCGCCGCATCGGCCGAACAATCCTTGACCCCGATAATGTTGGGATGCTCGGCCAGCCGCAACATCGCCTCGTTGCCCAGATTAACCCCAGTTCGATAAGGAATGTTGTAGATCAAAATGGGCTTTGAGGTCTGGTCGGCCAAAGCAGAGAAGTGGCGACGCAGGCCTTCCTGCGACGGCCTGGTATAATAGGGACAAGCGATCAGGTATCCGTCAATCGGCCATGACGCAGTGCGCTCCAACGCCTTGATGCCCTTGCGGGTGTCGCTGCCGGACAAACCGAGATAGATCGGAATTCGCCGTCCGGCCTCTTCGAGCTCGGACGCCGTCACCGCCGCGAGGCGTTCGATTTCCTCTTCATCCAAAGTCAGGCCTTCACCTGTCGTGGCGCCGAGGACCAGGCCATCGATCGGCTCGGCGGCGTAATGTCTGACGAGACGCCGAAGCGATATGTCGTCGAGCTCGTCATCCCGGAATGGGGTGATGAGCGGCAGAAAGATGCCGTGCAACTTCGAATGAGCGGCTTGCATGTCGTGTTCCCTCTCCTGCTGAGCCGGAGACGGGAATGAATAAAAAACCCCGTCCAAACCGGCGGGGTCCTGATCGATCCTATGCGCTACGGGCTTACCTCACGCGATGGCCGTCGGCCCCCTTGAAGGGGGATTTTTTCGAGGTCGCGATCTTGCGGCAACGGATGACCATTCCGTGATGGTGATCTATTGGAAACGGTGCTGTCAAGACAAGTTGCGACCGGGACGGTCGCGGTCCCAGCGCATCTGGGATCGCGGGCGTTCAGTTTCTGACATCGGCGAGATGCACCAGCAAGGCGGCGGCGGCAAAAATGAACCCGACGCCGCAGATGCCGGCCCATCCGAAGATCGACCAGGCCGGCCCGGCAAGGCCGGCGCCGAGCGCGCTGCCGATGAAGAACAGGCCGGTGAACAGTCCGTTGACCCGTCCCCTCGCCTGCGGGTCGAGCATGTTGATGGCGCGCCGCCCGAGCGCTTGATCGGCGATCACGCCGCAATCGAGGAGCACGGCCGCGGCCGCGAGAAGGCCGGGCGACAGCCCGCGTGGCAGCCCGCCATAGATCGCGACGGCCGCAGCCGCGAGGGCGAGCAGCGCCGCGAGATGGGCCATGATGGTGGCGCCTCGCTCGAAGCCGCGATCGCCGGCCCGCCCGGCGATCGGCGCAATCACCGCGCCGCCCGCGCCCGCGAGCGCGAAGAGCGCAATGCCGGTCGGGCCGAGACTGAAGGGCGCGCCGGCAAGCAGCAGCGCGACGCTCGTCCAGAAGGCGCTGAAGCTCGCCATCAGCAGCGCCTGGTAGAGGGCCCGCTTGCGCAGCACGGGTTCGTCGCGCAGCAGGCGCCCGAGCGAGACGATGAAAGCGAGATAGGTCGAGTTGCGCGCCGGACGGCGATCCGGCAGGCGCAGCGCGAGATACGCGGTCACCAGGGCGAGCAGCAGCGCATCGCTCGCATAGAAGCAGCGCCAGCCGAAGGTGCCGCCGATCAGGCTCGCCAGCGGCCGTGAGAGCAGGATGCCCAGCATGAGGCCGCTCATGACATTGCCGACGACGCGACCACGGATCGCCTCGGGTGCCAGCGACGCGGCGGTCGGCACCAGCATCTGGATGGCGCTCGAGCTGACGCCGATGGCGAAGGAAGCGACGAGGAAAAGCGTCGCCGAAGGCGCGGCGCTGGCGACCGCGAGCGACACGACCTCGGCGGCGAGCGTCAACAGGATCATGCGGCGGTTGGCAATGAGGTCGATGAGCGGCACCAGGAGGACGAGGCCGACCGCATAGCCGAGGAGCGTGAGCGCCGTGACGGCGTTCGCCGCGGAGCCCAGGCCCAGCGCCTCGCCGAGCGTGCCGATCAGGGCCTGGGAGGCGAAGAGGCTAACGACGGCGACGCCGACCGCGACGGCGAACATTGAGGCCGGCACCTTTGCGGCAGGCACCTTTGCGGCGGGCACTTGCACGGCAGGCACTTGCGCGGCGGGCTCAGGAGCCGCGCCCCTGACGCCTCCCTCGATTGCAACGGAACGATCGGACATGGCCCTCTCCAGCTCATCCATGGATGGTCTGGACACCTAGATATTCGCTCATTCGATGAGTATAATGACCGCTAGAGATGAGGCACTCTCCCAATTAAAGGGATAATCCGATGGAGTCGCTCCGCGACCTCCTGCTGTTCGTGACCATCGCTGAGGAAGGCAGCCTCACTCTCGCGGCGCGCCGGCTGGGACGCTCGCTGCAGGCCGTCAGCCGCTCGCTGCAGCTGCTGGAGCTCGAGGCCGGCGTGACGCTCGTGCAGCGCACCACGCGGCGTCTTCAGCTGACACCGGCGGGAGAGCGCTTCTATGCCAGGGTCAAGGCGATCCTCGCCGATCTCAACATGGCCAAAGCCGAGCTCGTCGAAGAGGCCAGGACGATCGCCGGCCGATTGCGGATCAGCGGCCCCACCTTGTTCGGCCCGCGCTATCTGACGCCGCTGATCTCTGCCTTCCTGGCGCGCCACCCCAAGGTGACCATAGCGCTCGACCTTGCCGATGAATTCGCCGACCCGCTCGACAGCGGCGCCGACGTCACCATTCGCATCGGCGAAACTCCGGTCTCGGGCCTCACCTCGCGCCGCCTCGGCATGGTGCGCCGTGTCGCCTTCGCGGCCCCGGCTTATCTCGCGGCGCGCGGGCGTCCGGCCCGTCCCGCCGACCTCGCCCAGCATGACTGCGTGCTGCGCCTGAGCCAACGCGATCGCTGGACCTTCAGGCAGGGTGGCGGCACGGAGGAGATCGTCACGGTGCGCGGCCGTTTCGAGAGCAACAGCGTCGCAGCCCTGAACCAGGCGGTCGTCGCGGGGCTCGGCATCGGCGTCGCCTCCTTCTGGCAGATCCGCGATCTTGTCGAGCAGGGGCGCGTCGAGGTCATCCTCGCCGAATATGAGCCGCCGCCCATGCCGCTGCAGGCCATGTGGCCTCCGACCCAACGCCTGCCGCTACGCACACGGCTCTTGATCGACTTCCTCGCCTCCCGGCTTGCCCGCGAAAGACTGTGACGGCGCAGTTCGGGCCGGGCTCTCTCCGGCTTGAGCCGATATCTCATCCAATGCCGACTAACATATGAAAGCATTAAGCGGGATAAGAAGCGCGTCGGCCGCGTCATGTGGGAGGACTTGCACCGCTCTGCGGCTGGCCCGTCACATGGATCGCAGACGCCTGATGGATCACGCGGCACGTTTGGAAACTCAAGTTCCTTCAACCCCTCGTTCGTATAAGGCTGCAAGGTGCGCATTTTGTTGCACCTCGCTCACCACACATTTCCGAGCGGATGTTTCACCAGCGTGATCGGTTCTATGCCAATCGCAGGACCGGGCTGAAATATCTTCCAGGACCGGAATCGCAATGGTGGTGTTTGAAGGACGATTTGACCGAAGCTATGTGAATCCAAGTCGAGCGCTTTCACGACTCCTCCGCTAAGATTCGTCTCCAGTATTGCCAATTTGCCGGACAGAGAAAGTAGGTCTCCAGGGTCTCCATGGCTATATTGTGCGGCGAATAATCGAGCTCATATGAACCTGGCTGTAGCACCGCGTCAGGAATTACATGAACAATCTCACTGCCAGAGCCATTTTCAGACTTGAATGAGTGCTTTTGGCTTCCAGTTAACAAGAAAATTCCTGGAGCCTGTGGTTCTTCTAGTCTTCTGCACTTCAGGGCGATTACCACTTCCTGATTACGATAAATGGCAAAGAGGCTCCCAGGCGACACACCCGAAAGTGCTTGCGACCGTCCAATATGCTGAGTCTTCATTCTGGCGCCCTCCAATTTGCCCGCCGATCTCAGCACGGCGGCGGGAGGGAGTCGAGCGAGCGCCCTGACCGAATGGCGCAGCAAGCCGAAGCGCGGTATATGATCGAATCATCGTGACATGTTCGGCGCCGCAATTGGGGGTATGCAAATGCCAGTGTCGCGAGGCCGCAAGGCAAAGCACAAAACGCCAGCCGCGCCAATGCGTGTGTCATTAGTGCGCCAATCTCAGCCAGAAAAGAAACCGCATTGGTTGGGTCGAAGTGCAGGCGTAGCAGTGGCGATAATTGGCACTGCCGCTGCGATTGTTACGTTTTGGCCGAGAATGACCGTAGAATTGACCGGTCCATCCGATAATTCGAATCCATTGTCCGTATCATTCGTTATTGCTAACACTGGCTATATTCCGCTCGAAAACCTTAATATTGGAATCGGACTTTGCCATTTGGACTTCGGAAAGCTTATACTTAAGTCGGAACGTATCAAAGACGGGGCCGAGTGCAGAGGCTACAACAGTAGTGAATTCGTAAAACCGACTTGGAAAAATCACCGGCTCGGCATGGACGAGAAAATGACGATCCGGGTTCAAGATTTGTTCAACGACCCGGCCAGAACATTCTCGGGAGGGGACATCACCATAACAATAAAATATCAGCCATGGATAATTCCTATCGCGTCCGAAAGGCAAGTCCGATTTGTTGCTGCTAAGGACGCCGAGGGGAAATTTCAGTGGGCCGCGCAACCCATCGATTGAGCCATTAGCGTGGCTCATCGTCATCCGCCCTTTCTCAGCCTCACCCCCAACCCGCCGCCACTCTCGGCGGTGACAGGCATGACCGGCCCCGCCAGCGCTCTGAATAACTGGCGGGGCCGTGGCCACGGGGGAACCTGGGGGATCGATACCGTGGCCAGCTACACGCTACCATGCGGTCGCAGGTGGCGCCTATTGGAGTCGAGAAGGTTTTCCCCTGATTGGCTGAGTCCATCATCAATCGCCCTGATGCAAGCGAAGAGGGCCGCATCGCGGGATTTGTAGAACGTCTCGCTGCGAACAGGGGCGCCCGACTCTTTCTTCGGGTAAATCGTCCACCCCCATTTGGATGGCTCGTCTTCCTTGACGTCGTAGTCGATATCGCGGTGCCTCATTTAGCGATCTCCTGGCGAAGTCGAGCATTCTCATGTTGAAGCTCTTCCATGGACGCACCGGCTCTATGTGGCCGCCCGATGTTGTCTCAGCTCTTCCAGCAGTTCCGGGAGCTTCACCACTTGCGCCGGGCTTTTGTTTTAGGCGGCCTCGCCGGCACCTTCCGGACCCGGCGAGGCCCTGGCCGCGACCGTCCTATGGGGGGGCGTAAGGTCGCGGTTGCAGAAGGTTAACAGGCGCGGTGTGTCCGTCACATATACAAGAAATGATGTGCTTGGACTCGGAGCGGACCCCGCCGAGGGGTGCGGGGAGGCTGGCGGGGTCCTGACCACGGGGGGGCATAGTGGGGGGCAAAACGCCCGTGGCCAGCTTTCACATAGGCACGACGGCTCAATCATTCCAGGGAGAAGCAATAGCGAGCGGACCCCACCGGGCGTGTTTACGCCGGGCGCCCGGCAGGGTCCTGGCCACGGCTGGCTGGGGGGCAATCGGCCATGGTTGAGGCGGACCTAAGCATGGTGGGGCCATGCCACCAGTTACGCCAAAGTTTAAGCCCCTGATACGAAGTTGGCGCATATATGGGGGCGCCAAACCGCTGAATGGAAATTGACGCTTTAGCGCTCAGTTACTGTTCAGCTTCGGTGGACTAAATTGGAGAGGGGCAAACACCAAGGATCGAACCATGCCAATGAGACCGCTCCTCACCATCCTCGCCGGTGCTTCCATTACCGCGATCATAGGGCTCGCCTCTGCGCAGGCGATGCCGATCGCGGCGATCGCCCAGCCTTCGGTCTCGGATGCCGCCTCCGGCGCGGCTGTCGCTCCGGGCACGCGCCTCGTCCAAGAGGCGGCGCAGTATAAGCATCATGGTCATAAGGGCGGCAGAGGGCAGCGGGGGACGCGCCGGCCCTAGGTGAGCGCGAAGTCAGGAAGGCGGACCTGATCGATTGAGAGATGGGGCGAAGAGGTAGCTCCGGTAGCTTCACCACCTGAGTCACTCAGCCCCGCCTCGAAAGAGCGCGGGGCTTTTTGTTGGGCAGGGGCTATACTGTCGGCATGTCTGATCAACCTTCGCCCGGTCGGCCCGGTCGTCGTGGTTGGCCCCGTCGGCTCGGTTGGCCCCGTCGGCTCGGTTGGCGCCATCAGCCCGGCGAGCGCGACTTCGCGGTGTTCGCGATTGTCCTATGCCTCGCCGTTATCGGCATCGTGCTGGGGCTGATCTTCAAGTTGTGGTGAGCGAATCCGCAACGGTTGCGGAATGCGGCCTGCGTTTCACGATTAAGCCCCCGATAACCAAAGTGGCGCATACCGATTCTGCGCGGTGCATCGATCCAACCGCCGCGCATCTGAAGGGCGGGTGGCGTTTGCGAGATGCCGCTCGCTCTTCGCGGCCCCGTTAATCGATCAGGCCCGCCTTCCTGGCCGCGCGAGAGGCGAAGGCGTGGGCCGCGCCCTGGAACGCGGAGCGGGGCAATGATGCCTTCCCGTCCGTCTGCACCGGGCCGACGCACAACAACCTTCGACGGGGCTCTTCCATAACGTAGAAGGCGTAGCGATGGCCGTGAGCCACATGCCGCACAATGATGGCCTCGGCAGTCCGACTCTCGATGACGAATTCGTCGGCCATCGATCACCCCTATCCGCAGGCTGGCGAGCCCCTCCACGAGCCCGGCAGCGGGCGAGGTGCCGCGCTCACCATCCGTTACAACTTCCCGCGCTAGGACAAGGGATGCCTCACCGGAATCAGCGGGGCTGGCATATGGGTGACGGGCGACGAACCGTGGAGGCTCATGCCGATCGGCTTGGCGAATACGCCCGACGCGAAACCGGCAACCAAAACAGCGACGGCGAGGCCGGCGACGATTTTCTCCGAATGTGACATCTTGGCATTCATGGCCTTGCTCGATCAGCATGTGTGGGCGGGCGGTTGGGCTCGGAGGTCATTTTGACCGCCTAGCTCACCAATCAGCCCTAGAGCAGGCCAGGGCAGACAAATGCAATGCCGACCGGCCCGCTGCCGCCCGAATTGCTCAAGATCATGTGGCGACGAGCCCCAAAGTAAGATCAGGCTCACTCCCGCGCGGGCAGGCGGCGGGCGACGGCGTGGCGAAGGCGCGCAAGCTACCGAGGCAAGTGGGGCGAATTGTGCTCTTTGGTCTGTGCCATCTGGTCGCAGGCGTTCGCCACCGGTCCAGGAAATAATCTTAGCCTTTGCTATGATGCCTGGTTCGGGCCGGTTGGCTCCATGGTTCCTTTTGTGCAAGCATGTGGCTCCGTTCTGCCTCCATCGATCCACCGCCGTGCACGCCCGTTTATTGGACAGATATTGGACAGGCGAGGCAATGATCGAAACTAAGTCATTGAAATTAACAACTTAAATGGCGAGGCTGAGTCCATGAAGCCACGCCTTTGCAAGGAGACCTGCATGCGCAAACACCTGCTTCTCGCGGCAGCCATGGGCGCAACCCTGGCACTTTCGGTCGGTGGCGCCGGAGCCGCGACCTTTTCGCCTCAGGCGGGCGTTGCCGGCCAGTCCGAGGTCACACCCGTCGCCGGCGGCTGCGGCTGGGGATTCCATCCTGGTCCATATGGCGGCTGCCGGCGCAACGGCGCCGGCTGGGGGCGCCCCGGGCCCGGGTTCTACGGTCCGGGATATGCTCCCGGCCCCAGAGCCGTCGTCGGCCCTTATGGCGGAGCCATCGTTTGTCCGCCGGGATATCATTTGGGGCCCAATTTGCGCGCCTGCTGGCCAAATTGAATCGGTAAAGCCGCAGCCATCGCATATCGCAATATTGGCGGAGACGACCATGATGGATTTGCGGCTTCCACGGCTTGGCAGTCGGCCGGTCATCGCTTGACATCTCCGTGAATTCCCGGCTTCCGATCGCGCGTAACGATGAATCTTCGGGCAGGCGTAACTGCCTGTCACCGTAGCCGCCCTGACTGCTGCCGCTCGCCGCTGCCGAGGTCAGCAGCGATCTGGTTCGAAAAATCACGGCGATGAGGACACGGGGCCAGGTCGCTGCGGCTCACGGGCCGAACGATCTGAGCAGCTCCTCCCATCCGCTCCAGCATGTTTGCAGATCGGAAAGCGCCCTACCCAGATGACGGCGTCCGTGCTCCGCGATTCTCCGGTGTTCCGCGGGGTTCATCGCCAGCCAGCTCGCGAAATAGCTCATTTCATCGGAGTCCGAGGTCATGAAGCCGGTCTCGCCATGCACGACCAGATCCGGGAAGGCAAAGTCGTGCTCCACGATCGGCACAACGCCGTGAGCGTAGGACTCGATGAGCACCCGGCAATACGATTCACGAGAGCCACCGGTCTTGTGAATCATCGTGTCGATGTTGCGAAAGAACTCGGTCGCCGAGATCTCGTTCCCCGTCCACGTACGCCAGTCGAGGCCCGGTGGGGCGGAGCCTATGCGGCGTTCGGCGTTGGGACCAAAGCCAAGTATGTAAACCTTCTTCTTGAGATGCGCCGGCGTCAACACACGGTCGAAGATGCGCCACGTATCGGGAGCGAACTTTCCTTCGTCGTCGCGCGAGATTCGGCCAACCTGGTAGCTGCCGTTCCACGGGCGATAGCGCCAATCGACACGTGCGACGTTGAAGTATGGCCGATAAGAAAGCACTTGCACCGGAGCGATCCGCTCCAGCTCCGGAACCAGCTGGCTCTTCTGGTATGTGCTTGCAAAACCGAAACGGTCGATGAATCCGCGCGCATGCACCTCTTTCTCCGCGTCGAATAGCCAAGTCATGCAATTGAACCATATGGTGCAGAGCGGGCGCCCGGCGGCGACGATCGTCGGCAGGTGTTCCAAGAACGGGCCATTGCAGTAGCTCACGACCACGCGGTCCTTGAAGATTTCGTCGCGATATTCGTGAATGTGACAACCGCGCCCGATGACGCTCTCGATCATTCGCTCATCCGCGCCAAACATGGGCACCAAGTGCACGTCGACTTCGAAGGAGCGCCACAGATCGATCTGATGATCGAGTTCCGTGTCAGCCCCGCCGTAGAAGGATGGGAAGCCAGCCACCCATATCTCTCTCCTCACGGCTCGCCCCCTTCCCGGTGCAAGGCGAGCCGCTCGAGCTTCAGGCGATCGTTGCGCCAGCCCGTCTCCGTCCGGTCCAGCACATCCTCCGGCCAGAAGAACCACCGCAGACGCAGCCGACAGCCGAGCACGCTCCACAATCCGTCGGGCGCGCTGGCGCCCCCGACGAAGAAGCCGTCGTCAAAAAGCAGGACTTCTCCCTGCCAGGCGGCGTGCACTGCACGATATGCCTCGGCCGGGATCCGCTCCCTCGGCCGGCACAGGAAGGCATCATGCAGCCGCCTCATTCCGAGCGGGTCGAGCCAATGGCAGCTGATGATGTCATTGTCTCGTGTCGGCTCGTCGCCATATCTGGAATCGCATCGCAGCCTCGGCGTGCTGCGAAAAGTGTAGCCGAGGCTCCTGAGGCGCTGCGTGAAATAAACATCTTCCGGGGCCGGACAGGGCACCGGTTCCCGCGCCAGGCAATTGGACGCCTCGCGGTGCATCAGATAGCCGGCGCCGCCGCTCGCGAAATGTGGAAAGAAACTCGCCGAGCCGAGAAAGTCCTTCGGCCGAAGCCGTGGAAGCTCGGCGAGCAGTCGATCCACCACCACATAGGTATCGTCGTCGCATTTGAAGACCCAGTCGAAAGCGCGCCCCGAAAGCCATTGGTGAATCCGATGGATCTTGATCGGCAGCGACGCGTAATCATCCGGGGCGTCGAGCTCCGTGAGCCATTCGGGGACCAGCGCATCGCCCGAGCCCACAAAATAGAGTACATCGACATCGGCAACGATGTGCGAGGCCCATGTCGCGCGGACGGCTTCCATCCGGGCAACGGTGCGGCGACATCCTGTGACCGCGATGATCAGCGTCATCTGTCTCTGCAAGCAAGGATCATTGATATCGTAGCCAGCGGCAATGACAATTTCAGCCGAGAGGAGCAGCGGAGGCAAGACGTTAGTGAATCATACTAGCGGCGCGTCGATGCAGTCGGATAAATTCGGCAGTTTGACACCCATGACGTCGCGTGAACTAATACTGGTAAACTACGCCGGGGGAGGAACGATCATGGCAGGCGAAGCCCTCACTGTAGCGAGGCCTAGCTACGAAGATCTCAAGAAGGCAGCTGAGGAAGAGAAGAAGAGAATTCGCGACAAACTCCGTATCGCGCGGCTGAACGGCGCGTCCGATGCCGATATTCGTGCCATCGAAATATTGCTCGAGGGGTTGAAAGCTCAGATCGCCGCTGCGGCACTCGCGGAAGCCAAGCGAGAGATCGAAGATTGGATCAAGAATCTTGGCAAGATCATCAATCCGGGCGGGCCCGCGCCAAGCAGTTCGAGCGCCAAGCCGAGCAGCAGCTCGTCCAGCTCCAGTTCGAGCTCTAGCTCCGGCGGCGGTGGCGGTGCAGGTGGCGGCGCGGGCGCCGCAGGTGGCGGCACAGGCGCCGGCGGCACGGGCGCCGGCGGCGCTTCTCCGGTGCCGAAGGTCGATGCCATTTACGTCCAGGGAGAGCGGTCGGTCTGGGGCTGGGACAGTTACAGCATGCAGTGGCTGAAAATGGATTTCGCATCGCCCGTCAAGCAGGTGAAGTTCGTTCCAGGGGGGTTTTTGGCTGTGGCCGAGCATGCGGAAGCACTCTTCGATGCCGACGAAGCCGTCTGGCTGCGCCGGGTCGACAGCCCTTCCGAGGACCTTGTGGACGGTGGGGGTCAGTCGGCGGATGCGTCAGGCGCCGGCGGGGGCGCCGGTGGTGCGGCAAAGGGCGGCGCCAAAGCGGCAGGTCCCTAAACTCGCACAAGCGCGCCGGCCCAGGATTGCGTCTTGAATAGACCGCTCGCGCCCGCCGCGGCGCGGCAGGTTCGCTTGGCGTTCGATGGGGCCGTCAGCTCCGCCGGCGGGCTGCCCACGCTAGAGGCAAACGGACCGCACGCAACGACGCGCCCGGTGCGCAAGCGCCGGGCAAAAAGCGGACCCCGCCGAGGCTGTGCACTTCGACGGGGCCCTGGCCACGGCAAGTGTGGGGGGCAAACCGGCCGGGGCTGAGCGGCTACGTAACATTTTCCATGCCAAGGCCCGGCGCCCTTAGGCCATGATGTCGGCGCCCCGAAACGAAGCGATGCTGTGCGGATGTGGGGCATCAGCTGGCGCGGATCGCGACACCGGGCGGACAATGGGGCAGACAGCGATCCGAGAGGCGAGCTAGGCGGGCGAGCTAGGCCGCTTGGAGCGGTCGTGGCCAGCGGCCGCGCATTCTTTCATAGCGTGGCAGCACCTGGTCGGCCGGCCCCAATTCGATGATCCGCCCGCTATCGAGCCAGGCGATCGTGCTGCAGTAATCGCGCAAGATGGACATGTCGTGCGAGGCCATGACGAGGATGCGCGCGCTCGAACGCGCGAAATCGAACCATTGCCTGGCCTTGTTCAGGAACGCCCCATCCACGGCGCCGATCATTTCATCGATGATCACGACGTCGGTCCTGACCGCCGCCGCCACGGCCACGGCGAGACGCATCACCATGCCGTGCGAATAGGTGCGCACGGGCCGCGAGAGTGCCTCGCCCAGCTCGGAGAATTCGGCGATGCGGGGGCTCAGCGCCTGCGCCTCGGCGAAGGTGAGGCCGAGGAAGACGCAGCGCAGCGTGATATTGGTCCAGCCGCAGGATTCGAGATCCATGCCGAGCGTCAGATCGGTGTAGGAGGCGATCTTGCCGACCCTGTGGATACGCCCCGATGTCGGCTCATAGACACCGGCCAGAAGCCGCAGAAGCGTGGTCTTGCCGGCGCCGTTGCCGCCCACGAGGCCAAGGCGATCGCCGTCGCGTAGCACGAGATCGACGCCGTCGAGAAGCCTCAGCGAGCCGCTGCTGCGCCCGGCGCCCCCATCGCGCCTGAGGAATTTGGCGAGCGCGATCTGCAATGAGTGGCTGCGCGAATCGTGAAGCGGCACGTCGAGCGTCGCCTTGTCGAGGATGAGACGCGCCATGGAGATCAAGCCCAGAGGCTGACGCGGCGCCCGAAGCGCTCGATGACGAGGCCGGCGATCGCGGTGGAGACGAGGCAGATGATCAGGCTCGCGCTCCAGTTGGCGAGCGTCGGCCACTCCATGGTGAGTGGTGCGCGCAGGATCTCGATAAAGGGCAAGATCGGATTGAAGGCGGTCCAGAAGCGATAGGTCGGCGGCAGGAATTCGAGCTTCCAGATGATCGGCGTCAGATAGAACAGCACCGGCATCAAGGTCGTCACGAGCTGGATGGCGTCGCGCCATCTGACGCACAGGGCCGCGATGATGACCGAGCTTGCGGCCGCCGTCACCACGATGATGGCGAGCGCAGGCAGGATCATGAGGAAAGCCGGGGTCGGCCAGAGGCGAGCGATCGCCAGCGCCACGAACACCGCGACGAGATTATGGGCGAAGATCAGGAGGTTTCGCCACACCGAAGACGCGACGATCACGGAGAGCGGCGTGTGCTGGTTGTGGAGATAGCGCACATGCATGGGGAAGAGCGTGGTGGCCTCGATCACGATGCCCGACACGAACAGCCACAGGATCTGGCCGATCATCACATGCAGGAACAGCGTGGCGAAGGGCTGATGCCAGAGCGCCGACCAGAAGCCGGCAAGCAGCGCGGCCGAGAGGCCGGTGGTCACCGTGATCCAGGTCTGCCCAAGTCGCGAGCGGGAATAGCGGCGGCGCAGCTCGGTCGTGCCGAGGAGGACGCAGAGCCGCCAATTGCTCAAGCCCGCGGCGAGGTCCTTGCGCAGCTCCGGCATGAATCGAGGCGCGGGCGGGAGGCTGGCCTCGGAAGCCAGCGCCTCATGCTGATCGAGACCTGACTGATCCGGCTCGTTCGCCGCATGCCGATATCGGTCGAAGCCGAGATCGGCGAGGCTCATGGCGTGCGGCACGGCGAGCTTGGGCATAGCGAGCTTGGGCATCTCGCCCTCATCGGCGAAATACCCTGGATCCAGCCGCGTTGCATTGGTGGTGGCCACCTCGCAATCGTTACCAATCAGGGTTAACGGAGCCCTAACGCGATGATGAAATTCCTGTCATCGGGGACCGCGAGCTCGTCAGGGAACCGCGACTGGTTCCGGGATCGTCAAGATGCGCATACCCTTGTCATGGAACCAGTAGAGCCCATTGGCGACAAGCGAGACTTGCAGCCGGTAGCTGCCTGCCTGCCGAGGCAGCTCATCGGTGATCACCAGGCTCTGTTCGGCACCCGGCGCGATATCGCCGAGGAGGGCCTCGCCCTTGCTCCAGCCCTGGCCGACCACCCTTTCGTCATCCGGAACGAAGCGCCACGCAACGCGGATCGGCGCCGCGGAGATCATCGGCATCAGCTCGTCGCTGGCATTGCGAATGTGAACCGTGAAGGCGATGAGATCCTCGCGTCGCTGCAGCTCGCCCGAGGTCAAGATCACCTTTTCGGGCAGCCCATTGCTCGGCGGATGTCCGATGCTGACACTGATCGTATTGTCCAGGATACCCATGCCCCGGCAATCGGGCCAGCCGACGAATACGGTGCGGCGGAGCAATTGAGAAATCGATGGAGAGCCATCGAGCTTGTGCTCCTTGCGCCAAAAGTCGAAGGCGCCGAAATGGCGAATCGCATAATTGCAGTTCGGCTGCCCGTATGAGCCGGGCGGCACCGAGCCCGAATAGCCGTTCACGGTCGGCCAGCCGAGCTCCTGGGCGGCGAGCTCACCATCGAGATGGGTCATCTCGCCATCCTGGCCGACGAGGGCGAGGGTGGGTTGCTCGACCCCGCCTTGCAGGCGCCGCGCCTCGGCGATGACCGCATCGACCCGACGCTGCGCCGCGTCGGCCGAGAACATGAGCCGTCCCGCCATGGCGACCTCGTAGAGCGCAGCGAGCCCGCAGATCAACGCCGCGAGCCTGCCGAGCGCGATTGGCCTGACCTCCTCGGCGAGGCCGCGCAAGCCGACAACCGCGATCATAGCCACGGGGAACATCAGCACCACGATGATGCGGGTCACTGCCCTGATGGCGTTGAGGCCCGGCACATGGACGAGCACCGCATAGAAGCTATGCCCATGGATGCTCAGGGTCGCGAGCACGAGCACCGCGAGCGCCAGAAGCATGGCTCCAGCCGGCAGGTTGCGGGCCGCGCGAGGCCGGACGACGAGGGTGACGATGCCTGCCAGGAACAGCAACGCCACGCCGACGCCCACGAACATCTGGTGCTCGGGCCGCATCGGCAGGACGCCCGAAAGCATGTGGCTCGGGCCATACCAATAGGACAGGAGGTCCATGACCAGATAGCTTCCCGGACGAGGCAGCATGCTGCTGATCTCCTCCCAGGACCTCGCCATCCCATAGAGGCGGCTGGTGTGGCCGTAGAACCAGAGAAGGGCGACGGTCGCTGCGCCTGCGGCCGCGGTCGCCAGGAGAAGCGCGACATCGCCCTTGCCGGGCACGCGAACGATCCGCGCCAGGCCTTGACCGGCCAGACGCGCCGTCGCCTGCCAGTCCCGCGAGCGCCATGTCGAGAGCGGCAGCACCACCGTGAACGCGGCCATGAGCAGGAACAGGAAGAAGCCCAGATAGACGCTGATCAGCGTCTGGACGCAGAGCCAGAAGGCGCTGAGGAGAAGGTCCCTCGCCGATCCGCCGCGAAGCCCCTCCCAGAGATGGAGCATGGCCAGCGGCACGCCGCACCGATAGACGAGCTGGCAATGATTGAACTGGGCGAGGCTCGGCAGGCTGAAGGTGAAGATGGCAGCGCCAAGCCCCGCCGTGACCGCGCCGGCGCCCATCCGGGCGAAGGCGTAATGCGCGGCAAGATAGGTCGCGACGTAGCCGGCAAAGAACCAGAGATCGAAGGCGAGGAATCGCGGCGCGCCCAACGCCCGGAAGACGGCGTAGATGAAAGCCGTGCCCGCATGCGTGTCGCTGAAGAATATCGCGTCCGGAAACGGATAGTATAAGCCCGGCGCGAGAAGATGCGGTTCCAGGCCCAGCAGCCATCGATAGACGTGCTCGAGGATATAGGTGTTGAAGCGGGTATCGCCGAGATCGCCCGGAAGATTGCCCTGCGCCAACATGGGGCCGGCGACGATAGCCAGGGCCACCCCTCCGAAGAGGCAGGCCGCAACAACATGGGCGCGAACCGGAGAGGCATCAACCTGCATGGAGCGATCCCGGGCCTTCACGAGCTGAGTTCAGAGCGGATCGCGCCGCGACGGAATAGTCCCCGAGCCGACGGCGCGGGAGCGCCATGCCTCTACCTCGCGGCACGCCCTTACGGGACAAGCCGCGCTCGCCGGCCGCGCCCTGGCCCGGTCGATGCCGGCGAGCGGTCATGCATTCCCTGACAGCAAATTGTCGAAATAGGTGATCGTGCTCAAGAGCCCGTGCTTCAGCGCCATCTTCGGCTCCCAGCCCAGGATGGATTTCGCCTTGGCGATATCCGGGCGGCGCTGCCTGGGATCGTCATGCGGCAAGGGCTTGCCGACGATCTTCGAGGAGGAACCGGTCAGCTCGATCACCAGCTCGGCAAGCCCTCGAATGGTGAACTCCTCGGGATTGCCGAGGTTGATCGGTCCGGTCACTTCGTCATCGCTGTCCATCATACGGACGAAGCCGCCGATCAGGTCGTCGACATAACAGAACGCCCTCGACTGCATTCCGTCGCCATAGACGGTGATGTCCTCGTTGCGCAGCGCCTGCATGATGAAGTTCGACACGACGCGTCCGTCATTCGGATGCATGCGCGGCCCATAAGTATTGAAGATGCGCGCAACCTTGATGCGCAGCCGATGTTGCCGGAAATAGTCGAAGAACAGAGTCTCGGCGCAGCGTTTGCCCTCGTCATAGCAGGAGCGGAAGCCGATCGGGTTGACGTTGCCCCAATACTCCTCGGTTTGAGGATGTTCGCTCGGATCGCCATAGACTTCCGAAGTCGACGCTTGGAAGATCTTGGCCTTCACGCGTCGCGCAAGGCCGAGCATGTTGATTGCGCCATGCACGCTCGTCTTCGTCGTCTGCACGGGGTCGAACTGGTAATGGATGGGAGACGCCGGACAAGCGAGGTTGTAGATCTCGTCGACTTCCACATAGAGGGGGAAAGTGACGTCGTGCCGGATGAGCTCGAACAGCCTGTGATCCAATAGTTTCGAGATATTCTGACGGCTGCCGGTGAAGAAATTGTCGACGCACAGAACTTCGTGGCCCGCCCCGATGAGAGCTTCGCACAGATGCGAGCCGATGAACCCGGCTCCGCCCGTCACCAGAATTCGCTTGGTCGTATGGTACATGATAGCCCGCTTGCAAGACACGAGAACTGTCGGCGACCGAAGAGCACCGACTCAAAGCCCCCGACATCGAGTCGATGCGCGCGGCGGGATGCCCAGCTAGTTGCGGGCCGAAAGGCCATATGATCCCTTACCTGTCAATGGCGAAGGCCTCCTGGTTTCCTTTTGAATCGCGATCGAAAGCCCTGCGCCACTCCGATGCGCAGGAGAGCCCGGTCGCGGCTCCGACGGAACCGCGAGACCCCGGCAATCCGGCGGAAGGCCTTGTCAGCCGCGTTGCTCCGACGCTAAGAGCTTTCTTCCTGGCGACCGACCGCACATCTCCGTCTCGAGGCAAGCTCGTT
Source organism: Rhizobiales bacterium GAS188 (assembly GCA_900104855.1). NCBI lineage: Bacteria > Pseudomonadati > Pseudomonadota > Alphaproteobacteria > Hyphomicrobiales > Rhizobiales bacterium GAS188. Next base: position 8,183,591 of record FNSS01000001.1, read on the forward strand.
GCATGAAGACCTTTCTCTCGGCCGCCGCACTGATTGTGATCTACATCCTCATATTTCTTGCGATCAATATCGTCCATTTTCTCTATTTCCCGGTCCGAGTTGTTCTCTATGACACCCTGCTCGATATCGTCATCGGCGCCGTGCCGTTTGCAATCTTGTATGTGCTGGTGTTGCGAAAGCGTCTTGTGCTGTCGCGGCTCGAATTCACGCTGTCGCTGCTCGTCAGCCTGCTCATCGCCGTCAACTATGCGATCAGCATTCCGACGGTGATCGACCGCTCGCTATCGGCTTATATCCTCGAGAAACTGGCGCAGCGCGGCGGCGCGATCCAGTTCAGCGCCTTTCCGCGGATCTTCACCGACGAGTACATGAAGGAGCATCGGCTGGTCGATATCCGGCTCACCGAGCAACTCGAATCCGGCACCATCGTAATCGAGAATGGCTGCGTCCGGTTGACGGATCGCGGCAGGCTGGTCGCCAGTATCACACGTTTCTACCGCACCCATTTCCTGCCCAAGCACCGCGAGATCATGGGCGCCTATACCGACGCGCTGACCGACCCGTTCCGCAACTCGACGCCTGGAGATTACGCGTGCGCGGCGCCGGCTCCGGATGGCGGAAAGACGAAATAGCGGTTGCCGAGATAGCTCACCATGGTCGCAAGGCCGGTGACCAGGACGAAGCCCGACGTGTAAGGCAGACCCGCAAGGTCCGACCACAGCCACATGGCGGCGGCGTTGATGATGGCGATGCCGCCGTAGAGCAGCAGGAAACGCGGGAGCGTCCTCGATGTCGCTGTCGGCGCGCGGAAGACGACGAAGCGGTTGCCGAGATAGGAAGCGCCGATCCCGCACAGGCTCGCCACCCCGTTCGCCAGCCCGACCGAGCCCAGATGAGCGAGCTCGACCAGAATGACCAGGGTCGCATATTGCACCGCAGTCGCGAAAAGCCCGTTCAGCACGAAGAGCGGCGCGGTCCGACGATGACCCGACATCCCCCGTCCCGAACTAGGCAGTGACGCCTGCCTCTGCGTGCGCCGGCTCGACGCGGTCGATCAGCAAGTCCAATTCGGTCCGTTGCATCGGCGTCGCGCCCTTGATCGTTCCCGAGACCATGAGGGTGATGAAGCTCAGCATGCCGGCCTGCAGCAGGATGATGATGAGGAGGCCCCAGGCGGTCGAGAACCAGCCCGGCGTCGCCATTCCGACAAGCTTGAGCACCGTCGAGAGGGCGAGCAGGAAGAGCGATATGGCAACGAGGCCGATGCAGAACACGCAGATCCGCACCAGGACGTCGTCGGCGAAAACCACGATCGAGCGCATCCCATGCAGGATGAGCGATACGAAATTCATGCGCGACGCCCCGAAATAGCGTATCCCCCGATCAATCGAGACGGTGCGATAGCGCAGGCGCGAGATCATGACCGAGGCCGGGAAATGCACCCAGGCCTCCTGCATCGCCGCCATTCGCCGCGCGGCGCGGCCTGACAACGCCATGAAATTGCCGAAGCGGATCTTGCGCCCCGTCAGCAGTTGGAACAGGCGACGATAGATCAAGTAGAAGCCGCGGAACTGCCAGCTCTCGGTTCGCTGACGGCGCTTGGCCACGACGACATCCGCACTGCCCTCGCCGAGCGCATCGAGCAGCCCGGGTATGGCGCTCGGCACATCCTCGCCATCGGAGTCCATGACGATGACGGCTTCGGGTCGGTAGCTCCCCGCGACATGCATCAAGCCAGCCGCAATAGCGCGTTGATGGCCGAGATTACGGGCAAGGTGCACGATCTCGCCGTCGAGGCCGGCCGCCGCAATGTCGGATCCCCGCATCGGCTCGTTCAGCGAACCGTCCTCGACGACGACGACGAATGGCTTGACCGGACAGAAATGCGCCAGCTCCCCTATGAGCTTGCAGGCACTCGCCCGATCCTCATAGACCGGCATCAGGACGACCAACTGCAAGGGCATCCCCTCCCCACGATATTGCGCTCCTATCCCGACACGCCTCCCTCTTTAGGGTGTTTTCTCGGGGATTGAAACGGGAGGTCCCCGCATGGCGAGATCGGTCTCCGGCGAGCTGGAGCATCCGACCGACATTTGGTTTGTCACAATAAGGAATGAGAAGCCGTTTGCGGGTCTTTGACGGGGTGACGGAGTAAGTGACAGATTGACAGGCTTGGGGAGCGGTCGCCCGAGCGCACGGCAGGAGGACGGACCACGCGATGCTGATCGGCTACATCCGGGTGTCCAAACTTCGATGCCGATGGCTTTAGCCGTCTTCGTTCACGATCTGTCCGCGGAAGCGCGGTTTAGCGCACAAACCTTGAGGTGCCCCCCGCAGGGCACGAGCTCGCCGGCCGCGAGCCGCGCAAGGCGCAGCGAACGCACCTCGCCGCGCACACGCGCCGCCCCGATCACCGCGAAATGCCCGGTCACGGTGCATTTCGCCTTGCGCCAGCTATCGCACTTGCCTGAACGATAGGGCGAGGACCGCCGCTTCGAACCTGGGTCCACTTCTGTGCTGAAACGGTTTATCCGATGTGCCAATCTGGAGCGGGGGATCGCGCCTTCGCCGGAGAACCAAGTAAGGTCCGAGCAAAAGGAAACGGCCTATGGCTCCTGTATTTTGGTTAGTGCTTTCTCTTCAGGCCGGTCTTATGCACGTCGGCAATTTTCCCACTCTCGAAACATGCCAAGCCGCAGCCAAGACGGCGTGGAGCTCGGCCAATGTTGTCACGTTCACATGCGTGCAGGCCAGCACCGGAAAGCAGGGAGATCCGGGACCTCCTTCCTGACAACCGGCCCAAAAGACGCTCCTCACCTGGCGTGCCATCGCTTGATCATCGTGTGCCTAAGCCCGGCCGACTGGCGCGAAGCCCCGCTTCGCTAACGCGCCGGTAAGCCGGCAAGTCCTAACCCAAAAGAGGGTAGTGGGTCTGGGACCCGCTGCCCGAAATAGCCATTGCTGTTGGTGGGCAACGGGGTAGCCTGATTTCCGGTGACCTCCCTGCTTGCCCATGCTTGACGCACCCAAACCGCGCAAAGAAGTCGGTGCCGCCGAGGCTGGGCGCCTGCACTTCTTCATCGCGGCCTTGCTCGCCCTTGGCAGTCCCGCGAGCGCACGAATGCTGCCAGGTGGCCCGGCAGTTGCCCTGTCCCCCTGTCCTTCAGGCTATGTTCTCTCAGGACCTTATTGTTCGCTTAGCACGCCTGTGCAGGCGCCCCCTGCCGCTACACTGCACTATGCTCCCAACGCCAACATGGTCAACGGTGTATACGCACCGGGCGCTGTTGGCTACAACCTCGCCGACGTCGACGGCATCGATCAGCTGAATTCGCTGCCCGCCGGTATCAAGGGCCTGATGTTCTTAGGCCAGACCGCAGGTGACACGTCCGCATTCGAGGCCATGGTCGCGCCTTTCGTGGGCAAGGCCAATCTGTGGGGTTTCTACCTCGCCGACGACCCGCGGATTTCCCGGGTCCCGCCCGCGAACTTGATGGCTGAAGCTGACTACATCCACGCTCATTTCCCAGGAATTAAGGTCTTCGTCACGCTTTACAATGAGGGCCAGCCGCTGACGCCACACTACGACTTCAATCCGGCGAACACGCACATCGATTTCTTTGGACCACCCGGCTATGCGTCGCAGCGCAGCCTCACGAATGGGTTCGATATTGGCGTTGTCACAGCTGCGGTGAGCGCGGCCAATGCGGCGGGCATTCCTTCCGCGCAGATTGTGCCGGTCTATCAAGCGTTCGGAGGCGTTTCACCGTGGACGATGCCGACCGTTCCGCAGACCGAACAGATTATTCTCGCGTGGCGTCAACTAGTGCCCAACCCCGCATTCGATTACACATATTCGTGGGGGCTTCAGCCGGCATTCGATACGATCACCTTGGCGAATTCACCACAATTGCAACCGGTATATGCGGCGAATAATGCTGGAACGCCATTTCCAGACCCGCCGGCTCCGGTAATCACCGTACCTACTGGCACCGTTGTGGTTTCCAACCCAACGATCTCGGGCACAGCTAACAGCGGCTATAATGTCACCATCTCGATTGATGGTGTGGTCGCTGGCCCTCCGGTGACCGCGACCAATAATGCCTGGTCGTTCCAGGCGCAGGCTTTGGGCAACGGTTCGCATTCCGTCACGGCCGTTGCCGCCGATCCGACGACGGGACGCAATTCGGTTGTTTCGAGCCCCGATAGTTTCACGGTCGCTTTGGGACCTCCTCCCGTGCCGATGATTATCAGTCCAGCTAATGGTTCGAGCGTATTTAATCCCGTGACGTCCCGGATTGGCAAATGATCGCGGCGCGACATTGTCACGAGAACCAGTTTTCACTTGTTATTACTTGCTTGGGATTGTGTGCGCGTTCCGGCGCCGTGTGCCGGCTTTAGGGACCGCTTCAGCGAGGCTGGAACACATAGATGCGCATGCCGAGATAATTGACGGCCAGCGCCACCGCGGATGCCAGAGTGAGCGCCACGACCGGCTCGCCGAAAAGCCCTTGCATGCCGAGCACCAGCGCCGTGTAGATCGCCAGATTGCAAAGGAGCCCGAAGGTCTGCGTCGACAGATATCTCGTGAACTCTCCGAATGAGGCGGCCTCGTGCCGGCCGAAGGTGAGGCTGCGGTTCAGCCGCCAAGTGACGATCACGGCTGCCGTGAACGAGCCCGCTCGCGAGACGAGCGGCCCAAAGCCCAGGCCGCGGGTCGCCAGGAGGAGCAGTCCGGCATCGACGAGGAAACCGACCCCGCCGACCGCGCAGAACATCAGGAATTTGCCGAGTTCGTTGCGCGTCTGGCCGAGACGCATCTCGGAGCGATCCATCTCGGTCAGAAACGTATCGGGATCGACAGATAGATGAGGCGCTTGAGCTCCTGCCTCGTCTTGGTCACGAGATCGAGGGTCACACCGGTAAACAGCGAGAGCACGCCGAGAATGACGAGGCCGGTGCACAAGACGGCGGTCGGCAGCCGCGGCACCAACCCGGTCTCCATGAACCCCGCCACGATCGGGATGCCGAGGATCACCGCACTCGCGACGAACAGCGACGCCAAGCCGCCGTAGAACATCAAAGGGCGCTCGTCTTTGACCAGCTTGCCGATCAGCGACAGGATGCGGACACCGTCGCGAAGGGTCCTGAGCTTGCTCGCCGACCCCTCCTGCCGTTCGCCATAACGTGTCGCGATCTCGGCGCTGGGCATGCGCAGCTCGAGCGCATGGACCGTCAGCTCCGTCTCGATCTCGAACCCCCTGGACATGGCCGGGAAGGACTTCACGAAGCGTCGGGAGAACACCTTATAGCCGGACAGCATGTCGGCGAAGTCGCGGCCGAAAATCCACTGCACCAGGCCGCTGAGGACCGAATTGCCAAATTTGTGCCCGTGCCTAAACGCCTCGCCTCTGGTCTCGTGGCGGGCCCCGTTCACGAAATCGAGCCGCCCCTCGATCAGTCGCGACACGAGCCTCGGCGCCGCCGCAGCGTCATAGGTGCCGTCGCCATCGGCGAGCACATAGATGTCGGCCTCGATGTCGGCGAACATGCGCCGCACCACATGGCCCTTGCCCTGGCGCGCCTCGCCGAGGACTGTGGCACCGGCGGCCGCAGCGACCGTAGCCGTGTCATCCGACGAATTGTTGTCGTAGACATAAATCGACGCCGAAGGCAGGGCGCGCGAAAAATCCGCCACCACGCGCGCGATCGCCAGCGCCTCGTTGTAGCAGGGCAGCAGCACTGCAATGGCGTACGGCATTGCGGACTTGGACGTGGGTCTGGTCGCGGACTTGCCTGGCCGCGCGCTCCCTCCCGACATGCCCGGCATGGCCCGCTCGCCAACCCCGGCCCCCCGTCGTTCACTGCGATATTTGGGCAATTCCGACATCATGGTGTGGCGAAAACTCCCGGGCGGTCCGGCAAAGCATCGGCACTCGGCTCGTCAAGACCAAGGAAGCCTTGTGCCATCTCCTGTCCCGACTGCGTGAAGCTCGTGCAACTGAACCACAAAAACGCGCCCGGCAGGCGATACCACAGAGAGTCATAACCAATATTGAAGAAGAAGCGTCCCCTTGAACAAGACCGTCTCAGCGCCCGTGGCGCGGATGCGCGGCAACACGCCTCGCCAGATGGCTGCGCAGGAAGTCGATCACCGCCCTCACCTTGCGCGGCAGGTATTGGCGGCTCGGATAGAGCAGCCATGCGGCCGTGTCGAAGGTCGTCGCCGTGACGTCATGCTGCGGGAAGAGGTCGACGAGGTCGCCTCGCTCGAGGTCGTCGCCGATCAGCCAGTCGGCCAGCAGGGCCGGCCCGAGCCCGTCGCGCGCGGCGCTGCTCAGCGCCAGCGCCGTCGAGATCACGAGGCTGCCCCTGACGGGGATTTCGGCGACCACCCCGTCTCGCCGGAACAGCCATCGCGATCGGAATTCCGGCAAGGTGAAGAGCAGGCAATCGCGTCTGGCGAGATCGGCGGGCGCCGCGGGCACGCCTTCTCGCGCGATGTGAGCGGGGCTGGCGCAGACGCGGTAGCGGGTCTCGAAGAGCTTCACGCCGGTGACGTCGGGCCGCAAGCTCGGCGCCAGCCGGATCGCCAGGTCGATCCGGTCCGCCACCAGGTCAAGATTACGGTCGGTCAAATGCAGCTCGAGCTCGAGGCGCGGAAAGGCCGCTCGCAAGGCGCCGAGCAGCGGCACGATACAGGTCTGCCCGAAGGCGACGGAAGCGGTCAGGCGCAGCATGCCGACCGGGTCCGAGCGGCTCGAGCGCACTTCGTCACGGGCACGATCGAGGTCCTCGACGAGCGCTCTCACACGCGCCAGATAGAGGGCTCCGGCTTCGGTCAGCGTCATTTTCCGGGTGGTGCGCTGGAATAGCCGCACGCCAAGCTCGCCTTCCAGGATCGCGACGGCGCGCGACACCGAGGACGGATCGAGACCATGGTCGCGCGCCACGGCGGCGAAACTGCCGCGCTGCGCGACCTCGACGAAAAAACGGAGATTGGCGGTGTCCATTCATGGGATTATCGCACGAGTGCCCTGCCGAGGACATGCTGCTTTCGCGCCTGGCGCCCGAGTGACTCCGGCCGTGGTCATCGCGGCGCGAGCCCATCGGGCCTGCCGGCATAGGTGGCATCTGCCTCCTTAAGCGGACTGCAAGGCCGCCACGATCTCCGCCGTTCTGCGCACGCGCGCGACACGCGGCAGGATGTTCTCTACCGAGAACCGGTGCAGATCGGTGCCGACGCTGGTGCAGGCATCCTCGACGACGACTACCGCATAATTGTGCTGCCAAGCCTCCCGCGCTGTCGACTCGACGCCGAAATTCGTAGCGATGCCGCCGAGCACGATGGTGGTGATGCCGCGCCGGCGAAGCTGCAGATCGAGCTCGGTGCCGTGGAAAGCTCCCCATTGCCGCTTGGTGATGATGATGTCAGCGGGCAGCGCCTCGATCTCGGGGGCGAACTCCGACCATTGCGCCGGCAGCCCGCCAGGAGGCGCGGGCATCGGAACATCGACGGCCTGGCTCGGCTTGTCGGCATAGCTGCTCGAATAGGCGACATGCACAAGCACCAGCGTCGCCCCGGCCTCTGCGAAACGCCGGCCGAGGGTCGCGCCGTTCTCCACGATCCGGGCCGCGTCATAAGGCGCGAGCGGCAGGGGCAGGATACCTTTCTGCACATCGATCAGCACCAGGGCGGTCGTCCGGGGATCAAGGCTCAGCGACATCGATATTCTCCTGGTGAGCGAGCCAGCACACGTCGGTCGGCGCAGCAAGATGACTGCGACACGGCGCTCTGGCATATGAGGACAGGCTCACAAATGAGAATATGAGGATGTCCTCACAAACTGCAAGAGAAAAATCCGCGGTGAATGTCCGCACCCCGCGGCTGCGGCGCGGCAAGGCGAGGGTCGTAGCCCTGATGGCGGCGGGAGAAGCGGTGTTCGCCGAGCAGGGGTACGACGCTGCAACGATGACGGAGATCGCCGCCCGGGCCACCGCATCGATCGGGTCGCTCTATCAGTTCTTCCCAACCAAGGAGCTGCTGGCTGCAACCCTGCATGGCGAGCAGCTCGATGCCCTGTCGCGCAGGCTCGACGAGCTGCGCCAGAACGCCGCAGGCGAGGCGGCATCGAAACTGGCCGATCGCCTGTTCGGCTGCTTGTCCGAGTTCCTCGTCCAGCATCCGGCCTTCATCGCTCTCGCCGACAGGCGCCCCGTCGACAAGGCGCGCAAGCGCGCGACGCGGACGCGGATGCAGGACCAGATCGCCGCATTGCTGTCGCAAGCCTCGCCGCCGCTGCCGCCCGGCCGGTCGGAGATCATGGCCGCCATCATCCTGCAGTTGATGAAGGCTGCCGTTGCGCTCAGCGGCGGCGATGACGAGCTCAGACGAGACGCCATGCTCGCCGAACTCCGCCAGATGCTCAGAACGCATCTGGAATCCATTGAGAGCTGAGGTGGCTGCCCTTGGCTCGCGGCCACATCTTGCTGCTCGACGGATCGGCGCAGATGCGCCCTCGCCTGCCCGTCCCTGCATGTCGGCGAGCATCCAGCTCCACCGAGAGCGTCCATTGACAATGCGGCAGCTGCTCGGCGACAGCTGCTCGGAGACAATCAACATCTGCGACTCGGCTCCTGCTCGGGTCTCGCGCCGCTGTCATATCGCTGAGACGCATGGCTGCTAAAATGATTGGCTATGCGCGACTGCCGGCGCGACAAGGAAGGGAAGATGCGCGATTTCCAGCGATCCATGATTGCCGCCTGCGTCGCCATGGGCATTGCGGCGGCGTCCAGCGCGGCGCAGGCTCAATCCGGCAGACTGGTTCTGTATACCTCGCAGCCCGACAAGGACGCGCAGGAGACCGTCAAGGCGTTCAAGACGCATGCCCCTGACGTGGACGTGGAGATCTTTCGCTCCGGCACCATCGAGGTGATGAGCAAATTGGCCGCCGAGTTTGCCGGGGGTCAACCGAAAGCCGATGTGTTGCTGATCGCCGATGCGGTGAGCATGGAGGCGTTGAAGCTCGAGAACCGCCTCCTCCAATATAATGATGCCAAGGTCGATGGCTTGCGCGAAGGCTCAATCGACCCCGAGCGCTATTATTTCGGCTCCAAGCTGATCACGACCGGGATTGTCTACAACACGGCGGCGACGCTGCGGCCTGACTCTTGGGGCGACCTCGCGAAGCCGGAGTACAAAGGTCAGGTTGCGATGCCGAGCCCGCTCTATTCCGGCGCAGCAGCGATCATGTTGAGCGCGATGACCGAGCGACCCGACCTGGGCTGGACTTATTTCGAAGCCCTGCAAGCGAACGAGGCCGTCCCGATGCGCGGCAATGGCGCCGTCTTGAAGTCGGTCGCGACGGGCGAGAAGCCATATGGGGTGCTCGTCGACTTCATGGCCCTGACCGCGAGGCAGAAGGGATCGCCGATTGCGTTCGTGTTCCCGAAGGAAGGCGTGCCCGCGGTCACCGAGCCGGTCGCCATCCTGAAGACGACGCAAAACCAGGCGGCCGCCAAAGCCTTCGTCGATTTCATCCTCTCCGATGAAGGGCAGAAGCTCGCGGTGTCCCAAGGCTATATACCAGCAAAGACTTCGATTCCGGGCCCGATTTGGTTGCCGGAAGGGGTCACCATCAACATCATCTCCAAAAATTTGAAGTCGATCTTGTCGCATACCGATGCCGACAAGAAGCGCTTTGCCGAAATGTTCGGCGGCTGAGGTGATTTGAGGCATGCCCGTCGCAGCCATCGGTCCCGCCCGCATCTGGCAGGAGCGCGGATTGATCTACGGCCTGGTCATCGTGGTCGCGATCTTGTCCCTGCTGCCGATGGCGCGCTTGCTGATCGAAGGGCTCGTGCAGCATGGCAGCCTGTCCGTCGCGCCGGCAGCGAGGGTGCTGTCGAGCGGCGCGACCTGGACCGCCTTCGGACACAGCATCGAAACGGCGCTTGGCGGCACGCTCATCGCGGTCGCCCTCGGGGCGACGGTGGTGTGCGTCGTGACGCTGACGGATATGCGGGCACGCGCGCCTTTCGTCTTCTGCTTCGTGCTGCCGTTGATGATCGCGCCGCAAGTGACTGCGCTCGCTTGGCTGCAGGTGACGGGACCTTCGAGCCCGCTTTTGAAGGCGCTCGGCATCGCACCGTCGCTCGGCTCCCCTAATCTGCTCTATTCGCGCGACGGAATCATCCTGCTGTTGGGCATTCAATATGCGCCGCTCGTCTTCCTGACATTGCGAGCGGGGTTGCGGAGCCTGCCACGCGAGTTGATCGAGGCTGGATTGTCGTCGGGTGCCCGCAAATTCACGGTCTTGCGCACCATCATCTTGCCGCTGATGACGCCACCCCTGATCGCGGGCGTCGCGCTCTGCTTCGTCTCCTGTATCGGCAATTTCGGCATTCCGGCATTCCTGGGCATCCCCGGTCGCTACACTGTCCTGCCGACCCTTATCTATCAGCGCTTGTCTGGCCTGGGACCTGGCGTGCTGTCGGAGGTTGCGGTCCTGTCGCTTCTCATCGGCGTGGTGGCGGTGGCGGGCATCCTGCTCCAGGATCTTCTGCTGCGGCGATGTGATTACCGCATACCGACGCGCACAGCCTCGGCGCAGCCCTTCGAGCTTGGGCGCTGGAGGTTGCCGGTCGAGCTTGTTCTGTGGGCCATGATCGCCATCATCCTGGTCGTGCCGCTTCTTGGCCTCGTGATGACCGCACTGGTGCCGGCCTATGGAATTCCACTCAATCTTCAGACCATGACACTGGCAAATTTCGCCTTCGTTCTCCTCGAGCACGAAGCAGCGCGGCGTGCCTTCGTGAACAGTTTCATGCTGGCCGGCGGGGCAGCTTTGGTGCTGGCACTCGTCTCGATGCCGCTTGCTTATTTCATGGTCTGGCGGCGCACGCGGCTGTTGCGATTCCTGAATCTCGCGGCCGAGCTGCCTTATGCTTTGCCCGGTGTCGTTCTGTCGATTTCAGCAATCCTTCTCTTCCTGAAGCCGATCCCGGTGCTGGGCATTTCGATCTATAGTACAATCTGGATCATCTTTTTCGCCTATCTCGCACGCTTTCTCGTATTGGGATTGCGCCCCGTCGCGAGCGGCTTTCAACAGCTCGACATGTCGCTCGAAGAGGCCGCACAGGTCGCAGGCGCTTCGCTGCTCTTCCGGCTGCGCACCGTCATCGTGCCGCTCGTCGCGCCGGCGGCCGCGGCCGGCGCCATCCTGATCTTCCTGACCGCCTTCAACGAGCTCACCGTCTCGGCCCTCCTGTGGTCCTCGCGGGCCGAGACTCTCGGTGTCGTGGTGTTCTCATTCGAGCAGGGCGGGGAGAGCAACTACGCTGCCGCAATCTCCGTCCTGACGATCGTGGTGACATTGGGGATTCTGCTTTCGCTGGCCATCTTCGGCCGCCGCTTGCCGTCCGGGACCCTGCCATGGCGCGACTGACCGTCAACGCCGTTTCCAAGACCTATGGGGACGCAAAGGTGCTCGAGGACGTCTCGATCGATGTCCATGACGGGGAATTCCTCGCGGTGCTGGGCCCTTCCGGTTGCGGCAAGACGACGCTGCTGCGGCTGATCGCCGGATTCGAGCGCCTTTCACGAGGCAGCATCGACATCGCCGGACGCACCATGTCGTCCCTCGGCACCCATGTGCCGCCCGAGGAACGGCAGGTCGGCATCGTCTTTCAGTCCTACGCGCTGTGGCCGCATATGACGGTCGCAGACAATGTCGGATATTCCCTGCGGGTTGCCCGCACGGCAGCTACCGAAATCCGCAAGAAGGTGACCGAGGCGCTCTCGGTCGTCGGACTCTCGGGTTTCGAGAATCGGGCACCAGCTCAGCTCTCCGGCGGCCAGCGGCAGCGCGTCGCGCTGGCCCGTTGCCTCGTCCAGGCACCGAAGCTGGTGCTCTTGGACGAACCTCTCGCCAATCTCGACGTCCACCTGCGCGCCTCGATGCAAGACGAGTTCGCCGAGTTTCACCGACGCACCGGCAGCACCATGATCTACGTCACGCATGATCAGGCGGAAGCGATGGCGCTCGCCGACCGCATCGCCGTGATGCATGATGGCATGCTTGTGCAGCTTGCGACGCCGGTGGAGCTTCACAACAGGCCTGCGACCGAGATGATCGCGCGCTTCATCGGCGGGGGAAGTGTCGTCGATGCGGAGATGCGGACGAGCGGGACGGATGGGCACTGCGTCGTTCGCGTGCTCGGCGCGGATTTTCAGGCGCGTTGCGGCACGCGTCAGCCGGCGGGAGAAACCGTGAAGCTTGCGCTGTATCCCGGCGCCCTGAAGATCAGCGGGCCCGACGAGCCCGGCATCGCATGCCGGATTATCCGCGCCTTGTACCAAGGCGGGGGCTATCGCGTGGAGCTGGCGCCGGAAGCAGCGCCGAAAGCCCGCCTGGTCATGCAAATGGCCGAATCGGCGCAGCCGACCGAAGGCGAAGCCATCCGCATCGCGATCTGCGACAGTTGGATCATTCCCGGCGCATAGCGCAACAGTGCCTGAGGCTCCGCCGCCATGACGTCGGCGAAAAGGGCCGTAGCGCCGGAATCGGCAGCGAGTTCATGCCATGGGCTTGCACGACTCGGGTCCAAATGTCTAAAGGGTTCCTGACGGAAAAATGACAGGCGGGGGGTAGGTTTGACGTTGCCTAGGTTTGGCCGCCTCCTGGTGCTCACTCTCGGCTGCATCGCCTATCTGCTCGTCGCGGGCGAAGCTCTCTATCGCTTCACCGACGGCTACCGGTTCGACGTCGCAAAGCTCGAGCCACGTCCAAGGACCGATGCCGCGCCGCTCGACGATCACGCCGCGGAACGCGCCCTGGTGGAGGAAACCCGAATCGACCATAAGATCGATCCCGACCTGTTCTTCTCTCCCCCGGCCATGCTCGACAAGCCGGCAAATCCCGAGATCGCGGAAAGGGCCAAAATCAATACGGACATGTACGGCGAGGAGAATTTCATCTGGAACGATGCCTATCTCCGCAATCTGCCGCCGGAAACTTGGTTGAGGAAGCAGAAAACCGACATCGTTTTTGCATTTCGGTCCTATGACGGATCGACCCATCCGAAGTTCCGTTTGTATCCAGATACGCAATCCACCCTGGGGACAACAAACCATTTCGGCTGGTTCTCGCCGGACACCACCGTCGACAAGCCCGGCGACACTATCCGGATCGCCATCATCGGCGACTCGACAGCGCAGAATACGATTGCACTCTATCTCCAAGGCTTTCTCAATGCGTGGTCGACCCGATCGGGTGCGCGATATAGATTTGAGGTTCTCAACGCCGCAAGGCAGGGTCTTCTTCAACAAGACTTCATCCGGATCTTGAAATACGAGGTCGCACCGGTGACGCCGGACTACGTCATCTTTACTGAGGCGCCGACCATTCTTTACCAAAAGGGGAAGCTTTGGACGGCCAGTCCGGCAATCGACACCGCAAGACCCTTGCCCCGGCGGCCTTTTTGGCTTGTCCGCGAGGCACATCGTCTCTTGAAGGCGCCCGCGCGCTGGTCCGCATTGGCCGAGCGCATCCTCAAGGCTTTGGACGACACTTTGCCGGGGGAACCCGAACGGGAACCCTCGAAGCCTGCCGTAGAGCTGAACCCGCCCTTGAATATGGCTGGGCCGCCGACGCTCGATGATGCCCGGACCTCCCCGTTCTTCCGTTCCTATCTGGATGATCTCGATCAGCTGACGGCGACCAGCGCCGACGCACACATCATCCCGATCTTCACAACCGATCGGGCCTGCGCCTATCCGGGCATGGCGGTCAGTCGAGCGCTCAATCCCTTTCTGTTCGGTTCGATAAACGGTCCGGATTATTGGCCGCTGACTTACCGGCAGATGCAGCGCGTCCTTCGCTTCAACAATCAGGTCATCACGCGATGGGCCGCCCTCAAAGGCGTCAACCTGATCGATGTCGAAGCGATGACGCCGAAGAAGCCCGAACTGTGCCGCGATTTAGTGCATGACATTCCGCTCGGCCAGCATCTGCGCGCCTGGCTGATGTTCCAGAAGCTGGCGCGGATCATCAAGGCGGATGCCGCCGCAGGACGCGTCCCGAGGCCCGGCAGCGGACGCAGCAATCATCCAGTCTTGGACGAGCCGATATATCGGCTGGATCGCCTGGATGTGCTTGCCGGCTTAAAGGCCCCGTCGTCGAATTAGAGTGGCCCTCGACTCGCTCCTGAAGCCGTGATGTGATCCACGACCACAGATTGATGCAAAGCAGGAGCTGATCATGATCACTCTCGTGATGATGGCTGGGCTTTTGATGGCCGAACCACTGGCGAATTCGTCGATCGGACCTGGGACCGATCGGATCAAGCTGGCCCAATATGACAGCCGGAGCGGCGACTATGTCGGCACCGGCCGTCATTTCGGCAAGGGTTGGGCGCACTCGAAACAGCGGGGCAGCTACAGGGGAACGGGTCGCAATTTCGGCGGCGGCTTTGAAAGCAGCGGCAAGGGCAAGCGTTGGACCGGCACCGGCAGCCGTTTCGGCGGCGGCTACGATGTGCAGGGCGGCAGCAAGCGCATCGTCGGCACCGGCACGAATTTCGGCCGAGGCTGGGAGCGCTCCGGAAATGAATGGGTCGGCACCGGCGAGAATTTCGGCAAGCGATGCCCGGCGCGGCCGGGTTCGAGCTTCGTCCCCTGCATGTGACTGCCATTGCTAGCGGCTTCGACGACAAAGGGCAGGATTCTCTGCGTCACGGCCGATGGCAAGTGAGGGGCAAACATGAAGAACCTCCCGATGAAGGTAAGCGCGATCGGCCTCATCCTGATGGTCGGTGCTTTGTCCGCGTCGGCGGCGCCGAAGCGCGCAAAGCTCGTCGATCCACTTCGCGCGAAATGCATTCCCCTGGTTCAGGCGCAGATATGCCTTCCCAAGGGAACCGGAGGCTTCAATTGCCCGGAGACTTTCGAGCAGGAGATCGATGTCTGCGTGAAGCAAAATGGGAAATACCCCTAAGAGGCCGAGGGCCCGGCCGCGAGATCGGGGTGGCGTCCCGGGCGACCAAGCGGCCCCTCAGCGGGTCGGCGCCCGAGCAGCTAGGGCGCCGCTCCAGCTTTCCCGCGGCCTCACGCATCCTCACATAGGAGGCGTCGAGCCTCGAATGCCAATATAGGCTTTCATGATCCTGTAGATGCGCGACGTCGAAAAGACCTTCCATCGTCCGAGCTGCGCCAAGGTCTCGTCCCGCTGCAGCGCCCATTCGTTGTTTTCTGCTTCCAACACATTGCAGCGTTCCTTGAGCGCGGCGATCTGGGCTGAAAGAGCCTCTCGCTCGATGCCAGCCTGCCGCGCTTGATCCTCGATAATCTCGCCACCCGGTTCCGATACGCCGTCCGGTCGCTGCTCTTTCATGAGCAAGGCATCTTCCTCGATAATGTCGATGGAGTGATCGAGGAACTTCACGCCTGATTTGGACATCGAGCGCGCATATCGCGACCGCAGGAATTCCGACCATTTGGCCCTGGACGGTTCGCCGCTGGTCAACAGCAACTTGTTCGGAACCATGGCGAAGGGCAGCAGGGTTCCGCCCTTCGATAGATAGTCGAACACCCCCGAGATGACACCGAGCCAATGCGACGACAGGACATCATCGACGGCGACGATGGCTCCTGCCTTCACCGTCTGCTCGGCGATCCTGAGGTCATTCAACGTTGCCTCTCGCGTATGCGAACCGTCGATCGAGAAGAAACGAATGCTGCCGGCATGTTGCTCCGGCCAGTGCATGGCTGGGAGGTCGAGGCTCGATTCCTGGATGATCTCCGGCACCTTGCCAGGCGCATAGATGCGCATATTGTCAAGGAAGGCTTGCCGAGAGCCGCTGCCTGATTTGTCGGTATTCTTGTGCTGATCCTCGAACACATCGATGGCGAAGAGCTTTTCGCCCGCGGCGATGGAATTTGCCAGGGCAAGGAAGCTCTTCCCGTGATGGACTCCGATTTCGGCGATATCGCCTTCCATTCCGTCACGTCTTTGCCGATCGGCTAACGCAGCCATGATGTGCGCGGTGGTGGGGTTGAGCCAGCCGGCAATACGGTCGAAGCCGGAGAGGAGATAATGGGTAGCGCTGTTGGTCATTGGTCACCCGAGCGGAGTTAGCCTGCGGGCTAGCACGAATGCGATTCCGCCATCAACCTGACGGAGCCGTGCGTCTCGTGGACAAGCTCATTGACCGATGCAGGCGGTCCATCCTAAGGCGCTCAAACACAAACAAAACTTCGGGATCAACAATGAAAAAGCTGCTTCTCGCCGCGCTCCTGGCGTCGGCGCCGGGATTTGTCTACGCCAAGAATTTCGCCGTGCCGCCCAAGAACCCGATTGCCACGGTGTCCCTTCCCGACGATTGGGACGCAGATGAGATCGACACCGGTGCCGAGGTCACTTCGGCCGATGGGGAGGTCTACATTGCCTTCGAGACGGTCAAGGCGGCCAAGGTGGAGACCGCCGTCAAGGAAGCGATCGATTATCTCGTCAAGAAGGGCGTGAACATCGAAGCCGCGTCGATGAAGCAGAAGGACATCACCATCAATGGCATGACCGGCTTCGAAATCGACTGGGACGGCAAGGACAAGGACGGTGCGGCGAAGATCAGCCTGACGCTGCTCGCCCCGACCAAGGACCGCTTCGTCATGCTGACCTATTGGGCCTCGCCCGAGGGCGAAGAGAAGAACATGGAGGCCCTGATGAAGATCGAGAAGAGCATCAAGCCGATCAATTGAGGCGCGAGCCGGGGAGAGATGTCTCTCCCCGGATCGCCTGCCGCCAGCGGACGCCCGCCGAGCGGCTTGACGGCTCGCGTGAGTGCAAGAAGGTCCCCAGTTCATTTGGTCTTGTTCCACTTGGCCTTGTTCCACTTGGCCTCGTGTTGGTTCAGCCCTATCCCTGCGCCGCATATTTTTCAGGCTCAGCGGAACCCTCCACAAGGGAATCATGGCCG
Organism: Rhizobiales bacterium GAS188; assembly: GCA_900104855.1. NCBI lineage: Bacteria > Pseudomonadati > Pseudomonadota > Alphaproteobacteria > Hyphomicrobiales > Rhizobiales bacterium GAS188. Next base: position 8,200,565 of record FNSS01000001.1, read on the forward strand.
CCCTCTACCCAAGCATTGAACCCTGCGAACATGGCCTGCTCGATGTCGGCGACGGGCACCGGGTCTATTGGGAAATTTGCGGCAACCCGTCCGGGAAACCCGCTCTCGTCCTGCATGGCGGACCTGGCTCGGGCTGCTCTCCGGGCTGGCGGCAGTATTTTGACCCCGCTATCTATCGGATCGTCCTCTTCGATCAGCGCGGCTGCGGAAGAAGCATGCCGCATGCGAGCGACCCGAGTATCGACCTCTCGACCAACATGACGGCCCATCTGCTTGCAGACATCGAAAGGCTGCGGCGGCATCTCGGTATCGAACGGTGGCTCGTGCTTGGCGGGTCCTGGGGATCGACCCTGGCGCTCGCTTATGCGCAGCTGCATCCGCATCGCGTGACCGAAATCGTGCTGTTCAGCGTCGCCACGACCACGGCATCGGAGATCGATTGGATAACCCGCGGCGTCGGCATTTTCTTGCCCGAGGCGTGGGCGCTTTTTCGCGATGGCGTCCCCGAAGAGGAGCGAGCTGGCTGCCTCGCCGAAGCCTATCATCGCCTCCTCATGAACCCGGATCCAGCCATCCACGTGAAGGCTGCGCGAGACTGGTGCGATTGGGAGATGGCGCTCGTCGCCCTGCATCCGAACCACAAGCCTCATCCTCGCTACGAGCGACCCGAGTTCCGGTTGGGCTTTGCGCGCCTGGTGACCCATTATTGGCGCCACAATGCCTGGCTCGAGGACGGCGTTCTCCTGCGAGACGTGAGCCGCCTTTCGGGCATCCCCGCCATCTTGATTCACGGCCGCCTGGACATCGGCAGCCCGCTGATGTCGCCATGGCAGCTCACACGGCATTGGCCTGGGAGCGAACTCGTCATCATGGCGAGGCAGGGCACGATCCTCGCGACCCCGGCATGAGCGAGAGTATCGTCACCGCCACGGATCGCTTCGCGACTGGCAAATAGCCGTCCGATCCGCCGATCCGGTTGGCCATATTTCGAGAGCAAGGCGCACTTGCCGCCAAAGCTTGCGTAGTTTCCCTCTCGGCGCCCGCCGGCCAGCCTCTTGCTACGGGAACAAACGAGCCCCAATTGTGTTGAAGCTCGAGACTTTGCGAATGGCGCCTTTTGCTGGCGAGCCAGCGAAGGCCGCGCCATATCACGGAGGCGTGTCATGAACACAGGATTGAAGAAGGCCGTTGCTGCCGGCCTTACGGCCCTGACGCTCGCGGCTTCGATCGCGATGGGCAGCACCCCGGCGCTCGCAAGATGGCACGGGCACCGCTATGGCTACTACCATCCGTACTATCATCGATACTATCACCGCCATTACTACGGATATGGCGCGGCGCCGATAGTGGGCGCGCTCATCGGTGGGATCGCGGCCGGTGCGCTGGCTGCCCCCTACTACCGGCACTACTATTATGGACCGGGCCCCTATTATTATGGACCAGGCCCCTATTATTACGGCCCCGGTCCCTATTATGGGTGGTAATGCCGCCTCGCTCCTCGTGAGCCTGGAGTGGAGTGCGGCCTAGCGCGATGGCCACCGCGGGGCGGGATATCGCTCCGGCTCGCTGATGCGCCACGGCAGCGTGGCACGGGCGCTGACGTGTTCGGGTCTGGAGCGCGACGCGCTGGGCGCAGCAGCCATGTCCTGATTGGCGAGATCGTGAGTTGCCATCAACCTCGGTGTCCTCGATGGTGATGGTGTTGCCAGTCGGCGAAGCAGCAACGGCGTCAGGGCACAGCCTGACAGTCTCGGGGCGGACCAAGATGCTGACATCGGCACGAGTGCAGCGAATCCGAAATTCGCATCGGCGCGACCGGTCGCAATGGCTGCGAATTCGTCGATCTCGATCACCCCATCCGCGCCCGAGCGCCGCTCGAAGAGATTGCTGTCTCGGGCGACGCTGAAACAATGACCTGATGGGGTCACTTTCGCGCCAATGAAAGGGTCACATTTCAGTCAGCATTCACATTCACCCCTTCATGGTCTTCAAGCGGGTGATGGCCGCGTCGAAAAAGCTGATGGCATTCTGAAAACAAGGGCAGAACCGTTCATGACCCTCGCTCGACCGTTGAGCGCAGCTCAATTTGAAATTTGGCTGGCCCAGAAATTGGACCCGGACAGCCCCCCTCATAGCTGCGCCGCGTACGTCGACATCCCCGGGGCGATCGATGTAGCTCTCTTCGAACGGGCGCTCCGTTACGTCGTTGACGAGCTTGAGACACTTCATATTCAGATCATCGAAGACGATGAGGGGCCAAAGCAAAATTTCGCTTCATTGAAGCATTGGTCCCTGACCTTTGTCGATATGACAGGGGAACCAAATCCCTTTGCGGCCGCATCCGCGTGGATGCAGTCTGAATTGGGCCGGCCCATGAACCTCGCACTGGGGCCTCTATTCGCGTTTGCTCTTTTCAAACTCGGTGGCGACCGCTTTGTCTGCTTTTGGCGAATACATCATATTGCCGTGGATGGTGCCACAAGCTTGCTTATCGCTCGCGATGTGGCCCTAATCTACACCGCCTTGATGCGCGGCCAGGCGTTGGCGAAACCCCAAATCGATGGACTGCTTTCGCTCCTCCTAGATGATTGGGATTATCGGCATTCGAAACGCTTTGAGGACGACCAGGCTTTTTGGTTGGGATACCTCGCCGATTGGTCGGAACCCCAAATGCTTGCGGGAAAATCAGCGCCCGCATCACCCTCGCCTCTCCGCCACTCGACAACTCTGTCGCACCTCGATGGCGACGCTTTCGACCAAGCGGCGGCCGCCTTGGGCGTAGCTTGGCCCCAGCTCGCCATCGCAGCTATTGCCGGATATGTCCACCGGATGACAGGCGGCGAGAACGTCGCCCTCAGTCTCGTTCTCACGGGGCGTTCTCCGAAAACGCGGCGTGCTGCCGGGATG